>NZ_BAAGXV010000017.1:0-64391 GCF_054779655.1 Pontibacter brevis
GGCGTTGCCAGTCATAGTCGCTGATTTCGTAACGTCGCATAAGCTTTTTGAAACTTAAACAACAGTAAAACAAAATCATTCATTAATTGTCAACACGACCTAGTAACAGGTCGTCCCGCTGGGACTTGAATACCTTGATCAAGCTCAAGCCATTAGTTACGAGCTACTAAGCTGCTACACGATAGCTTATACCAAATCACCTAAAATAGTTTCCATAGTCCCTCCCGCATTTTTTGCTATACCGGGTCAAACCACCCCTACCCCTCAGAGCTACGCTCGTTAGCTCAAAACTCTCGTTTTGGCTAATCCAAGGAGGGGAGCCTGCTAATTCATTTGGCGAGGACTTTTTCCATAGTCAAGACTGTACTTTTTTTAGGAATTTGCTAGCACGAAGTGAATGTGTTTCCAGTCTTTGGGTTGAGCGCCTTGTATTTGATGTGGTGCTGAACGTAGTGAGGCAGCCCATAGCGGAGCGAGGGCAACTTCAAATGCTCAGCGCGATGCTAAAGAGAGCCCCTACCCCCAAGACGAGGCCACCCGGCCTTGAGAACACAGGAAGGAAAGATGGAAAAGGTTATTAATGAGCCGCTGGATAAGCCTCGCTATGGCAGCTTAGGCAAAATAGAAGGGGCTTTAGACAATGCAGTATCACATCAGGTACTGCACAGAAGCCAATTATAAAAGAAAGCCCGTTGTTACAGTACTGTAACAACGGGCTTTCTTTTATCTTTTCCCCTGATTGATTAATCAACCAGTCATCAGGGCACCAGGAGACTGTTCCTGCCTTCTTGTCTGCACCAGTCTGTCCAGAATTTGTCGGGCTTCATCACAGGTGTCCACGTGATATTTCGCCACAGAATAAGAATTACCTACTTTCACCGTATAGGCTTCGCGAGGCATCGCTTTGAAGATATCCTCATCACCCCAGTCATCGCCAACGGCTAATACGAACTTGTGCGGGAACTTGCTCAGCCAGTAACTGGATGCTTTTCCTTTGTTGATTTCCTGCGCTTTTATTTCCACAGCCATCTGGCCATCCAGTACCTGCAGGTTACTGTTGGAGGCAATAAAGTTCAGGTGGTTTACGAGCTCCCGGGCGCGCAGTTCGCCAAGTCCGGTTTCAACACGGCGGTAGTGCCACACAAGGGAGTACTCTTTCTCTTCTATAAAGGAGGCTGGCGTACGGTCTACGTACAGGTCCAGGATCATGCGGATATCCTTCTTCCAGTCATCCAGTAGGCTGAGCATGGTTTGCCAACCCGTTCCTCTTTGCTTTATCCAGACGCCGTGCTCCGCAATAATATCAATGTTCAGGTGGCCCAGCCAGTCCTGCATGGTTGCTTTTTCACGGCTGCTGACTACCACGACGCGGTTCTTCGGGTTGCTGCTAAGGCGCTCCAGGAGGGCTATCAGCTCATCATCCGGCCTCGCCATCAGCGGACGGTTGCGGTAATCTACCAAACCACCGTCATACTCCAGGAAGAACAGGCGTGAACTGGCTGAATCATAGGCATCGTGCATCTCCTGTATGGTGGCATCGTCGAGGTAAGAAGTTGCCAGCGACAGCTGTTTGATTTTTACATAAGACAAGCGGTCCATGAACATGCTCACCCAATGGTGGATATTATAACGTTGCAACGACTCCTGCATGTTGCGCATATGGGCAATCTGCTGCTCCTCCGGCATGGTGAGTGCCGTAGCAATCGCCTCTACCATCTGGTTAATGTCATTCGGGTTGATGAGCAGGGCATCGGAAAGTTCTTTGGAGGCTCCTGCCATCTCGCTCAATATCAGCACCCCTTTCTGGTCAGACTTACTCGCGATGTACTCCTTACAAACCAGGTTCATACCATCGCGCATGGGGGTTACTAATGCCACATCGGCCATACGGTAAAAAGCCGACAGTGTCTCGAGCGGGTAAGAGCGGTAGAAGTACTGAATCGGGTTCCAGCTGATGCGGCTGTACTTACCGTTAATGCGGCCCACTAACTCATCTACTTCTTCTTTCAATTCTTTGTACTTCTCTACGGCATCACGGCTTGGCACCACGAGCATAAGCAGGGTCACCTTTGCATGAAACTCCGGATGCTTCTCCAGGAACAGCTCAAATGCCTTCAGGCGCTGCGCTATACCTTTGGAGTAATCCAGCCTGTCGATAGAAAGAATTACCTTCTCGGCATTCAGGTTGCCCCGGTAAATCTGCTCCCGCTTCTGCACCTCTTCGGTTGCAGCGGTGCTGCTGTACTTTTCATAATCTATTCCCATCGGGAAAGAGTCTACCAGCAGAGAACGGGAATTGGTATTGATCCAGCCGTGCATGCTGCCATACCCTACCAGGCGGTTAACGGAGCTGAGGAAGTGGCGCATGTCATCGTAGGTGTGGAAACCTACCAGGTCAGAGCCCAGCATACCTTCCAGCAGTTCTTTTCGCCATGGCAATAAGCGGAACACCTCGTAAGAAGGGAACGGAATATGCTGAAAGAAGCCGATGGTACTGTTCGGAAGTCTTTCACGCAGCATAGACGGCAATAGCAAAAGCTGGTAGTCGTGTACCCAAATCGTATCTTCCGGACCGGCCTGTGCCACTACCGCTTCACAAAACTTCTGGTTCACCTGTACATAGGTTTCCCAAAGCTGCTGCTCATAGATAGCATACTGACTGAAATAATGGAAAGTAGGCCAAAGCGTTTCGTTGCTGAAGCCTTCATAGAATTCTTTTATCTCTGTCTCTGTCAGAAACACGGGGCTCATGCTCTCCTTTCGGATATCATCGGCCACGCGCTGTTGCTTCTCAGGCTCCTCAATAACCATACCCGGCCATCCAATCCAAAGGTTATCGCCTTGTTTATAAATGGATCCAAGGCCTGTAGCCAGTCCGCCTTCACTCGTTTTGTATACTAACTCACCCTCTTTCTCTTGCAGTTTTACGGGAAGCCTGTTCGATACGATGATCAGTTTTGCCATTTGTCAGGTATGTTTATGCAGGCCGTTTTTAAGATTGCACGCTGGGTGTATCTCCACAATCTCTTTAGCCTATCTTTTTGCATTAATTTAGTTTAGGTTGGATACAATTACCTAGTTATCCATACGCATAATAAATCATTTACGTTTAGCTAATATATAAAAATAGCTATAATCATTTCACCAACAAAGTATTTTAGACCTAATTTAACAAAATACAACCTGAAAGTCTAATCTGTAGTAATTCTACTCAACAATACGTACCTCCGCTGGCCCCGGCCCAGGCTGTTCGGTTCTTTGAAAACCTTGCCCGAATTCTCTCCCTACAGCACAATGACAGGAATCCAACTACATGTAAGGCACTTTCTTCCGCTCACACAAAGTTCTGTCTTGAAAGGAGCAGGCATGAAATGGGGAGCAGGCCCGTAAAGTAGAAATACGCGGCATGAGCGGGTATAATGAATTGTGCAGAATGTATAATTAAACTTTATGAAAAAGATCACAGACTATATATACCGCCTTCCTGATTTTGCAATAGGATTAGTCATCATAGCGGCGGCCATCCTGCTTGGCATAGTAGTGAAATTTATCATTTTCAAGCTGCTGCGGATTTACAACCGCCAAGAGAACCCGTACCTGGTCCGTTCCCTAACGGAGCGCTTAAGCCAGCCATTGGGATTTTTCATACCGCTGCTCTTCGTATCCATGTCCATACAAATGCTGCCCTTTGCCGAAAGCCAGCTTGACACCATGCGGCGCATCATAGAGATACTGGACATTATTGTATTCTCCTGGGTGTTGGTAAAACTGACAGATGTGGCTGGCGATATGGTGCGGCACCAGTATGCGATAGACAAATCAGACAATATCAGGGAGCGCAAACTGTTTACACAGCTTACGTTTGTGAAAAAGCTAGCTGTCACTATCATCATTTTTATGGCAGCTTCATTTATTTTGCTGAGCTTTGACGCTGTCCGGCGGTTAGGAACTGGTTTACTCACGTCTGCGGGTGTGGCCGGTATTGTTGTCGGTTTGGCCGCGCAGCGGTCTATCGCGAACCTGCTGGCAGGCATGCAGTTAGCTTTTACTCAACCTATCCGCCTGGACGATGTGCTGGTGCTGGAGGGGGAGTTTGGCCGGGTAGAGGAAATTACCATGACCTATGTGGTGCTTCGCCTCTGGGACAACCGGCGGCTGATTCTGCCGCTCAACTATTTTATAGAAAAGCCTTTCCAGAACTGGACCCGCACCGGCTCCGACATTCTTGCCACCGTTTACCTCTACACAGACTATACGGTACCGGTAGAGGAGGTTCGGAAAGAGTTGAACAGAATACTGGCAGGCACCGATCTGTGGGATAAACGCGTGGCGGGGCTGCAGGTAACAGACTCAAAGGAACGCACACTGGAACTGCGTGCCCTGATGAGCGCCACTAGTTCCGGCATAGCCTGGGATTTGCGCTGCCTTGTACGTGAAAAACTGGTTCTGTTTATTCAGCAGAATTATCCTGGCGCCTTGCCGAAAACACGTAGTGAGTTTGTCGGGGATAAAGTGCCGACAATCGCTGAGGTTTCTTAAAATGCTAAATAGAAAATGGGGTGTTGCCTCCGCCCTCAGACAAAGGAATGAATTATTTTGAAGGAATAGATCCCGGAATCGTAGAGTGGGTCATCATACCTGCTTTGATTTTTTTGGCGCGTATATGCGATGTGACCCTGGGCACCCTGCGGATTGTCTTTGTTTCGAAGGGCGATAAAGTGATTGCTCCCCTGCTGGGGTTCATGGAAGTGCTGATCTGGTTGATTGCCATTACACAGGTGATGGAGAACCTTAGCAACGTGGCCTCTTACCTTGCTTGGGCAGGGGGCTTTGCTACCGGTAACTTTTTAGGTCTGCGTATAGAGCAGAAGCTGGCTCTCGGGCAAGCGGTGGTGCGGGTGATTACGGTAGAGCCTGCAGATCAACTCATAGAGCAACTCAAAGGGCACGGCTATCGGCTCACGAGTGTGGATGCGCGTGGCACACGGGGCAAAGTGAACCTTCTTTTCATGATTGTGAAACGCAAAAGGCTGGACAGCGTCATTGACATTATCCGCAACTACAATCCGCAGGCTTTCTATTCTATCGAAGATGTACGCTCTGTTTCAGAGACAAACGTGGCAGCAAGCAGCACAAAAGATGAGCACAAGAGTTCCCGCAAGCTCTTCCCCTTGCGCAAAGGAAAGTGACACTGGTAAAGTGCCATGGGTTTGGTTGAACTTGCTTCTTTATTTCAGTTTCTCGTTGAAAAAGTCAATGGTGCGTTTCCAGGCAAGCTCGGCTGCTGCTTTATCGTAACGTGGAGTTGTATCGTTATGGAAACCATGATTTACATTCGCGTACATATAAGCCGTGCAGTCTATTTTATGCTCTTTCAAAGCCGCTTCATAGGCAGGCCAGCCCTCATTTACACGGGTATCCAGTTCGGCATAATGTAAAAGTAGTGGAGCCTGTATCTTAGGCACATCCCCGGTAGCCGGCTGGCCACCATAAAATGGAACGGCTGCCGCCAGATCCGGAATGCGTACTGCCATCATATTGGCAATCCATCCACCAAAGCAAAAGCCTACTACCCCGACTTTACCATTGCAGGCCTCGTGACTTTTCAGGTACTCGTAGGCAGAAATAAAATCCTCCAACATCTCGTTCCGGTCCCTCTTGCTTTGCAGCGCACAGCCTTCATCGTCGGTGCCCGGATAGCCGCCTAAAGGCGTTAAAGCATCGGGCGCAAGTGAAACAAAACCTGCCAGGGCGGCTCTCCTTGCCACATCTTCAATATGCGGGTTCAAACCACGGTTTTCATGCACCACTACAATACCTCCAAGTTTCTGTTTCGCATCCGCAGGCATGGATAAAAGGGCTTTGATCGTTCCGCCACCTTTTGGGGACTGATACTGAACGTAGTCGGACTTTATGCGCGGATCATCCGGCTTAACCTGTATGGAACCCTTGTAATCCGGCATAAGGAAACTCATCAGCGAGGCTACAGTTAATCCTCCCACTGCATAAGCCGATAACTTCTGTATAAACTCGCGCCTGTTGACCCGGTTGTGCGCATAGTCATCATACAAGTCAAACACTTCTTGTTTGATGTCTTCTTATTTTATTTCATCCATGTTCGTCTGCGAAAGAATTTATTCTCAATTTAAGCAATTCCTCCTTTCCTGGTTCTTCCAGTGCTTAATTTATGTGGTTCTAAAAGGATTACTTTTCTTTTAAGCATTCTCAGATTTTGTGTCGCATATTTGGCAGGCAATTCACCTGCTTTGGAAATGCTCAGTGCTTCTTTTCCTTTCAGTAAAGACCTGCGTTATCTGAATTTATGGTGTAAAACAACCTTATGATTGCTCATATCGAAAAATAACGTTTTACGAATCTGTAGATTCTTCTGAACTTTGCTTCGGGAGAAATGAAAACTGTGGATATATCTTTAGAAATCCCAAAGCCGTCTGTTTACAAAAATGTGGCGCTGGGTATTGGGCAAATCTTGTTGTGGGGTGGCTCCTATTTTATTCTGTCGGTATTGGCTGAGCCGATCATGAAAGACACAGGCTGGTCTTATCAGATGGTGTATGGTTCCTTGTCGTTATCGCTACTCATTTCGGGACTGCTGTTGCCTCAGATCGGGAACATAATCCAGGCAAACGAGCGAAACCTTGTTTTGCCATATGCGGGCGTGGTCATGGCCCTGGGCCTGGTAATCCTTGGCTTGTCAGAACATTTCCTTATGTTTTTGTCGGGTTGGGCGATTATTGGAGTTGCCATGGGAATGGGCTTGTACGACGCGCTGTTTGCTTCGCTGGGAAAGAAATATGGCAAGAGCACAAGTAAGGTAATAGTCCAGGTTACCTTGATTGCCAGTCTGGCACCTACCATCTCATGGTCGCTTGTATCGCTTTTACTCAGTAACTATGGATGGCGTACTGCCTGTTTTATTTATGCGGCTATACTGCTCATAACGATTCTACCAATTCACCGCTTTGCTTTCCCCTCGGCAGCAAGTAAAGCTACGAAAGAGCCACACCCAAGCCAGAAAGGAGCAGTTTCGAAGGATGTGTTTCAATCCAAAATCTTTTATTTAATGCTCCTCTATTTTACAATTGGCGCTATTCTTACGACAGGAGTTATAATTCATCTTATAGATATTCTGTTGGATAAAAAAATAGCAATGGCAACTGTGTTAAGTATTGTTGCATTTCTGGGGCCAAGCCAGGCAGGCGTCCGGGTATTGGATATGGTATTGTCTAACCCTGCACCTGTAAAAACAGCTATTGTTTCGGCTGTTGCCACACTGGCAGGAATCTTCCTGTTTTTTCTCGACCCCAAAGTTGCTTTTCTGGGTGTTATCCTGTTTGGAATGGGCAACGGAATGCGTTCTATTTTGCGAGGCACTTTACCCTTAGCCATATTCGGGCAGGAAAGTTATGCCGTTGTTATGGGGAAACTTGCCCGTATGCCCTTAATAGCACAGGCAATAACCCCTTTTATTGGCGGCTTTCTGATACAGCAGTTTAGCATGTCGGTGTTTCTTTACTCCTTTTGTGCATTGGCTTTTGTCAATATCATGCTCTGCTTTATGATTCGGAAAGCCATACCGCAACAGGATGAATTGAGCCAGGAAACACTGGTTAAAAGTGCTGCAGCTAATGTGCCAGTATAAGGCTAAGCTCCTTTAAACATAAAAATACAGTTTCAACAACATTACAATGGAATACAGTTTCAGAAAAGCTGATTTAACGGAACAATCTCAAATCTGGGAAATCCTGCAGGGAGCAATAGCCCGCAGGAAAGCGGACGGCAGCAATCAATGGCAGGACGGCTACCCCAACCCGGAAGTAGTAAAGAATGACATTGAAAAGGGCGTAGGCTTTGTTTTGACCGAAGGAGAAACAATTGTGGGTTATAGCGCCGTGCTGGTGAACGACGAACCTGAATATGCAAAGATTGAAGGTAAGTGGCTAACGAATGATGATTTTGTGGTAGTGCATCGGATAGCTGTTTCCGAAAAGCATTTGGGAAAAGGTCTCGCCAAAAAGATTTTTGAGTTCATAGAAGCGTATGCCCTCAGCCAAAACATATATAGCATCAAAGCTGATACTAATTTTGATAATATTGCTATGATGAAAACCTTTGAAAAAATGGGCTATGTCTATTGTGGAGAGGTGTATTTCAAGGGCAGCCCAAGAAAAGCATACGAGAAAGTAGTGGCCAAAGCAGACTAAAGAAAATATTGATCTTAGTCATGACCACTACACAAAAGCATGTAAATTTGTGTAAATGGCCGGTACTAATATGAAGTATTGGCTTTTGGTTTTATGGTTTGGTGAGAGGTTATATTTTTACCGCTGCACCACAGGGGTAAGAATTTCTGTTCCTTTCAGTAAATAAACTCCAGCCAGAACGGCTTACTGCTACTGTAAAGTATGTACACATATCTTTCTAAGACTAAATAGAAAGGGGCAGCGTGAAATCACGCTGCCCCTTTCTATTTATCAGGTCCTGATGCTTCTTAACGCTGAAGCTTAAAGTACACCACAGAAAGTGGCGGCAACTTCAGTGTAAGTGAATAATCACGGCCGTGGAACGGCTCATCATATGTGCTGATAGGGCCTTCGTTATGCTGGTTGCTGCCCCCATAGCGACTATCGTCAGAGTTAAACACCTGCACCCACTGACCTGCATGCGGCACACCCAAACGGTAATGCTCATGCATGGCCGGTGTAAAGTTACATACCACCAGCAGTGTATCATCCGGGTTATCGCTCTTGCGCAGGAAGGACATGACACTGTTGTGTGCATCATTATAATCAACCCACTCAAAGCCGGCAGGGTCAAAGCTATGCGCGTACAGCGCAGGCTCCTGCTGGTAAATGGCGTTCAGCTCACGTAATTCCTCTTGAATACCTCTGTGATAGCCGTACTCCAGCAAATGCCAATCCACGCTGCTGTCGTGGTTCCACTCGCTGCTCTGCGCTATCTCTGCCCCCATAAACAACAGCTTGGCTCCAGGGTGCGCGTACATGTAAGCATACAGCGTGCGCAGGTTTGCAAATCGCTGCCATTCGTCGCCCGGCATTTTCTGCAGAAGCGATCCTTTACCATGCACTACCTCATCATGAGAAAGTGGCATCATGAACTTTTCAGAGAAGGCGTACATCATACTGAACGTGATCTCGCCCTGGTGGTATCTGCGGTAAATCGGGTCTTTTGAGAAATAGTCCAGGGTATCGTGCATCCAGCCCATCATCCACTTCATATCGAAGCCGAGGCCGCCATGCTCCACCTGCCCGGTAACACCAGGCCATGCAGTCGATTCCTCCGCGATGGTTTTAACATCCGGGTAACGCTCACGAACGGCATAGTTGAAGTCTTTCAGGAACGAAAGCGCCTCCAGGTTTTCACGGCCTCCATGCTCGTTCGGTATCCACTCACCTTCTTTGCGGCTGTAGTCGAGGTACAGCATAGAGGCTACGGCGTCAACACGCAAGCCATCAGCATGGTACTTGTCCAACCAGAACAGCGCATTACTGATAAGGAAAGAGCGTACCTCGTTGCGGCCAAAGTTAAAGATATAGCTGTTCCAGTCTGGGTGGTAGCCCTGTCGCGGATCAGAGTGTTCAAACAGGTGCGTGCCGTCAAAGTAAGCAAGCCCGTGCTCATCGGATGGGAAGTGCGAAGGCACCCAGTCCAGAATTACCCCAATGTTGTGCTGGTGCAGCACGTCTATCAGGTGCATCAGGTCCTGCGGTGAGCCGAACGTGCTGGCCGGCGCAAAATAACCTGTTACCTGGTAGCCCCACGAACCGGCAAACGGGTGGAACATGATTGGCATGAGCTCCACATGCGTAAAGCCCATGTGCTTTACATAAGCCGGCAGTTCCTCTGCCAGCTCCCGGTAGGTAAGCGGGCGGTTATCTTCTTCCGGTTTACGACGCCAGGAGCCCAGGTGCAGTTCATACACACTGTAAGGCTGCGCCTGGTCCGCCATATTTCTGCGGCGGTCCAGCCACTGCTGGTCCTGCCACTCATACTGCAGGTCTGCTACAACAGAAGCTGTTTGCGGTGGCTGCTCACGGCTGAAGGCAAACGGATCGCTTTTCTCTACATGGTACAGGTTATACCGCGACTTGATGTGGTATTTGTACATCACACCCGCCGACACGTCCGGCACAAAGCCTTCCCATATACCGGACTCGTCTCCGCGCAGGTATAGTCTGTGACTATCGCGGCTCCAGCCATTGAAATCGCCCATGACAGATACCTGCTCGGCATTCGGGGCCCAGACAGCAAAGTAAGTACCCTGGCGGCCACCGTGCTCCATGCGGTGCGAGCCGAGTTTGTCATATAAAGAGAAATGCCTTCCCTCCTTAAACAGGTAAATATCAAACTCTGTAAGACGGCTGGCAAGTTGTACTCCCACATCTGACTGCTGGTCAGTACTGCTTTGCTCCTGTTGTGGCTGTTCCATAAAATTCTGGCTTCCCTGATCTACGTCAGCCTGCCCAAGAGCTGCTGATGTAGCAGATGTTTCTGTTTCCGTGGCAGCTTTTTCGGTGCCCTTCGTTTTAACAACAATGTTTTCCTGCACCGTACCGTTGCTGGCAACCGGCACGACTACCTCTGAACCCTCTACCGAGACACCAGGTTTTTTAGCCTTGCCTTTCTTACTGGTTGCATCGGTTGCTCCTGTAGTTGTAGCAGCAGTGGTTCCTGTTTCTGATTTCCTGGGTCGGCCACGCTTTGCAGGCTTTGCTCCATCCTCTCCCGGTGTAGCAGCAGTGACGGGAGAACCCATCTCAGCCGCCGCCGGGGCATCTGTTTTCTTCTTTCTTCCTCGCGTTGCAGGAGCTTCCTCCTGGCCTCCGCCAGCAGCATCAGCTGCTGGCTTACGGCCTCTTCTAGAGGTTGCCTTATTTTGTTCCTGGCCAGTTTCCTGCTGGCCGGTGGTTTGTGTTATATTCGTGGTCTCGGTGGTTGTGCTTTCTTTTTTCTTAGCCATTCTTATACTTTTTCATGATGTATTTGATGCCTCTGATGGGGATGAGCACCCAATCCGGACGATTATTCAATTCATATCCGAGTTCATAGATTGCCTTCTCTAACAGAAAGGTGTGAATCAGTATCTCGAAATCCTCTTCTTTAGCCGGCACAATGCCTGTGCCCATGGTCTTACTCAGGTAGTTGTGCATAAAGAAGCCACTGGCGTATTGATACCACTGCTCAGCCCATGCCTCCAGGTAATCCACATCCTCACGACGCAGTCCCTCCTGCTGGAACAGGGCACTGTAAGCGGCGTAGTGGAACGAGCGTATCATACCAGCCACATCGCGCAGGGCCGAGCGCTTTAAGCGGCGCTCACTAAAGGAACGTGCCGGCTCTCCCTCAAAGTCGATGATGTAGAAGTCTTTACCTGTAAACAGTACCTGCCCTAAGTGGTAGTCGCCGTGGGTTCTGATTTTCAGCGTATCTATTTTGCGTGAGAAAATCATTTTCAGGCGTTCCAACACCTCTTCGCGCATGTTTAGCACCTCTTCGGCCTCTCCCCGGACGTTGTCCGGCAGGTTCGGCAAGTGCTTCTGCAAGCTGTCGAAGTTGCTGCGGACAAGCGATGTCAGGGAAGAGTACAGGGAGCGCTGGTAGTGCAGCGAGAACTCCTCCGGCACAAAGTCCTTCTCATCGTCTATGCTACCCAAAGCCAGATGCATTTCTGCGGTACGCAGGCCCAATAGCTCCACACGCTCCACATGGGCCCCGCCTATCTGCATCTGCACTTCTTCCGGAATTTCAGAGAAGGCCAGCGGACGGGCCAGAGAACCGGCTGATTGTTTTGGCTTCAGGCGCTCGTTCTGCGTCAGGATACGCTCATAGAGGCGCTTCAACGAATCCCCTACGTAATCCCAGGCATCGCCCTGGTTTGGCACCAGTTCCTGCAGCATCACCAGCACCATCGGCTGCTTGCCTTCCTCGTGCTGCTCTATTGCCCCCAGGAAGCGTGGCGTATTCGCAAAGCCCACCTTCTCAGTCAGCATCTGCACCACCTCCACATCCGGGTTCATGGTTCTGTCTAGCTTGCGGTAAACTTTCAGGAAGAGCGAGTTGCCTATAATGATGGACGTATTGCTCTGCTCTGCCGCCAGGATTTTAGACGTGAGCGGCTCTGTTGAACTGCGCAGGTCAGTTGCCACATTTTTGTTGCTGTAGCCAACTAGCTCTGCCTCATCCTGCCGCACTCTCTTTTTCTTCACCATCATCTGCAGCAGGTTCTGCCGGAATTCGTCGCTATAGAGGGCATCGTACAGGATACCTTCTTTGCCGTCTATGGCGACACGGGCAATCACACCGTTCGGGTAATTATTGCGTAGCTCCTGCTCCTCATCGCCGGTGGCAAAGGCCACAGGCAGCTGGTACAGCTCCGGCAGTCCTTCGTTGTAGCTCACTTCAATAAAGAGCATGGAGGCACCTGCCTTGCCTAGCGGAAGCGGCATGTTGTTGATTACCTGCATGCGCTGCACGGTACGTGCCTTGCCACCAAACCAGCGGCGTTTTAATACATATGGAGGCAGTATGGTAGCATCCAGTGTCTTAAGTGTTTTCGCATCTAAGGCTGCTTTCAGAGAACCTATCTGCACCGCCTGCTGCTGCCCGTCTGATTCCTGTAAAACTTCCTGCGGCTGCAGTTCCATCCAATAGTAGCCGTGGCCACTTATCGTGAACAGGTAGTCTTCCTCTTTTATGTTCGGGAATTTGTTCTTGCTGAATACCTCTACCGGTATTCGGCCTTTATAATCGTGCAGGTCCAGTTCCACCGCTTCAGGGAAGCGGGACAGATTGGCGATAACCAGGATGGTCTCGTTTTCATACTCCCGCACAAAAGCCAGCACTTTAGAGTTATTTGGAGAAAGAAACTTGATGGTACCCCTGCCAAAAGCTTTGTAGCGCTTGCGCATGTTTATGATCCGGCGCATCCACCAGAGCAGAGAATTGGCATTATGGTTCTGCGTCTCTACGTTTATCGACTCATACTTATATTCCGGGTCGATGATGACAGGCAGGTACAGGCGCTGCGGGTTAGCTGTGGAGAAGCCGGCGTTGCGGTCTTCGTTCCACTGCATCGGCGTGCGCACGCCGTCGCGGTCGCCTAGGTAATAGTTATCCCCCATGCCTATTTCATCGCCATAGTACACCACAGGGGTTCCGCGCATGGAGAAGAGCAGCACGTTCATGAGCTCTATCTTGTTGCGGTCGTTCCCCAGGAGTGGGGCCAGGCGGTGGCGGATACCTAAGTTGATGCGTGCCATCGGGTCTTTGGTGTAGACCTTGTACATGTAGTCACGCTCCTCGTCGGTTACCATTTCCAGCGTCAGCTCATCGTGATTCCGCAGGAACATGGCCCACTGGCAACTTTCAGGTATCTCGGGTGTCTGGTTAAAAATATCGATAATCGGGTAGCGATCCTCCATCTTCACCGACATGAACAGGCGCGGCATGATAGGGAAGTGATAGTTCATGTGGCACTCATCACCGTTGCCGAAATAAGCGGCTGAATCTTCCGGCCACATGTTCGCTTCCGCCAGCAGCAGCTTACCCTCATACTTACTATCAACGTGCGCGCGCAGCTTTTTAAGGAACTCGTGCGTTTCCGGCAGGTTCTCTCCGTTCGTACCTTCGCGCTCATACAGGTAAGGAACTGCATCCAGGCGGAAGCCATCTACCCCAAGGTCGAGCCAGTAGTCTAGCACTTTAAACACCTCTTTCTGCACATCCGGGTTATCGTAATTTAAATCCGGCTGGTGCGAGAAAAAGCGGTGCCAGTAGTACTGCTCTGCTACCGGGTCCCAGGTCCAGTTACTTTGCTCTGTATCAGTGAAAATGATGCGAACATCTTTCCATTGCGTGTTATCATCTGTCCATACGTAGAAGTCCCTGTGTTTTGAACCCTTTTTGGCTTTACGGGCCCGCTGAAACCACGGATGCTGATCAGAAGTGTGGTTGATAACAAGCTCTGTGATGACCTTTAAGCCGCGACGGTGCGCTTCTTTCACGAAAAGCTTAAAGTCCTGCATGTTTCCGTAGGACGGATTGATGCTAAAATAATCTGCAATGTCATACCCGTCGTCGCGGAGAGGTGAAGGATAAAAGGGCAGCAGCCAGATAGCCGTTACACCTAAATCTTCCAGATAATCCAGCTTTTGCATCAAGCCTTTAAAGTCACCGATGCCATCGCCGTTGCCATCTTTAAAAGCTTTAATATGCAGTTCATAGATGATGGCATCTTTGTACCAATGGATGTTGTCGTCTAACAGTTCTTTTTCGTCAGCCATAATTGTGGTCAAAAGGGTTCTTCTTTTAAGTCGGTTTAAGGTAACCGTTTATTTTTTATAAGTTGTGGCCTGCACTGGTTTCTTCTATACGGAATACGTGCACCGGCATTTCGCGCGGACGCAGCTCCACATAATTCCACTCGTCTTTCCAGGTATATTTGCGCTCCGTCAGCAGGTCGTGTACCACGTACTGCCCAGGGTTCATTTTCAGTTCTGCCAAGGGCACCTGCACCCATCCGGACTGGGTATTGTAAGGGTCGAGGTTTACCACAACCACTATTTTATTGCTGAAGTCGCTGCTCCACTTCACATAACACAGGAAAGCAGGGTTGTCGCTATTACCGAAGGCAATGTTCCAGGTAGTCTGCAGCGCGGTGTTCACTTTCCGGGCCCTGTTAATCATCGTGATGACTTCACGGGTTTTGGTCAGCTTCCCCCAGTCCCAGTGCTTTATTTCATACTTCTCAGAGTCCAGGTACTCTTCTTTGCCTGGTACCGGCGTGGCGATATTAAACTCATATACCGGTCCATACAAACCGTAGTTCGACGACATGGTAGCCGCCATTACAAGACGTGTGATATGAGCTGCTTCGCCACCTTCCTGCAGCGCTGGCGGGTTAATGTCCGGTGTGTTCGGCCAGAAGTTCGGTCTGAAGTACTCGCGCATTTCTGTCTTTGTCAGTTCACGCATATACTCCTTCAACTCCTCGGCTGAGTTACGCCAGGTATAATAGGTATACGACTGCGTAAAACCTAGTTTTGCCAGGCGCTCCATTACGCGGGGACGGGTAAAGGCTTCCGCCAGGAAAATAACCTCCGGATGATCTTTATGGATGTCTTCAATCACCCACTCCCAGAAAGCAAAGGCTTTTGTATGCGGATTGTCTACCCTGAAAACCATGACGCCCTGATCAATCCAGTGCTGCAACACTCTTCTTAGTTCCTGCCACAGGTTCTGCCAGTCTTCGGTTTCAAAGTTTACAGGCAGCACGTCCTGGTATTTCTTAGGAGGGTTCTCTGCATACTGCACGGTACCGTCCGGGCGCCATTTAAACCACTGCGGGTGCTCTTTCACATACGGGTGGTCCGGGGAGCACTGGATGGCAAAGTCAAGCGCAATCTCTATTCCATGCTCTTTTGCCTGCTGTACAAAGCTCCGGAAATCATCCAGCGTACCCAGTTCCGGCAGAATAGCATCATGACCTCCTTCAGCAGCGCCAATAGCCCACGGAGAACCTGGCTCGCCGGGCTGTGAGGATGGATTGTTGTTCTTGCCTTTTCTGAAAGCGTGCCCGATAGGGTGGATAGGCGGCAGGTAAATGGTATCAAAACCCATTTCAGCAATGCGTGGCAGCAGCCGCTCACAGTCTTTGAAAGTACCGTGCTGCCCGGCCAGAGGAGACGCTGATCGGGGGAAGAACTCGTACCAGGCACTGAAGAGTGCTTTCTTCCGTTCCACGTACAACTGCAGCCGTTTATCATAGGTGGTTACGTTCTGGCGCTCACCGGTGGTGCTCATCAGTTCTGATACCTCTGAGCCTGTAGCCAGGGCCACGGCATCAGCGTGATTCGGGTTGTGGCGTAGCTGGTGCGCAATGCTGTGCAGCTTATCCCGGAGCTGCTCCTCGGCAGGCGCAGCAGTGGCTTCTATCATCTCTGCCCCAATCTGCAGCTCTACTGCAATGTCCTGGCCCGCCTCAAACTTTTTCTTTAGGCCCTTCTGCCAGGTGTAAAAATGATCTACCCAACCTTCTAAGGTATACTCATACCGCCCCATGCTATCGGGCTTGAAAGTTACCTGCCAGCGGTCGTTTCCCAGAAACTCCATGGGAACGGCAGTCCAATTCTCTGAATCTGTATCTCTTGTATTGCGGTATATGAGCTGCGCTTTCACTTCATCGTGGCCGTCGCCGAAGATGTCAGCTGTCACTGTTACTTCTTCTCCCACTACCCTTTTGGCGGGGAATCTTCCGCAGTTTATTTCTGGTTTTACATTCTCAATTACGATGCGTTTGGTTCCAGCAAGATGTTCCATGTAGTCTTCTGTGTAGTAGTTCTATTTTGTCAATTGTAGTTACTGTGCTCAGATTAATAGGTTACGGACAATATTCTATATTTACAAATATCACCCGTAACTGCACTAATACCAATAGTCAATGCAATAAAAACCTTATCCTGCTGCACCTGCTTTTTCACTAAAAAGGTACAACCTTAAGCACGTAAAGCAAGTTAATACGTGCTGTGAAAAACCATAATTCCTATGTCAATATTAAGAAAGATTGGAGCAGAGTATAACCCTGGCAAAGGAACCACCTTTACGGTGTGGGCGCCGGAGGCAGAGCAGGTAGAGGTGTCGCTTCATAATCCTGACAAAAAAAAGATAACACTACAGCGCGAGGCTTTCGGCTACTGGACTGCCTTGGCAGAGGACGCAGGGCCCGGCACGCGCTATACATTCACCTTAAACGGAGAGAAAGACAGGCCTGATCCCGCCTCGCAGTTTCAGCCGGATGGTGTGCATGAGGCATCTGCCGTGGTGGACCATACCGGCTTTAACTGGAAGGACAAAAACTGGAAAGGCCTGCCCTTGGAGAAGCTCATTATCTATGAACTGCATGTGGGCACATTTACAGAAGAAGGCACATTTGAAAGCATCATCGAAAAACTTCCGGAGCTGAAGGATTTAGGCATTACCGCCATCGAGATAATGCCGGTTGCCCAGTTCCCGGGCGGTCGCAACTGGGGCTACGATGGTGTTTATCCTTTTGCCGCGCAAAACTCCTATGGCGGACCGGAGGGTTTGAAAAAACTGGTGAATGCCTGCCACGAGCAGGAGCTTTCGGTGGTACTGGATGTGGTGTACAACCACATGGGCCCGGAAGGAAACTACCTCAACGACTATGGTCCGTACTTCACCAACAAGTACAATACCCCCTGGGGAAATGCCCTTAACTTTGATGATGCCCACTCCGACCACGTGCGCAATTTCTTTTTGCAGAATGCCCTGATGTGGCTCCGCGACTACCATATAGATGCCCTGCGCCTGGATGCGGTGCATGCTATTTATGACACAGGCGCAAAGCATTTCCTGCAGGAGCTGCGGGAACATGTAAACCAACTGGAAGAGCAGGAAGGAAGAAGATACCTGCTCATCGCCGAAAGTGACCAGAGCGACGTGCGCCTCATTAACCCCATTGAGAAAGGGGGCTATGGAATTGATGCGCAGTGGTTCGACGATTACCATCATGCCATCCATACCCTGGTGACAGGTGAAATGGAAGGATACTTTGAAGACTATGGCAAGCCGGAGCATCTGAAAAAGGCCCTGGAGCATACGTTCGTGTACAACGGCCTTTACTCCGAGCACCGAAAGAAAACCCTTGGAACCGATGCCACAGCAAACCCGGCGCAGCAGTTTGTGGTAGGCTCCCAGAACCATGACCAGGTGGGGAACCGCATGTTGGGCGAACGCCTCACCCAGCTGGTATCTTCAGAAATGCTGAAGGCAGTTGCGGGCCTGGTGCTGCTTTCGCCTTATGTGCCGATGCTGTTTATGGGGGAAGAGTACGGTGAGGAAAACCCATTCCTTTACTTTGTAAGCCACACCGACCCTGACCTGGTAGAGGCAGTGCGCAAAGGCCGGAAAGAAGAGTTTGCCTACTTCGCCTCGAAAGGGGAAGCCCCAGACCCGCAAAGCGAGGAAACCTTCATCAAGTCAAAGCTGCAGCGCAGCTATACTTCTAACGAGAAGCAAAACCAGCTACGGGAGTATTATAAACAACTGATACAACTGCGAAAAACCGCCCCTGCCCTGGCCAAACCAGATAAGCCAAAAATGCAGGTAAGCATGGAGGAAGATAAACTGGTGCTGCACCTTATCCATAAAGGACAAGACCCGTACATCTACTGCTTATTTAACATAAGCAACCAGCCTCAAGAAACTGTTATTACTCAAGCAACAGGCGGAGGAAGCTGGAAACAGATCCTCAACTCAACCGACGAGGCTTGGGGAGGAAGCGGGTCAGAAATTAACGAGACGCTGGAAACTGGTGCTTCTGTTACGCTTCCGCCAGCATCTGTACTCATCCTTCAACAACAGAAATAATGGACCGCTACATCTGCATACACGGGCATTTTTACCAGCCCCCACGCGAAAACCCCTGGCTGAATGAGGTGGAACTGCAGGAATCTGCTTCTCCGTACCACGACTGGAACGAACGGATAAATGACGAATGCTACGCCCGGAATTCTGCTTCCCGCATCCTGGATGAGAAGGGGAAAATCGTGGACATCATCAACAACTATGCCCACATCAGCTTCAACTTTGGCCCTACGCTGCTGGAGTGGATGCAGAAGAAAGAACCGGAGACGTATAAGGCCATTCTGGAAGCTGACGCGGAAAGCGTGAAGCGCTTCTCCGGGCATGGCTCGGCCCTGGCACAGGTGTACAACCACATCATTATGCCACTGGCCAACGAACGCGATAAGCAGACACAGGTAATTTGGGGTATTTACGACTTCCAGAGGCGGTTTGGCCGGAAACCGGAGGGCATGTGGCTTGCAGAAACAGCCGCTGACAACCAAACCCTTGAGGTATTGGCAGCACACGGCATTAAGTTCACCATCCTGTCGCCATACCAGGCCAGGCGCTTCCGCAAATTCGGGGAAAAAGAATGGCATAATGCCGAAGGGGCAAAAATCAATCCCCGCCGGCCTTACAGCTGCAAGTTGCCTTCCGGTAAAGAGATCGTGCTGTTCTTTTATGATGCGCCGGTGTCGCAGGGCATAGCTTTTGAGCGGCTGCTTAACCGGGGCGAAGACCTGGCGAACCGCCTGGTGGGTGCCCTCGACGACAGAAGCATGGAACCACAGCTGATGCACATTGCTACCGACGGAGAAACATACGGGCACCATCACCTTTTTGGCGAGATGGCCCTCTCCTATGCTCTTGGCCATATTGAAGATGAGAACCTGGCGAAGATAACGGTGTATGGAGAGTTCCTGGAGAAGTTCCCGCCGCAGTATGAGGCTGAAATAATAGAAGGTTCTTCCTGGAGCTGCGCCCATGGCGTAGAACGCTGGCGAAGCAACTGTGGCTGCAACACCGGGGGCAACGGTGGGTGGAACCAGGCCTGGCGCGGCCCGCTACGGAAAGCTTTTGACTGGCTTCGGGACCAACTCACCCCCCTTTTTGAGCAGGAGATGAAAAAGCTGGGGGCAGCACCCTGGACCTGCCGCAACAGTTACATTCAAGTGATCATGGACCGCTCCGAAGCAAATGTAGAGGCCTTTATTCAGAGCCACACCACACGTGAACTGGGTAAGCGGGAGAAAATCCGCTTCCTGAAGCTACTGGAGATGCAGTACCATACCCTGCTTATGTACACCAGCTGCGGGTGGTTTTTTGATGAAGTAACCGGAATAGAAACGGTGCAGGATATTTTCTATGCAGCCAGGGCCATTCAGCTAGCACAGGATCTCAGTTCAAAAAATTACGAAAAGGAATTCATTAAGCTGCTGAGCCAGGCAAAGAGCAATATTAAAGGCGAGGAGAATGCCGCAAAAACCTACCTGCGATCAGTTAAGCCCACCATTATAGACTTGCTGCGTGTAGGTGCCCATTATGCTGTTTCGTCGCTTTTTGCTGAACATACCAAGAAACTGGAGCTGTACAGCTACCGGGCCACGTCGCTGGATTACGACCTGATGGAAGCCGGACGGCAGAAGCTGGCGGTGGGCCGAGCCAACATCCGCTCAATGGTTACCTGGGAGGAAGAGGTCATCACGTTCGGTGTACTGCACCTCGGCGACCACCAGCTGTTTGGCGGTGTGCGCGAGTTCATGAATATCGAGAATTATGCAAACCTGACCAGGGAACTGCGTATCGCGTTCGGGCGCGGCAACGTGAGTGAGGTAATCATGCTCTTAGACAAGCACTTTGAATCGCACAGTTATTCATTCTGGCACTTGTTTAAAGATGATCAGAAGAAGATACTGGATCAGGTGCTGGAAAACACCATGGAAAATGTGGAGAGCAATTTTCAGCAGCTTTACGACAACAACTACCCTCTGATTTCAGCCATAAAAACACTTGGAATGAAACTGCCGGGGCCACTGCAAACAACTGTAGAATATATCGTAAACACAAAACTACAGCATGAGCTGGAGTCAGAGGAGCCGAACACAAAAGAGATAAAGCGGCTCCTGGAAGAGGCAAAGCGCATGAGTGTGAACCTCGGCTATACGGCCCTGGACTTTGCCGCAACGCAGCGTACTACGCTACTGATGAAGCATGTACAGGAGCATCCTGACGACCTGCGTAAAATGCAGCTTTTGATTGATTTGCTAGAAGTACTTGAAGACTCAAAATTAGAAGCCGATTACTGGCAAGCACAAAACATTGCTTTCCGGATGCAACAAACCCTGTATAATGAGTATTTGCAGCACAGCGAACGAGGCGAAAAAGAGGCCGCGTTATGGATTGAGAAGTTCGATGTGCTCTGTTCTAACCTAAATCTGAAAACAAAACATGGTATACATTCCAGCAGCCACTTACAGGCTACAAGTATCGCCTAAATTCACATTTAAGCAATTAAGGCAGATTATCCCATACCTGCATGAGTTGGGTATCAGCACTGTTTATTCGGCACCGTTTTTCTGCTCCCGTCCCGGCAGTGAGCACGGCTACGACGTAACCGCCCCTTATGACATCAACCCGGATGTGGGCACCAAGCAGGAGTTAAAGCAGATTGCGGAGGAGCTGAAAGAAAAAAACATGGGCTGGTTGCAGGACATTGTACCCAACCACATGGCCTACCACCCTTCCAACGTATGGCTGATGGATGTACTGGAGAAGGGCCCGCAGTCTCATTTCTATACATTCTTCGACATTGACTTTCATCACCCGGACTTTGCAGGCCAGGTGATGGTACCTTTCCTGGGAGACACCTTAGAAGAAGTAATAAAGCAAAACCAACTGCAACTAAAGCTGGATGAAAAAGGCGTGACGGTAAACTACTACGAGAGTGCCTACCCTTTGAGCGTGTCCAGCTACAAAAAGCTGCTGCAGGAGATAAAACCGGTTTCAGGAGGCCCGGACCTGAGCAATATCGTGCAGCAGTTCCTCAACGACCTGGCGCTATTTGAGTCAGAAGAAAGCATTTCTCCAGCCGCCTGGGGCAACTTCAAAAAAAAGCTTTTCAGTAATGCACAGCTGCGCCAGAAACTGGAGGAGATGGTGGAAAGCATCAACAGCGACAACGACAGGTTGCAGGAAGTACTACAGCAGCAGCACTTCATCTTGTGCCACTGGCAGGAAACAGAAAAGCGCATCAACTTCCGCCGCTTCTTTACTGTGAACGACCTGATCTGCCTGCGTATGGAGCACCCCGAGGTGTTTGAGCAGTACCACCAGTTCATCAAGCAACTGGTGGACCAGGGGCTCTTGCAAGGCCTGCGGGTAGACCACGTAGACGGCCTTTTCGACCCAACCACTTACCTGAAACGCCTGCGCAAGCTGGCAGGTCCTGAAGCCTACCTTGTAGTAGAGAAAATACTTGAGGGCGAGGAACAGCTACCGGAACGGTGGCCTATTGAAGGTAACAGCGGATACGATTTCCTGGCATGGGTCAGCAACCTGTACACCTCCGGCTCAGGCCGCCGTAAGCTAACCCAAATCTACAGCCGCCTGGTGCCAAGCGCTGCCAAAAACTACGAGCAGCTGGTGTACGACAAAAAAATGTTTATCCTGAAAAACCAGATGCAGGGGGAGTTAAAAAACCTGTTGCGCCTGCTGCAGGAGCGTCACCTGATTCCGCTTGACCCGGAAAAGCAGTGGCGGGAAGCACTGGCTGTGCTGCTATGCGCCTGGCCGGTATATTGTATCTATGGCAATCGCCTGCCGCTGTCTAAAGACGAAATGGAAGTGGTAGACAAGGCCTTTGAGGAGGCCAGGACCCAAGCCCCTGAACTGCAGGAGCAGCTAGATCACTTGCACAAGCTCTTTACACTGGAGCCTGGCGATACAGAGCAGACAACGCATGATAAGTTATATTTTGTCATGCGAAGCCAGCAGTTTACAGGCCCGCTTGCTGCCAAGGGTGTGGAGGATACTACCTTCTACAACTATAACCGCTTGATTTCACTGAACGAGGTAGGTAACAGCCCGGACATTTTCCACCTGAACGATGATGAGTTTCATGAAAGGATGATGTACCGCCAGCGGGTGTACCCGCACTCCATTAACGCCACCGCCACTCACGACACAAAGCGCGGCGAAGGTGCCCGCATCCGCCTGAATGTGCTGAGCGAACTTCCGGACGAGTGGGAAAACCATGTACAGGAATGGATTGAACTGAGCAGAAAGTACACGACCAAACCTACTATCAATGACCTGTACTTCTTTTTCCAGACCCTCATTGGTGTGCTCCCGCTCAACGGAGAAGCAGACGAATCCATTGTGGAGCGTGTGCAGGAATACCTGCAAAAGGCGCTGCGGGAAGCGAAGGTAAAAACTGACTGGTCTGAGCCAAACGAGCCTTATGAGCAGGCTGTGCAGGACCTGGTACGGCAACTGCTGCTGGAGGACGAGGCATTTATGCAAAATTTCAGGCCTTTCTTCCTGAAAGTGTCGCACTATGGCTGGATATATGCCCTCTGCCAGGCCCTGCTCAAAATAACATGCCCCGGCGTACCAGACATTTACCAGAGTACCGAACTATGGGACCTGAGCCTGGTAGACCCCGATAACCGCCGACCTGTAGACTACGAGCTACGCCAGCAGTTCCTGACGGATATAAAAGAACAGGAACAGAAGGGAGTTGAAGAACTGCACCAGCAACTGCTGCAGCACCCGGATGACGGCAAGGTGAAACTGTACCTGCTGTACAAGGTGCTTAACAAGCGCCGCGAACTGCAGTCACTTTTTGACTTCGGGGACTATATACCACTAAAGGTGCAGGGCACGCACAAGCACCATGTCCTGGCATTTGCCCGCCACCATGAAGGGCAATGGGGTATTGTAGCCGTGCCGCTTCTGCTCGTAAACCTAATCAGTGAGCAGGAACTGCCAATTGGAGAAGAGGTTTGGGAAGATACCACCATTGCACTGCCTGAGGGTGCACCTTCAGAATGGCAGCACGTACTTGGGCAGGCCAGCCTGCAGGCAGGTGGCACGCTGCCTTTAGCCGAGGTGTTCAACACTTTCCCAGTAGCATTTTTAACAGCACAATCTATATGATCATATCACAACGAAGTGCAGGACTTTTGCTGCACATTACGTCTCTCCCCTCCCGCTTTGGTATAGGGGATTTAGGACCGGAAGCCTATCACTTTGCTGACTTGCTGGAAGAAGCAGGCCAGCGGTACTGGCAGATACTCCCACTTAACCCAACGGAGGGCGGATACGGCCACTCCCCCTATAGCAGCCATTCTGCCTTTGCTGGCAATCCCCTGCTCATCAGTCCGGAGTTGCTGGTAGAAGATGGCTTGCTGCAAAAAAGCGACCTGAACACTGACGAGGAATTCAAAGAAGAGCGGGTAGAATACCAGAAAGTAATAAAGTTAAAGCTGAGGCTCTGGCAAAAGGCTTTTGACAATTTCCGGGAACAGGCCGGCGAGGCATTGCAAAAAGAGTACAAAGCCTTTCAGAAAGAGCACCAGGCCTGGTTGCCGGACTTTGCACGCTTTGCTGCCTTTAAGAAACGCTTCGAGGATAAAAGCTGGGTAGAGTGGCCAAAAGAAATTAAAAAGCGTGATGAGCAGGCTATGAAGGATCTTGCCAAAGAACTGGAAGACGAGGTAGAGTTTGAGAAGTTCATGCAGTTCCTGTTTTACCGGCAATGGGAAAAGCTAAAGCAATACTGTAGTTCAAAAGACATCTGCTTTTTTGGCGACATGCCCTTTTATGTAAGCCACGACAGCGCTGATGTGTGGCAGAACCCTGCGTACTTTAAGCTCGACAAGGAAGGAAACGCTACCGGGCTTTCCGGAGTGCCACCAGATTTCTTCAGCGAGACAGGGCAATTGTGGGGTACGCCGGTATTTGACTGGAAAGAACTTGCCAAGCATGACTACGACTGGTGGATTCGCCGCATCGACCATAACCTGCGCCTGTTCGGGCTGCTGCGCCTTGACCATTTCCGTGCCTTCTCTGCTTACTGGGAAGTACCCGCCGGGGAAGAAACGGCCATGAACGGAAAATGGAAGAAGTCACCCGGTGCCGAAATCCTGGGCATTGTCCAGAAAAAATACCCGCAGATGCCTATCATTGCAGAAGACCTGGGTGAGATTGACCAGCCGGTACGCGATCTGATGAAGCAGTTTGACCTACCGGGAATGCTGGTACTGCTCTTTGCCTTTGTCTCGGATGAGAAAGCGTTTGAAGGATCCTTTATGCCGCACAACCACACGCGTAACAGTATTGTGTACACCGGTACGCACGACAACAGTACGGTGGTTGCCTGGTATAACGAGGCGAATAAAGGAGACAGGAAAAGCCTCAGCGACTATACGTTCCATGAACTCTCGGAGAACAACGTTCATGAAGTGATGGGGCGTTTGGCGCTTTCCTCCGTGGCCCAACTGGCTGTGCTGCCGGTGCAGGATGTACTTGGTTTGGGGAAAGAGGCTATCATGAACAAACCCTCCACCTCCAGGGGAAACTGGGAATGGCGACTTAAGAAAGATCAGTTTTCAAAGAAAGAAGCCAGGCACCTGAGAGAACTGACAAAGCTGTACGGCAGGTGTGTTGACTAGTGGGAGTAACATTCGCTGGGAAGCATTTGCTATCTGCGGTAAAATTACCTATTTTAGAAATAATAGCCCGTAGCCAGCTGCTACGGGCTCACCCGCAAAACAAAATAAGCTATGGCAGTACACTCCAATACCCAGCTTGAACTGGGCTCCAAAGCGTCTAACTTCGCACTTCTTGACACTGTTTCAGACGCACTGGTTTCCTTAACCGATGTAGCCTCTCCCAAAGCTACTGTTATCATGTTCATCAGCAACCACTGCCCGTATGTGCAGCATATATTAGAAACGCTCGTGGAGGTGGCCGCTGAATATAAAGCCAAAGGTGTCAACTTTGTCGCCATCAGTTCGAACGACGCGATGACCTATCCGCAGGATGGGCCACAGCAGATGAAGGCCCTGGCACTGGATTATGACTTTTCTTTTCCGTACCTGTACGACCAGACACAACAGGTAGCACGTGTGTATGAGGCGGAATGTACGCCCGAATTTTTTGTGTACGATGGCAAAATGTGCCTTGCCTACCACGGGCAGTTCGACGACTCCCGCCCCAATAACGGGAAACCTGTTACAGGTCGCGATTTGCGGACTGCACTTGATGCGCTGCTGGCCAAACAGCCTGTGCCACAGGAGCAGAAGCCAAGTATAGGATGCAGCATTAAATGGCGGGAGTCTTAGTACTGGCCGATCCTGGAATTTCTTTTTTACTTTCCTGCACCAACTCAGCCATAGCTGTCTTGTGGTCCAGGTACTGTGAAGTATAGCTATCGTGCGCGGCATGTGCATAAAGTGCAGTACCACCCATCACTGTTTTAATTATTTCATCGTGCTCTTCCATTGGCACGGCAGGGCAACCCAAGCTACGCCCCAGGCGTCCCGCCTGTTTTATGAAATCTTCTGTGGCATATTCTGCTCCGTGCATTACAATACAACGGTCTTTTGCGTTGGTGTTAAATCCCGCATCCAGGCCCTCCAGCTTCAGTGAAAGCCCATGCTTGCCATAGTAAGTCTTATCAGTTACATAAAAGCCGATGCTGCTCATAAAAGACTCGTTTTCATTGGAGAAGTACTCGGCAAACTCCTCCCCCGAATTGCGGCCATGTGATACATAAGTATTGAAGAGCAACTCTTTCTTCTCCACGTCCACTACCCAAAGCCTTTTTTCGTTTGATGATTTTGTGAAATCAATGATCGTGATGATGGGTTTGTCAGAGACTTTACGGTTGCGTTTCATGTTGTAGTAACCCGTCAGCGCCTTATCGAACACTTCAAAGCGCAGCCCTGTTTCCTGTAGGCCCATATAGCTGTACAAGTTAAAGGAAAGCTGGTTAAACCGCATCAGTTTATAGTTGGTAATCCTGTCCCTTATCTTTCTATGATCCGGGTTAGCCATAGCAGAGCCTTTGTTAACTGGAGTTGCCAGGGGTGTAAGCGCCAGGGGGGCAAACAGCGGCAACAGCCCTCGGACCAGCTTGCGTCGGGTATATCTCCAGGAAGGTAGTTTCATCTCCATTACTTGCTTGTTTCAGTTACTTTATACGAATCGCAGCCCCTCCTTGTTAATTTACATTAGGACTTTACAAAGCAGTAAGCACCAAAATATCAAAAAGATAGCTTTAGAGGCATCATTTTTGAAGCTCAAGCTGTTATAGAAACAGGACCTATTTCTGAAGAGAGGCATGAGATTAAAAGACAAATATAAACAGCATTATTTATTGTACATTTTCGTGGGAATACTGCTTGCCGGTTGTAGCGGCAAGCAAACTTTACGCGGTGTGTTCAGTAAAGAACAGACACCCTATGAGAAGTATGTAGCCAAAATCAAAGACGCTAAGTTGGATGAGACAGCTTTAGGACAGGAGTGGCTGCAGGCGGGGCAGCAGGCCCTAAGAGACTCCATTACCATAACACTACCTTTTAAAGAAACAGGATACTTTTCTGCGGAAAAGCCAAAAGCCCTTGGTTACCGGGTAGCTGCGAAACGGGGAGAACGCATTGTAGTGAACTTGGAGATGAGAGCGAGAGAACAGGCGCAAGTATTCATGGACTTGTTTGAGGCACCCGCCATACCCACAGAAGAACCACGGCGTGTAGCCTCCGCAGATACTACCGGCGCCTCCCTGCGTTACGAGGTAGATGAAGACCAGCAGCACATCCTGCGTGTGCAGCCAGAACTGCTGCGAAGCGGGCAGTACACCATTACCATACAAACTGAACCGACCTTGGCTTTTCCGGTACAAGGCAAGACCAGCCGTAACATTGCCAGCATCTGGGGAGACCCACGCGACGGCGGCGCCCGGCTGCACGAAGGTGTTGATATTTTTGCAAAGCGCGGCACGCCGGCCGTTGCTTCAACAGATGGGGTGGTGTCACGCGTGAACGTGACGCCAAGAGGCGGCAAAGTAGTGTGGCTGACGGACATGGCCCGCAGGCAGAGCCTGTACTATGCCCACCTGGACAGCCAGGTAGTAGCAGCAGGGCAGCGGGTGCAGGCGGGCGATACACTGGGCTTTGTCGGCAACACAGGCAACGCCATCACAACAGGTCCGCACCTTCACTTTGGTATTTACCGCTTCGGGCGCGGGGCCACCAATCCGTTTCCCTACCTGTATGAGCCTACCACATCTGTTCCGGAAGTAAAAGTTGATGCCTCCTTGGTAGGTAACTGGGGTCGGGTATCCGCAAAATCAGCTAATATCAGGCTGCAGCCAAGCACTAAATCAACTGTGTATGCCACACTGCCGCAGCATACTCCTCTGCAGGTAACGGGTGGTACAGGCACATGGTACCGTATCGCTTTACCCAATGGAACCGAAGCTTATATTGCAAGTAGTTTAGTGGAAGCCGCCACAAAGCCTGTAACATACCAGAAGATAGCCACCGAAATCGACCTGCTGGATGAGGCACATCCACTGGCAGCTGCAAAAGACAGCTTGAAGCCCGGAAGCAGTGTGGCCGTGCTGGGCAATTACAACGGTTTTCGGCTGGTACGGAACGACGAAGGTCTGCTTGGGTGGATCAATCCGGAAGGCACAGTAAATGCGCGTTAAGCGTGGCGGGTATTTGTTTCTCCTGCTGTAGCTGCTTCGCTGGGAGCGGCTGATTTGCTTTGGGAGCCAGCGAGATCATCACAAGACCTGCCTGAAAAAATATTTCTGCTTATATTTACCCTATACACAACATAAAGAGAAAAGCTTTTGAAGTTAGCAGCCATAGACATTGGTTCGAATGCAGTGAGATGCCAGATATCGAGTGTGCTGAACCAGAACGGTCATGTATTTTTTAAAAAAGTAGAGTACTTACGATATGCCATCCGCTTCGGGGAGGATGTATTTAACTCCGGTTATATCAGTGATGTTAAAATAGAGAAATTTATAAAGCTCCTGAAGGCCTTCCAGCTGCTGTTGGACGTGCACGATGTGGATCACTATATGATTTGCGCTACCTCTGCCATGCGCTCTTCCATGAATGCACCAGAGATACTGAAAAGGGTAAAGGAAGAGGTAGGCATGGAAATACAGGTGATTGGAGGAGAAGTAGAAGCTGAACTTATCAACAAGGTTATCTTTAATTTTCTGGATGAGCGCAATTACCTGCACATCGATGTTGGTGGGGGTAGCACGGAATTCAACATCTATGTAAACCGTGAGAAGAAAGCTTCCCAATCGTTTGAGCAGGGTTCCATCCGCCACATGCACGGCCGGGACTCCAGCGTGTTATGGAACACGATGCGGGAATGGATTGAAACGAATGCTAAAAAATATCACCTGTCGCGCGCCATTGGTACAGGCGGTAACATCAACAAAATATTTGAGATTGCAGGTAAAACGCCCGGCAAGGCAATCTTCCGGAAGCAGATCGAAGAGGTTGCTGCGCGCATCAGTTCCATGACCATGCAGGAACGTATTACAAACCTGCTGCTAAACCCTGACCGTGCTGACGTTATTGTACCGGCGTCCGAAATTTACCTGTCGGCGATGAAATGGGCCAAGGTAGAAACAATGATTGTACCCACTGTTGGTTTAAAGGACGGTATGCTGCATGCCCTCTACGAACGTTACCACCCGGAGCGCTTCGTTATCGAAAAGATCTCCTGATCCCATCAAACAGGTTAGGTGTTTTTAAAAGGAAAAGTCTGCTGCGGTTGTCTTCTCAGGAAGACAACCGCAGCAGACTTTATTATTGGTATTGGTACCTGTTAAGTAACTACACCAGTTCTCCCTGCTGCACCTCATGGCAATACCTGTTGAAGAATAGTTTGTGGATATCCACCTCTTCTTCGTTAGCGCCAAGGCGCTTTTTCACGTAAGTGCCATCTTCCCGCATGATGTAAGAGTTCTGGTTGTCCTGTATGTTGTAATACAGGATATTAATAACCTCTTTCTTTAACTCCTCATTCGTGATAAGGAAAAGTGCCTCTATACGGCGGTCGAAGCTGCGCACCATAATGTCGGCACTGCCGCTGTACACTTTAGGGTCGCCGTTGTTGTGGAAGTAATACAGGCGCGAGTGCTCCAGGTACTCGCCCACAATAGACTTTACGGTAATGTTTTCACTCAACTCTTCACGGCCAGGACGGAGGCAGCAGATACCACGCACAATCAGTTTAATAGGCACGCCCGCCTTGGAGGCTTTGTAAAACTCATCAATTACCTCTTTGTCTTCTAATGAGTTTATCTTAATCACGATGCCGCTCTTGAGCCCTTTTTTGGCGTTACGGGCCTCGTTCCGGATGAGCTCAATCAGCTGATGCCGCATGCCTTTGGGCGAGGTCATCAGGTACTTATATTCATTTGGCCTTGAGTGACCCGTAATAACATTAAAGAACTCTGACACGTCATGGGCATAAACTTCATTCGTAGTCAGCAGGCTCACATCCGTGTAAAGGCGCGCTGTTTGTTCATTGTAATTGCCGCTGCCAATGTGCACGTACCGCGTCACCTTCTCCCCTTCTTTCCGGATGATCATCATCATTTTGGTATGCGTTTTATACTTGCTGATACCATAAATAACAAAGCACCCCGCCTTCTCCAGGCGCTCCCCCTCGCGCAAGTTACGTTCCTCATCAAACCGCGCTTTTACCTCAAAAAGCACGGATACGTGCTTGCCGTTTTCGGCGGCTTTCAGCAACGCGGCCGTTACCCGCGACTGATCTGCCAAACGGTAGATCGTTTGCTTGATTCCCAGCACCGAAGGGTCCTCAGCAGCACGCTCCAGCAAGCTCACCACCGGCTCCATGCTGTTGTAGGGGTGGTGCAGCAGCACATCATGCTCCTTCAGGTACTCAAACATGTCCACGCCATCGCTGGGCAGGCTAAGGGGTTGTACCGCTGAGGGTTGCTTGAAGCCTTTGTCCTTGAAATGGCGGTGGTTGATGATCTGCCACAGCGCGCGCAGGTCTATCAGGGAGTTGATGGTGAATACGTTCGCATTGTCAATGGTCCAGCGTTCCTTGAGGATTTTCATCATGTACTGCGAAGGATTCCGTTCCACCTCAATGCGTACTACCCGGCCTTTTTTGCGCGTCCGGAGCTTCGCCTTGATTTCCTGCACAAAGTCTGCCTCCAGGTCATCCGACTCCTCCAGGGTGAAGTCGCCGTTGCGCGTGATGCGGAACAGGTTCACAGACACAATCTCCACGTTGCGGAACAGCTTTTTGATCTTCCAGCGGATGATCTCTTCTATTGGCACAAAGACGATCCGATCCTTGCGGTTGATCTCGTAGAAACGCGCCAGGTTTTGCGGTATCTGCACAAATGTTACCCGGTCCTGCGCCTTTTGCTCATCGGTGGTGCGGGTTACCACGCCAAAGGTCAGCAGTTGATTCATCAGCAGCGGAAAGCCATGGTAATTGTCGAATACCATCGGCGTGAGCAGCGGGTAAATCGTGTTCTTAAAGTAGGAGTCTACTTTCTTTTGCTCGATTTCTGTCAGTTCGCTTACTTTCAGAATGTCGCAGCCATGCTTTTCGAACAGTGGCTTCAGTTCATTATTAAAAGTCAGGTACTGGTCGTTTACAAAGCGATGGGCATAATCCAGCAGTTTCTTCCGGAACGGGAGTTCCCGCAGGCCGGAATAGTCAGTGCGTTCTTTGCCATAGTCGAGGTAATTGTACAAACTACCTACCCGAATCATAAAAAACTCGTCCAGATTTGAAGACGTGATAGCCAAAAATTTCAACCTGTCGAAGAAACCTTTGTTGGTATCACGCGCCTGGTCCAGTACACGGTAATTAAAACGCAACCAGCTCAGGTCACGGCTAATGTATTTACTTTTCTTTATCTGGTCAGAAACCTTATTTATTAGCATGCTTCCATCAATTTCGAGGGGTTAAAGAGTGCCTTGTAGTGCGGAATTCCCTCCTTCCCACAAAATATAACTATAATTTGATGCTGAAGTATATAAAAAGTCAACAAAAATTTTTGCACCCAATATAATATCCTTTGTTCCAAAGGATTGGAAAACCGGCTCTCTGCGGCTTCCTGTAAATATGAGTACCTGCCATTAACCAGGCAATTATTTTGAACATTCCTGTGAGTTTGATGAGTAAACCTCCGGCTCAGAAGAACTGAACTTCTTCTACTCCCAGTGTAGCCTAGCCTTCAACTCCTAAAAACCAAAGAGCCGGCTGCTGCTATAAAACAACAGTCGGCTCTTTCTATATTGTTGTGAATTTAGTAAAGGTTAGGCTCTTACTTGTCCGTTTCCTTTTACAATCCACTTATAGCTGGTGAGTTCGTCTAAGGCCATAGGTCCACGAGCATGCAGTTTTTGTGTACTGATGCCTATCTCAGCACCCAAGCCAAACTGGGCTCCGTCGGTAAAAGCGGTGGAGGCGTTGGCGTACACAGCGGCGGCATCTACTGCTTTCAGGAAGTGGTCCACATGCTCTTCGTTATCCGAGATGATGGCTTCGCTGTGCTGCGAGCTGTATGTATTGATGTGCTCAATGGCTTCCTCTAAATCAGCCACCGTTTTTACAGACATCTTTAGGGAGAGGAACTCCGTCCCAAAATGTTCGTCTGTTGCCTTGTGCAGTTTCTCTTCCGGGTAGTTGCCCTTCAGCACCTCGTACGCCGGTGCATCCGCATATACTTCCACGTCTTTCTGCGCTAAACCTTTTCCTATTTCGATAAGGTCTTTTAACCGGTTCTGGTTTATCACCAGGCAATCCAGGGCATTGCACACGCTGACTCTTCTTGTCTTGGCGTTCACCACAATGTCTTTGCCCTTTTCCAGGTCGGCAAATTCATCAAAATAGGTGTGCACGATGCCGGCTCCTGTTTCAATTACCGGAACCTTTGAGTTTTCACGAACATAGTTGATAAGTCCCTGGCTGCCGCGCGGAATAATAATGTCTACATAGTCCACGGCATGCAGCATCTCGTGTGTCGCTTCACGGTCTGGCGGCAGGAGCTGCACAATGTTTTTGTCGACGCCATTGCTTTCCAGCACCTTATGTATGATGTTCACAATCGCCGTGTTGGAGTCTTTTGCATCGCTGCCTCCTTTTAAAAGCAGCGCATTGCCGGACCGCAGGCACAGGCTGAAAACATCGAATGTCACGTTTGGACGAGCTTCATAGATAACTCCAATAACGCCTAAAGGAACCGAAACTTTTTTTAACTCCAGTCCATTCTCCAGCTTCCGCTCGGCCAGCACTTTCCCCAACGGGGAAGGCAGGTTGGCCACGTTCCGGATATCGGCAGCAATACTCTCCACACGCTCCGCTGTCAGCTTAAGCCGGTCGAACTTCGGGTCGCTGGCCTCCATGCGCTGCAGGTCCTTCTGGTTTTCTGCCAGGATGGTATCCGTGGCTTCAACAGCCTTTGCGGCAAGGTCCTGCAGCACTTGTGCTACCTTTTCCTCTGAAAGCAGGTTTAACTTTCTGCTTGCCTGTTTTACACTTTCGAAAACCTGTTGCAATGCCATATTTTAGACGTTATGATATTTAAATAAATACAAGTAATTGTAATGGACAAGCGGTTTCTGGTTGTTCAATCCTATTCGCTCAGCCGCTTTTTTAGAGCTATACTCTGCTTTTCCGAGCCCAATCTTCTCCCCCTCTGCATCTCTGATCCGGATGATGTCTCCTTTCGAGAAGTCACCGGTTACGTGCTCAATGCCTACGGGGAGCAAGCTTGTTACTTCATCAGAATATAACGCTTCTTTCGCACCATCATTAATGTGTACTTCCCCTTTGGTGTAGTTGTCGCTGTGCGCTACCCACTTCCTGGGGTTAGGCTTGGAAGAGTCCGGCTCAAAATAAGTCGCCTTCAGCTTCTTATGATAAAACTCGTGCAGCACATTTTCGCGGTTACCGTTTGCAATGTAAACATGTATCCCCAAAAAAGCTGCCTTTTTGGCCATCTTCATTTTGCTCTGCATGCCGCCCCTGCCGAAAGCGGATTTCGTGGTGGCAATATAGCGGCTTACTCCTGATGTTCTGCGGCTTACCCGCTCAATAAGTGTCGACTCCGGGTCGTCCGGGTGCCCTTTGTAAATACCGTCCACGTTTGTCAGCAGTAGCAGGGTATCAGCGTCTATCATAGCGGCCGTCATGCTGGCAAGTTCATCATTGTCTGTGAACATCAGCTCCGTTACAGCCACCGCATCATTCTCATTTATAATGGGGATGATGTTGTGGTTGAGCAGGCCCAGGAGACAGTCCTTGATGTTCAGGTAATGCCTTCGGGAGCGAAAATCCTGTGGGGTGACAACAATCTGGGCAATTTTGTGCCCCTCTTTCTGGAACAGGTCCTTGTAGGCATGTATGATGTCTATCTGCCCTACGGAGGCCAATATCTGCTTTCTGACTACTGATTCAGTTTTTTCTTCGAAGGTGATATGCTTTCTGGCAAAGGCCACTGCCCCTGATGAAACCAGTACCACCTGCAGCCCCTGTTCTTTCAGAAAAACGATTTGCTTCACAAGAGAAGCCATTCGTTCCCGGTTTGGTGAGCCGTCGCTTTTTGTAAGAACATTAGAGCCAACTTTTACAACAACAAGCTGTGCTTGATGATCCATGTATATGTGTTTCTTGTTAAAAATAAGTTTGTGAAGCAGGGTAGAGATATGCTCCTCCCTCTGTTGTGTTTCACGCTTTGCAATGCCCCTGACGGAACCGGACACTATGCTGCTGAAGCCTGAAAAGAAAAGGCCAGGATGGCAACAGGACTCCTTTCACCAGTTCCTTCACTGGCAATTGCTACCATGTAGAAAGAGCAACCTGTGCTCCGGTAATTAGAAGTGCTTTGTAAAGGCGGGGGAAATACAACCTGATACGCCTGGCCTGAAAAGAAAAAAGCTGCTGCTTTCCGGCTTGCAGTATGTATACCGAAGCACAAAAGCAGCAGCTTGTAGCATATTACGCTGATTCTTTTTCTCTCTGTTCTTTCAGGATCTGAATTCTTTCAAAAGAGGTAACCAAGCCTTTGATAACCGCAGAACTGAGCCCCTGGTGCTCCATCTCGTTCAGGCCTGCAATGGTACAGCCTTCCGGGGTTGTAACTTTGTCTATCTCCTGCTCCGGGTGCGACTCATTTACGGCAAGCAAGGTCGAGGCGCCTTTGCTTACCTGCACCGCAATCTTTTGCGCATCCTCGGCATCAAGGCCTAACTGAATGCCACCTTGCGTAGCCGCTCGTATAAAACGCATGTTGAAGGCAATGCCACTGGAGCATAGCGCAGTGGCTCCTGCCATCAGTTCCTCTTCAATGATCAGGGTTTCGCCGAGGCAGTTGAAAATATCTACTACTTCACGCTCCACCTGCGAAGCTCTTTCATTAAAGGCAAGGCAGGTCATGGATTGCTGCACAGCAATGGCCGTGTTGGGCATGCTGCGCACAATCGGGAAATCACCTACCGACTGCACAATTTTATCAATCGTTACACCCGTTATTACACTCAGCAACACATGCTGTTCTAGGTTAAGGTGTGGCTTAATGTCGTTGAGCACACTTTCGAGTTGTGCTGGTTGCACACACAGCATGATCCAACGGCACTGCTTCACGGCTTCGCTGTTGCTGCTTGTTACCTGAAGGCCTCTATCTTTCAGAAACTGTATAGACTTGGTGTTTCTTCTGGTTACAAAGACGTTTTCCGGTTTAAACTGGCCATTGCTAACAAGGCCTTCTGCGATTGCGATTCCGAGGTTTCCTGCTCCGAGGATAGCTACGTTGCTACTATACATTCTTCTGTTTTTTTCCTGAAATTTAATGGCCCTGTTTTCAGAGCACTTACACAAAAAATTATTAACTGAACCACAAAAGTACAAAATCTATTTTATTAATAAAAAACCAACCTGTAAATCACCCCCACTCCACGACAGTAAAAGGCAAGCAAATACTCAACACAACTAGCTGATAATTAACATATTTTTCACAAACAAAACTATACCTTAAAATAGCAGTAAAAAAATTCAAAGCACAGTGATATTACCTTTGTTAAGCTAAAAACTTAGCAAATAAAAAAAGTTATAAATCACAAATATCCGTTATGAATCAAATGGAGGTGAATATGCTTTTATATGCATACAGAGGGGGCAATAACACCGTTACATGTTGCGGTTTATTCGAGCCACTTATAAGGCATTTTTTTACAAGAAACAAACACCTTAGAGCGGCGGCTGAGAAAATCACCGTTTTTGTCTTGTCTATCCAACGCATTCGTGCGGCTAACTTTTTTTGTGCCGATAGTAGTGGGGCTGCTGCTTTTAGCGCTGCTCTACGATTACTTTGAGCCAGTGAGTGTGAAGCAAAATCCTGTTACCCCCACACGTCTCTGCTGGTGTAGCCAGCACAATTCCGGGCAACTATCTACCTATAAAAAATAACACCTGCCCTTCGGCTAACAGCAAAGGCAGGTGTCCATCTTATTTCAGTGTAATAAAATTTAATGCCTGTATGGCGTTGTCTCGCTTGGGCGTATGAGCAGCCATAAGAGCAGCCCGATAGGCCATGCCAGAAATGCCACTACAATGGCTACTAACCAACCGGGCTTTCCTCTTCGTTCCGCATCTTTATAAGACCATATAATACTCCATAGATAAAGAATAAGTATTACCAGCCCCAAAACAAGGCCTATAATACCAAAATTTAAGATTGTTTCTTCCATAGTATTCATGTTTTTCGGTTATACATGCTTTTGTTTTTTTAACGAACACAATCTGTTTTAGATTAATTATCAACAAATTAGCCTGTAAAGCAACTCAAGAACAAAGCAGTTGAAGCTGTTGTAAGAGTCTTAAGAAAACTTCTAGCAGCAGCTTTCCTGAGGGCTTCTGAATGTGTTGTAATGGCACCTGAAGGCAGTTACCCCCTGTCCCTTACTTGATACACCACCGCGGGCGCCTGTTGTAACTTATGCCTAATTCACCTTTATAGTTTATAAAAGCATCGTCAGGCACAAACATCTCACCTTCAGCGCCGTATTTCCTCTGAGTAAAATGTTTAGAACTTAAGCTTTTGGAGGAATATTGCGAGATGGGAATAAAAGACATGTTAGGTAAAGTGGCCAAGGAATTGAAAGTGGCGCAGGGCGAAGACACGAAAGACAAGTTATACACCAACGAGAAAGAGTTTCCGGATGAAGCCACGGCCATACAGGAGTTTGAACGGGCAAAACAGAAACTCTTTGATGTGAACCTGTGGTCAAACCTGCCGGGCCTTAACTCTGAGTTTCTTCTTTACGACCAGCGCGGGCGCCGCACTACGGCCCGCAAACCGGAAATAGGGTATTATATAGAAATAATACTGCCCGCTTCAAACATCGACAACTGGGTAAAAGTAACGGACATAAGAGAAGAGCCAAACCTGGCAGAGTTTACGGTACATCCAAGTGAGAAGCCGCAGGAAATGGGTAACGGGGAAAAAGTTGTGGAGCACTTTTTCATAAAGGAAGCCAGCAGCACGTTCAGGGTGGCACGTGCTGGCAATGTGCTGCACGGATATGAAATAGGAAAGAATGAAGGGATTAATAACCACGGGGAGGAAGCCGGCGACCGTGCTTTACTGAACACGCTGGTAGCCGAAGGTGGCTGGGCTGGCGTGCAGGCCCTGCAATGGGATAAACTGACCCGTTACCTGGTGCATTTGGACGAGGCAGAAACAACAGACTAGGTACCTTCTGAACACAGGCCCCTATGCCTTGCTTCTTTCTCAGGAGCATAAAAAAACGTCTTTGGCGGTGTGGAATGATTTTCCCGCACCGCCAAAGACGCTTTTTTATGTTTTGCATTAACTTACTGCTGCTTCGTAAAGCAACCATATATTTATCCAATTGCACCACCAATAGCTAGTCCCGGCGCTTAAACAGCTTGCGGAGTGGGACCAGAGAAGCAAAGTTGATGGCAGCACCAGCCACACAGTAGATACAAACTTTCTTTTTCACAAAAGCCATGTCGAACAGGTAAAAGGCACCGCCTGCAGCCTGTCCTAAAACAACGCCACCCATCGCCACATCCAGTATGCGCGACTGCTTCTTGAAGCGAGTGGCAGCGGCTGCCAGTATAATAGTAGCTGCGTAGCTACCTAAACTGATAACCCCGTCCGGCATACCAAGCAAAACAGCTTCCTTTGAAGAATTTATTTCCTCTGTGTCGAATACTTCACCGGGCAAGTCTGGCATGTTCCTGATAAAGCCCAGTTGAAAAAGAGTTATCAGGCTGAAGTCCACCAAGCCTAAAGCAGACAAAGCCGCAATCTGGCGGCGGTACTCCGCTGCCTCTGACGTGTCTTTCCTGATTTTATCAATAATAGTTTTTTCTTGTTTCATAGCTTCTGTTTTATTCTATCTCCTCTACGCGACCGCCCTGCCATGGTTCCTGAACAAACTATTGAATCCCAAACATATACACCGCACTATACTGTACGCTTTCCCAGCTTTACTTATAACTAAGTCAGGAAAGGAGGCGTACCATCAGCAAGAGAAAATGATAATTAACCTGCCATAACTATGAATGAAAACAACAGTGACTACAAGGGTGTAGCGGTGGTGACCGGGGCCTCAGCAGGTCTTGGACGGGCCATTGCCCGCGAGTTAGCAAAAAAAGGATATGATGTGGGCCTCCTTGCCCGCGGCCTGGACGGATTGGAAGGCGCAAAAAAAGAAATAACAGCCTTAGGCCGTAAAGCTGTTTATGTACAGGTGGACGTAGCCGACGCCGACGCCGTAGAAAACGCAGCCGCTAAGATTGAGGAAGAACTCGGAGAGATTGCTGTGTGGGTAAACAATGCCATGAACAGCGTGTTCAGCCCGGTCAAGAAAATGAAGGCGAATGAATACAAGCGTGTGACCGAGGTGACTTACCTTGGCCAGGTGTATGGTGCCCTCTCAGCACTCAAGCGCATGCTGCCCCGTGACCGTGGTTCTATTGTGTTTGTTGGCTCTGCGCTTGCGTACCGGGGCATCCCGCTACAGTCGGCTTACTGCGCCTCAAAGCATGCCATACAGGGCTTTTACGATTCGCTGCGCACCGAACTGATGCATGATAAGAGCAATGTGAAGATAACGATGGTGCAGTTGCCTGCCATGAACACGACACAGTTCGGCTTTGTGAAATCCCGTTTGCCCAATAAGCCAAGGCCAATGGGCACCATCTATCAGCCAGAGGTAGCTGCAGAAGTTATTGTATATGCCGCTGAGCATGAACGCCGGGAATATCGCGTAGGCTATTCTACTCTGGAGGCAATCATTGGCAACAAAATAGCTCCCTGGTATGCAGATTATGTGCTGGCTAATAACGCGTTTGAAGGGCAGCAAACAGACGAACCAGAAGATCCGAACCGGGACCACAACCTTTGGGAGCCTCTACCGGGAGACCATGGCGCGCACGGCAGCTTTGACGACCAAGCCACCTATTCCAGTCCGCAGGTATGGCTCAGCCTTCACCGCGACAAAATCATAAGCGGGGCTCTGGCTTTAGGCGGTGTTGTGCTTGGAGGACTTCTGGCCTCGAAGTGGGGTAAGGGAAATGATGAAGACTAGCAGCGATAAAGAAACAACTGCTATAGGTTAAACAAAAGAGCCATTCATGAATGTGAATGGCTCTTTTGTTTTTGACAGAAAGATGGCGCGCTGTTACTCTGTTACTTCAAACCACCAACTAAAGCTGCTGCTTCATCGGCCAGTTGTCTGTTCTGAAGGAAGAAGCAGGCAGGCCTGCTTTGTTAAATAGATTAGGCTCTACGGTATTGCTCCACTCATAGCGTACTGCCACAGGCTTCTTCACTGACTTCGCCTGCACCACTACCGTGTTTCCTTCAATTCTGGCATCTGCTTTTACAAAATGTTGGTCTTCGCCGGCAATCTCAAAGTTCGGTAAAGTCTTGCCTTTGCTCACTAGTCCATTTTCTGCATAATCAAAGAAAAGCCTTACTTTTTTGCCTTCCACTTTCATTTCCCGAAATAAAGGCCCCGAAGCAGGACGCTCTGTTTTGCCGTAAGTTTTGTTCAACGCCAGGTTAGCCAGGCGCTTGCCCACGTCAATTTTATTTCTGGGGTGAATGTCGTCGTTATTGCCGATGTCGCTCACCACCACCATACCGGTGTTGGGTGTGCGCAGGCTCTTGCGTTGCGAGTCTCTTAACAGTGCTCCCGCATAGGGACCATAGTCTTTGTATGGAGCAATCTGTACAAAGTAGAACGGAAATTCACAGCCCCACCCGCTGCGCCAGTTCTTGATGAGCGCAGGCAGCAAAGTAGCATAGGCCTCCGGTGTACCTGTGTTGGACTCTCCCTGGTACCAGAGCGCGCCAGCAATACGGTACGGAATCAGGGGGGCAATCATGGCGTTATACGCCTTACCAGGCTGCACCGGCCCCCACTCTACTTCCTTTTGCTGTGCCGCTGCTTCCTTCAGCACCGGGTTTGCTGCAATGGTTTCAGGGCTCACCCACACCTCCCCGGGAGTGCCACCCCAGCTGCTGTTTATCAGCCCTACCGGCACTTTTAGTTCCTGGTGCAGTTCCCTTCCGAAGAAGTATGCAACGGCGCTAAAGTGTTTCATGGTTTCCGGGGCGCTCACCACCCACTCGCCCTTCAGGTCAAGCTGTGGTCCATCTGCCGTCTGGTGGGCCACACTGAAGAAGCGTATCTCCGGGTAACTTGCCTTTGGCACTTCCTGCTCAGCTCCCTCAATACCCGCTGCGGCTGACCACTCCATGTTCGATTGGCCGGAGGCAAGCCATACCTCGCCAATCAGCACATCGTTTATTACAATGGTATTATACCCTTTGATCGTGACGGTGTAGGGGCCTCCTGCGGCAGGTGTGTTCAGCTTTACTGACCACTTTGCCTGATTGCTGGCTTTTGCCTTTACAGGCTTGTTGTCCCAGCTTCCCGTAACGGTTATTTCTTCGCCAGTCTTGCCCGAGCCCCAGATAATGACTTCTGCCTTATGCTGCAATACCATGTGGTCGCTAAAAATAGCCGGCACAGTTACGGCCCATGCTGCATTCACTACACTTAAACTTAATGCCAGCATAATCTGAAAAATGATGCGGTTCTTTTTCATCTATTAATGTGCTTGTTTTTGCTACATTGAATGAAAGCAAAAAAGCTGATGATTACAACCAGCTTCTTTGCGCTATTAACTTATCTCCCTCCCACCTGTTAACCTACCGCAGCGGTGTACCACTTCCTGGCAGACACGGGCGTTGTGGTAAGGGCATTTCCAGAAGCCGATTTTATCTTCGGCTTTCATCAGGCTGTAATCGTCGTTTACTCCCCAGAACCACTCACCCTGCATGTGTAACTTATAACTTGTTGTTTGATTAACCTTCAGACCATGGCGCAATAGCATTGTATGCAGCCCTCTTCCTCGCTTCCGGGTTACTTTTAGTGAGACCTGATAACAGTAGCCGTGCACTGATATTCCTGAGGCCGGAACAACATAAACATCAGCTTGCATAGCTAAAGATCAAAAAATATCCTTGTATATAAGTAAGTACTCAGTAACTTGAATCCGCTATACAAAGCTAAATGTATTTTTCTCCAACTTGTAATACTATTTTATCAAAACTTTGATTAATTTAATTCATACGCCCTAATTCCGGCTTTTGCAGAAGAAGGACCTTGAACTTTTACACCAGAAGTAAGGCAGAGAAATAGATCGCTTCAACAAGATAAATCTAAGGAGGAATCATGCATTGTACCCATCTAATGCATTTTTATTGAAACCATAAGGAAGAAAAAGGTGGCTGCATCGCCAAACCAACATAGTCTTCAAAACTAATTTGTGGCTGCAGGAAACTTGTACATGCTAGCAAAGACACCAATACTTTTTTTACCCTGTTTTAACAGGATATATCGTATCATAAAATCAGCTTAAGCCAGTAAAATTTTTACCCGACACTATGAAGTCTGCTGCCTACAGGGAGATAACACCACTCACCCAAAACGACTGCTTTACTGTTTTCTCCAGAAACAAAAAGGAGTTTAAATTCCCGCTACACTACCACGAAGAATTTGAACTGAACCTGATTTCAAATGCAGCCGGGGCCAAACGCGTGGTTGGAGACAGTATAGAGGTGATTGATGACCTTGAATTGGTTCTGGTAGGCAGTAACCTGCCACACGGCTGGTTTACCCACCAGTGCCAGAGCGGGAACATCAACGAAATCACGATCCAGTTTCACCGCGACTTGTTTGACGAAAAGTTCTTGAGACGCAACCAGCTAAGCTTTATCCGCACGTTGCTGGAGCGCTCGGCCAAGGGAATTTCCTTTTCGCAGGAAACAAAGGAGGCGTTCAAACCGCGGCTGGAGCAACTGGCTAAAAAGAGCGGCTTTGATTCTGTGCTGGAGCTGATTTCCATTTTGCATGACCTGTCTATTTCGCGGAACATGCGCACCTTATCAAACAGCACCTTTACCTCGGAGCAATTCAGCTACTACAGCAGAAGAATAGAGAAGGCCTTTGAGTACATGCAAAACTATTATGACAAGGACATTACACTGGCTGATATCTCGAAAGTGGTAAATATGCCAGAGGTATCCTTCAGCCGCTTTATAAAGAAACGTACAGGTAAAACCTTTGTGGAGAGCTTAAACGAGATACGGCTCGGCCACGCCTCCCGCATGTTGATTGACACCACCGAGACCATTTCGGAAATCTCCTATAAGTGCGGCTTCAACAACCTCTCTTATTTTAACCGGGTGTTTAAAAGGGAAAAAGGCAGTACACCAAAAGAGTTCCGACAGAATTACTCCAGCTCCTGTGTGATAATTTAAACAACACCTTGAGTACCCTTGAATACGATATCTTAAACCCTATAAAATGGCAGGGGCTGCATCTAAAAAAGATGCAGCCCCTGCCATTTTATATTTTACCTGAAGTTTACACGTCTACACGGGCATACTTGGCGTTGCGTTCGATAAAGTCCCGGCGTGGACCAACTTCGTCACCCATCAGCATCGAGAACAGGTGGTCAGCCTCAGCGGCAGACTCAATAGACACCTGCTTCAGGCTGCGGTGGTCAGGGTCCATGGTAGTGTTCCAGAGTTGCTCCGGGTTCATCTCACCAAGACCTTTGTAACGCTGCACACCCACGCTTTCCTCACGGCCTTTACCCAATTCCTGAATAGCCTGGACACGGTCCTGCTCACTCCAGCAGTAACGCTCCTCCTTGCCCTTCTTCACGAGGTACAATGGCGGAAGCGCTATGTAGATATAGCCGTTCTCAATCAGTTCCTTCATATAACGGAAGAAGAAAGTCAGGATCAGGGTACGGATGTGAGAGCCGTCCACGTCCGCATCCGTCATGATAATGATCTTGTGGTAGCGAAGCTTCTCCATGTTCAGGGCCTTGTCGTCTTCTTTTGTACCGAAGCTCACACCCAGGGCCGTGATCATGTTCTTGATTTCCTCGTTTTCGTAGATACGGTGCTCCTGCGCTTTCTCCACGTTCAGGATTTTACCGCGCAGTGGCAGAATAGCCTGGAACTTACGGTTTCGGCCCTGCTTGGCAGAACCACCCGCTGAGTCACCCTCCACCAGGTATATTTCGCAGTTCTCCGGGTTGCTGTCAGAGCAGTCGGCCAGTTTACCAGGAAGGCTGGTGCTGGAAAGCACACTCTTGCGCTGCACCATCTCACGTGCTTTACGCGCTGCAAAACGAGCCTGCGCCGCCAGTATCACCTTCTGCACAATCGTGCGGGCCTCTTTCGGGTTCTCTTCGAGATACTGGGTCAGCATTTCGCCTACCGCCGTATCCACGGCACCGGAAACCTCTGAGTTACCAAGCTTGGTCTTTGTCTGGCCTTCAAATTGTGGCTCCTGCACCTTTACAGAGATAACGGCTGTCAGACCTTCGCGGAAGTCGTCACCGGCAATTTCTATCTTCACCTTGTCCAGCATCCCCGACTTATCGGCGTATGCCTTCAGGGTGCGGGTAAGGGCGCGGCGGAAACCAGCCACGTGCGTACCGCCCTCTATGGTGTTGATGTTGTTAACATAAGAGAAAATGTTCTCAGCGTAAGACGTGTTGTACTGCAGTGCAATTTCCACCGGCACACCATTCTTTTCGCTCTCCACATGGATCGGCTCCGGAATCAGGGTCTCACGTGTCTCGTCCAGGTAAGCCACAAACTCTTTCAGACCGCCCTCAGAAAGGAAGGAAACAAATAAAGGCTCCCCCTGGTCGTTCTTCTCACGCATGTCCGTCAGGTTAATGCGGATGCCTTTGTTCAGGAAAGACAGTTCGCGCAGGCGACTGGCAATGGTATCGTACTTGTACTCTGTGGTGGTGAAAATAGAAGCGTCCGGCTGAAAACGAACCGTTGTTCCTGTTCTGTCGGTTTCACCTATCTCACGCACCGGGAACGCAGGCACGCCAATGTTGTAGTGCTGCTCATATATTTTTCCGTCGCGGTGCACCGTTACGTGCAGGTCAGTAGAAAGTGCATTCACACAGGATACACCCACCCCGTGCAAACCACCGGATACTTTGTAGGTGTCTTTGTCGAATTTACCACCTGCGTGCAGCACCGTCATCACCACCTCCAGGGCCGAACGACCTTCTTTGGCATGGAAGTCTGTCGGGATACCGCGCCCGTTGTCGGACACCGTGATGGAATTGTCTTCGTTTATGGTTACAGATATTTCGTCGCAATGACCGGCAAGAGCTTCGTCAATGGAGTTGTCTACTACCTCCCAAACGAGGTGGTGGAGGCCCTTGATGCCGATATCGCCGATATACATGGCCGGACGCTTTCGAACTGCTTCGAGACCTTCCAATACCTGAATGCTATTGGCTGAATAATTGTTAGCTTTTGCTATATCTTCTACGTCACTCATGTTGTGTTATAAGAAAGATTGAATAGGTAAAATTACCACTTTTATTTCGTTTATACTATACTTTTAAGAGGCATACAGGCAGCTTAAAAAGCACTGTGTTTCCTCCTCCCTGTTTTAAGGGATATAAACGCTTCTATACGAACAAGAAAAGCTGCTGAATAGTGCCTTTACCGCTTCTGCGCATCCCTTAAAAACACAAAAGGGCAACCCGATCCGGCAGGCTGCCTTTTGCTGGTATAGAAACAGAAAAACCTCTTACAGCATGCTGCTACAGGCAGATAGCGTTACAGCAACCGCGCCTTCACCTTCAGGCGCGCTACCATGCGGCGGTTAAAGTCGTTATATTCCGGACCATAAGGCACTGTGTTATCCAGTTCCTCTACTCCTACAATCCTGTAGCTGCCTTCACCCTTACCCAGGAAGCCGAGTTTTGCCTTGGCATTCTGCAGCGCTTTCTGCATCAGTTCCTGCTGCACCTGCTGTCGCCTGGCTGGGTCCAACACAGTGCCCGACACATTCACGCTGAACGGGAATTTATGGCGTAGCACATCCTGCATAATGCGCCCGTACATGACACTGTCTGCCACCGTAATATTGTAGGAAACACTGGTCTGGTACATCTCCGGCCGGATCTTCTCCTGCCCCATCTGCTCCGGCATATAATGGAGGTAGATGTTCTCGCTGGTGAGCACCATACTCGGCACTTGTTTTTGCAGGGAGTCGGCCCATTGCATAAACTTGCTGCGCATGTCCATGGGACCGTTGTAAGAAAGGTTGAGGCGGTAACCGGCATCAAACATGGCCTGCTCATGCTCCCCGATTACCTCGATGTAATCCTCCTGTGCCTCATCGCGATGCTGACAGCTGCTTAGGGCGCCAAAGCCGGCCAGCAGCACCAGCACCCATATGTTTACTTTTTTCATAGTTATATAGTGTATGCATATATAGTTTCAGGATACCTAGAACCATACCAGATCATAACTGCCGCCGCCCGCATTGGGAAAGTTTTATATAAGAGAGGAAATGCCTGCCTTCATTTGAATATTAGTATTTAAAATCACCAGATTTGCAGGTATAAACCTGGTACCATGCGAACGATTATTCTGCTCCTTATCTCTAACATCTTCATGACCTTTGCCTGGTATGGGCACCTTCGGTTTAAGGAGGTATCGCTTTGGAAGGTGATTCTCATCAGCTGGCTGATTGCCTTTTTTGAGTATTGCTTCCAGGTGCCTGCCAACCGTATCGGCTACGGCCAGTTTACCGCCTTTCAACTTAAGACCATACAGGAGGTCATCACGCTGGTGGTGTTCATCGGCTTCTCTGTACTGTACCTGCGCGAAGACCTGAAGTGGAATTACATAGTGGGTTTTGCCCTAATCCTGGCTGCTGTATTCTTCGTGTTTAAGAAGTGGTGAGGCTACAGCTAATCTTATTCTGGAGTACCTCTCCAGAGTTCTGGCCCGGCGCTCCGTTACGTTTCATTATTACGCACCCATAGCTCTAAGAAAGTGACTTGTAAACTGTTGAGGATGGTAAACAGTTGGCTTCTCCGAACCTAAAAAGCTCTCCTATAGCGCTTCCATCCAAACGACCTCCCGCTGTCCTGCAGGGTCTGCTTTTAAGTTCTGCTCGTCAGACTTCATGCTTTGGCTTATACTGCGTTTATCATCCGGATATCAGACTTGCGTATTTATGATTGGAGGTGCCACTGAAAACCCTCTGAGGTTGCTCTCGTTATTTTTAATATATGTTTAACACTAAAAAAGGAGGTAAAACTATGGCAATGAACTTTGAAAATTATTTAAAAGACTCGAAAACATGGCTCCATGAATTATGCTCTTACCTGGGTATAGATGACGAGCAAAAGGCAGCAAGAATTTTCCGCTCGGTGCTGCACGCCATCCGCGACCGTATTCCGACCGGTGAGGCCATTCACTTTGCGGCGCAGTTGCCAATTGTATGGAAAGGAATCTACTACGACGGCTTTACCATTCACGAACCGGTGCGCATCCGGCATGAGGATGAGTGGCTGGAGTTTATCCGAAGCAAAGACTCAGGCGCCGGAGAAGTAGATTTCCCGACACTGGACCACGCTTACTATGCCTTCCATGATGTGATGTCTTTCCTTCGGGACCACATATCAGAAGGACAGTACGAACAGATAGCGCAGGCACTGCACTCAGAAATTACAGTACCAGCCTAAACACTAAGCAAAACAAACGAAAAGACTCTTGAGAGGTCTGGCTCCGGCCAGGCCTTTTTGTTTTGAAAGCACAGGGTTGAAAAACATCCACATAATAGGGGCAGGTAAAGCAATGCTTCCCCAATTTCTTCTCCTCTCAGAAACACCGCCTTCTAAACTTGTTCTTGCCAGCATGCAGCCATACCTTTGCAGCCATTAGCTCAGCTCTTCAAAAATGGAGGCACCTGCATCTTTTACCGCTTTAGGCAAATAAGAAGCAACAGTAGTAAATGAAAACAAACGCCTGCTTCAAACAAGTAAACTAAACCTTTTTGCCCTGTAAATCATTTTATACCTGAAGCGAATCATGAAAAAGCACCTTATACAAATCATTCTGCCGATCCTGCTGCTTACAGCGTGCCATACAGGCCAAACGGAGGCAACACAACAGGAGGAGCTGGAGGCGAATGTGATGACTATACACGACGATGCCATGGCCAAAATGGGCGACATCTATAAGTTGCGCCGTAATTTCCGAAGCCTCCGCGATACCCTGGCAGCACAGCAAGCCGATACCGCCACTTTGCAGGCACTGCAGCAGCAGATAGATGAACTAAACCAGGCTGACGAGGTGATGATGGTCTGGATGCGAAATTACAGCGCACCCGATAGCCTGCAGCACGAGCAGGCAATGCGTTACCTGCAACAGGAACTACAGAAAATAGAACGTGTACAAACAATCATGGACAGCACCATAGCGGCTGCCCGCCAAAAATACCAGCAATATGAGCAACAGAAATAAAATCACCCTCAGGAAAACAGTTCTTGCCGTCGCCATGGCGCTTTCAACCGGCTTCTTATACAGCTGCAGCGAGAGCGGGGCCAAGGAAAAAACGCTGCCCATTCTTGGTGAGCGCGAAGCGGTGGAGCGGGAAGTAAACGGCCAGTTGGTGGTAGACACACTTTACCACCAGATTCCGGATTTTGCTTTCATAAACCAGGACAGCCAGCGGGTAACGCAGGCAACAGTGGCAGGAAAGATTTATGTTACAGACTTCTTCTTTACCTCCTGTCCTTCCATCTGCCCTAAAATGAAGAGCGAGATGCTGCGGGTGTACGAGGAGTATAGGGATAACCCGAATGTGGTGCTGCTCTCCCACTCCATCGATCCGCAGCACGATACAGTTGCCGTGCTTAAGGACTATGCTGACCGCCTGGGCGTACAATCCAGTAAATGGCATTTCCTGACAGGAGAAAAAGATAGCATCTACGATATCGCCTCAAAATACCTGGTGGCAGTGCAGGAAGACGGTGACGAAGCCGGAGGCGGTTTCACCCACGGTGGCCACTTTATACTGGTGGATGAGCAACGTCGTATCCGCGGCGTATACGATGGCACAGAAGAGGCTTCTGTTGACCAGTTGCTACAGGATATTCCTTTACTGCTGAACGGGAAACAGCATGAGAAAAACTAGATGGGTAGCGGTGGTGACAGGTGCCTTAGCCCTCACCACCCTTACACAGTGCTTCACAAATAAGCAGAACGAAGGACAACGCCTGTATGAAGCGAACTGCCAGAGCTGCCATATGGAAGACGGCAGCGGTCTCCGCAATCTGATACCACCTATTGCAGGAGCCGACTATTTGCAGGAGCACCGCGAAGAGCTGCCTTGCCTTATCCGCCACGGCATTGAAGGTCCCATGGTAGTAAACGGGGAGGAATACAACCGACCAATGCCTGGGATAGAAACCATGCGCACTGATAAAATTACGAACCTGCTCAACTACATCCAGACCAACTTCGGAAACAACAACGAGCGGTATACTTTGCAGGAAGTGGACACGCTGTTAGAATCCTGCCCGCCGCACCGGCATGAATGAAAATCACTGCTCCCTGCTAATATCCTGTTAACTCTTCCAGCTTTTGATCAGATCCACCGTTATACCAGTCGCGGATGAGGCGGTAGGCAATGGAGATAGGCGGCGGCAATCGCAAGGAACCATCCTGCAGGCCCTCTGCTATCTCACTCCGGGTAAACCAGCGGGCATCTTCCAATTCGTCATTGTCCAGGTTTAAATTGCGGTTGCGCGCTGTTGCACTAAAACCCACCATAATAGAACTTGGAAAGGGCCAGGGCTGCGACGAGTGGTACGCAATGTTTTCCAGTTCCACTCCTGTCTCCTCCTGTGCTTCACGCGCCACGGCCTGCTCCAGTGTTTCGCCGGGCTCCAGGAAGCCAGCAATGGTGGCGAACATTCCCTGCGGCCATGCCGCCTGCCTGCCCAGCAAACAGGCATCTCCCTCTGAAATCACCACAATAATGGCTGTATCTGTGCGTGGAAAGTGATGCCTGTTGCAGGATTCATTTGCACACTGCCGCACATGCCCTGCCTGTGCACTGTACGTTACGCTGCCGCAGTTAGGGCAGAACCGATGCCGCAGGTTCCAGTGCACCATGCCCCGGGCGTATGCCAACAGGGCACCATCCGGATGCGGTAACTCATGTGCCGTGGCACGCAGTTCTGCCAGCAGGTAGTTTTCTCCCAGTACTTCCATTAACTGCTCTTGTTGCCCCTCAAAACCTAAAGCAAAATAAGGCACCTCATCTTCTGAGCCAAGGTACACCTGCACCTGCGCCAGTTTTGCCAACTCCTCTGCCTCCTGTTGTTGCAGTATTGCCGCCTCCTTGCCTGTCTCTGTTTCCTTGATCAAACTGAGAGTGTCATGCACCACCAGTACACGTACCTCCTGCTGCTGCCAGAGCTGCTGCATGTGCGCCTCATCGGGCCGCATTTCTGAGAAACGGTTCAGGGGGTTGTGGGAAAAGAAATTCATAGCAAAGAAAAAATGTATTGATGGGTATATACAGCTGCGGGTTGCTGCATGTTCGTTCAGACCGGAAACAAATTAAAAGAGCCAGCCTGGAATTTCAGAGTGGCTCTTTCATATTCTTTAGAAGAAAGCTTTACAGGCAATTAACGCCCGAAGTCATCCTGCACACGAACGATATCATCTTCGTTCGACGGGTTCTCCGCATCCGTATGCTGCCAGATTTCGGCGAGCACACCCCACTCCTGCAGCCCCACCAACCGGTGGCGTTCTCCCTGCTTCAGGGTAATGTAGTCCCCTGGCTGTAAGGTCTTCAACTCACCCTCCTCATCTGTCTCGCTGGTCACCACGCCTACGGTGCCTTTCACAGCTTTCCATATTTCGGCACGTCGGTGATGGTACTGCCACGATAAACGCTTCTCCGGGGCCACCACCAGAATTTTCGGGCTCAGCTTTCCTGATATTTTCAGCTTGTCCACTGACATGCCTTCGAAATACGTGTCGGCAAATTGCTGCGCCTGGCTTTCATCTATCACAAAAAAACCGCCCCATGGTCTGGTCTGGTCCTGTTTGTCGATCCAGAACCCTTGTTCTGTTAGTTGTTGCTCCAGTTCCTTAAAAAGCTGCTGCTTGTCGTTTTCGTTAGGCATGTTTAGATATCGTGTTATAGTTTATTTTGAAGATTGGTGGCGGTTCTGCGTCGCGCCAATCATACAGGCAGTGTAAAAGTAAATGTATTTATGGTTTTCTACCTAAGCCCTTTCAAGATTTTAACAACATCGACTGCACCTGGTACCCGGTTGATTCCTTTATTTTTTCAAAGCTACTGCCTTGCCTGCACGCTTGCGGGTGTTTAGCCTCGACACAACATGCTTGCCTACCTGCCTGCCTTCTTCTGAGCCATTTACAATGGCGGGCATAAAGTGAATGCCTCCGTAAAGCCTGCTGATGGCGGCTTCCTCGGCGGCCGCGGTAAAGGACTTGAACGAACGGGCTGGTAACCCATAGGCTACTTCTGTCGAATCTACATACTCAAAAGAAGGGCCGTACAAATCTGTGAGCACAACGGCTGCGGCATTCGAGATAACACTGTGGCCGCTGGGGTATTCCGGGAAAGGGGGAGTCTGGAGAAGCGGCACCCAGTTCTCGTCTATAAGGTTGTTGATGGCTGATTCAGGACGGATGCGATCACTGCGGTACTTTTCGTCCCAGCAGCTGATGAAACCGTCTGCTAATGACAAGGACACCCGTGTATACGCTTCCAGCGTCTCCATCATGTCGGCGTTTGCTTTGCGGGTGGCGATACCGGTAATGCCCATCCAATGGCCGCCGGGGGTGATTTTCTTTGTAGCATACATCACATGGCCGGAGGTATGCATCACAAAAGGATTGCAATCCCAGAAGCTGGCCACCTGCACCTGCTCCTCTGTCAGGTTCTTAGTGGTGTTATACACTTCCATCACCTCCTGATAAAACGCGCTTTGGTTGCTGATGCTGTAGGCTACAGGAGTGGCAGGGGCAAACTGGCTGCAGGAGTCGAGCAGGAAAGGGCGCACTTTAAACCAGAATGGCTCAATGGCATCCATATAGGCAGGTGGCGTGGGCACCCAGTGGCCTGGTGCCTGCGACACAGTATGGCGGAAACCGCGGGTTTCCTTGTACCCGTCTTTAGCGGCGTAGGCGATGACGCTTTTTGCGGCGGCTTGCCCATACCGGATAGAGCGGGAAAACACATCTTCCGGCACCCCCATTTGCCTGTACTTCTCATACAGCTGCTCTTCGTACGCATCAAACATATCAGAAGAGAAGGTGAGGCTGCGGCTTACCGTAAGGAAGGCATTCAGGCTGGCCAGCGGAAAGCAGTAAGCAGAATCCGGTGCAGGCTGCGGTATCCCTTCGAAGTCATTTAGCTGCCCTGCCAGGGACTGGTATTCCGAGTAGTCATGCACCAACACCTCGTATGCGGCAATTTGCGGGTACGCATAGATACGGCTGGCAACAGGCGGCGAAAAGATATCATGCGTGATTACTTCTGTCAGCTTTCCAAGGGACTGGTGCAAGAAAGCCGGATCAGCTGCAGCCTTAGAGTAGTCAACAGTCTGCTGCTGACAGCTGCTTATTCCTCCCAAAAAGAGAAAAACCACGGCGATAAGTAGATGTTGCTTCTTCACGTTTCTGATTCTGTTCTTTAAAGACATATGATGTGCGGACGCTCTCAACTCATTATTCTCTTAAGCCTTGCGGTGTGCTGCGAACAGCAAGCTGTTCTGCAGCAGGAACCTGTATTTGTTTCTTAAATACCTGTATTGGCTCGTTATTGCGGGCAACCAGCATCAGTTCACCGTCAGCTGTGCGCAGCTTTTTGATGTCCCTTACCTGGCCATCCATCACAAAACCGACATCCGCTAAACTAAGTGCTGCAAAGCCGCCCTTTCCGTTCCCCTGCAGCAGCACACCGTAACTGCCATCGTACCTGCCCTGGTAGGTGCTTACGCCATAGAGGTTTCCTCCTGCTATGACATCCAGATGCCCGTCCTGGTTCACATCTGCTACATGAAAGGCAAATAGTTTGGAAACCTGCGCCTCGCGGGGCAGCACGTGCTTCTTGAATTGCCCTTTCCCGGTGTTCTCCCAGTACACGGATTCAAATGTATTAACCTCCAGCAGGCGTGCATCGTCCAGTTCATCCTTGTCGAAAACATCGTTCACCGTTTTACCAGCGTAGCCTTTGTAGTCGGTGAACTTTCTGTTGATGAGTGGCAGTTGTTTGCCTAGTTCATCTTTGGTGGCGACAGGATACCAGCTGTTATTCTGGCTATAGGCCAGGATGTGGTCCAAGCTTTCGTTTGCATCTATGTCCTTCACATACATGCGCAAGCCCCCGCTACCCTTCTTCCTGAACTTTGTGTTCGTGCCCAGGTTACCGGCAATTAAATCAATGTCTCCGTCGTTGTCAAAGTCTGCGGCTTTCACTGTTTGCCAGAAGCCCACGGCCTGCTCCAGCCCGTTGCTTTCAGCCAATTTCTCAAACTTGTTTCCCTTGTTCCTGAAAACTGTCAGAGGCATCCAGTCTCCCGCCACAATCAGATCTGTAGCTCCATCGTTGTCATAGTCTGCCCAAACGCCATCGGTTATCATACCAGCCTTGCGAAGCTCAGGAGCCAGAGCATCCGTCTTGTCTGTGAAGCGGCCTTTGCCATCGTTCACGAGCAGGTAAGAATTGGGGGAGTTGCCGTACTGGTAGCCGAGCACCCGGCCTCCGACAAATAAGTCCAGGTCGCCGTCGTTGTCAAAATCAAAAGGGCGCACACTGCTTTTGTTATCATACATGGCAGGCAGGGTGTTGCTCCGCGTGAAATCGCCTTTGCCATCGTTCAGGTACAGGCGGTCGAACTGCTCCTTCATTTCGCCATAGAACTCGTTACCACCGCTTACCACATACAGGTCCGGGTACTTGTCGTTGTTGGCGTCAAAGAAAACGGCATCCACATCTTCAAAAGTGGAGTCTGCCTGGAAAAGCGACTGGTTGGTAGCTGCAAAATTACCATCCTGCTGCTGTACATAAAGTGCCCCAGCCTGCCACTTCGCTCCCCCGATGTAGAAATCGTCGAGGCCATCGCCGTTTACATCGGCTACTGCTATTTTGGGGCCTTCTGTGGAAGTCAGGAATGGTATCAGGCTTTCGCGGTAAAAGTCAAGGTAGCTGTTTTCCTTATGTTTAAAGTTCACCTGGAAAGACTCCGTCACCTCTTCAAAAAGGGGTGCTGCCTTCTGAAACAGGCTGTAGTACGCAGCAGACGGGAGCTGTGCAGCGGTTTCTTCCAGCACCAGCGTAGTATTTGCTTTAATGTTCGTTTTCAGCTCCACCTGCTGGTTCCCCCATATCACCACCAGTGTGTCCACAGTGCTAAGCTTACCTAAACCGAAGTTCAGGACAGGCTCCACTGAAGACATAAAGCCGCGCGTAGGCATCAGCTGCTGCACCTGCACTTTTCCGTTGCTCTTCAGAAGCACTTTGGCTCCATAACCAAAAGTATTGCCCTGTTCCCCTTTCAGTTTTATTTTCAGGAAATTGTTATGGAGCAGCTTTTCGCCTTTGTTCCGGTAGATGCCGGCCGGTTGGTTAATGTTGTTTGTGATCAACTCGAGGTCTCCATCGTTGTCTAAGTCGGCATAAACAGCTCCATTGGAGATAGTGGGTTCAGCAAAACCCCAACTCAGCGACTTATCATCAAACTGCAGGCTGTCACTACCTCTGTAGAGGTAGTTGTGTACCTTTCCTTCCGGCATCATGTTCACACCTTTCTGATCCAGGACCTTTGAGATCTGCGGGGCATGAAGCATAGAGTCTGAGGAGGCGAATTTTACATAATCCATGTTATTGGGTCGCCGAACAATACCGTTTGAGATGAAGATGTCTTTGATGCCGTCGTTATCATAATCAGCCAGCAGGGTGCTCCAGCTCCAGTCTGTTGCCGCAACACCCGCCATGAGTCCTACATCGGAGAACTTCCGGCCTGCGTGACTTAACTGCAGGCAATTGCGGCTATACTGGTTAAAGTAGCCGAACTGCAGTTTATACAGGAAAATATCAAGCGGGTCCTCTCCCATGGATGTCTTCTCTACCACCTCATCTTCCGGGTACATGTCAAGCGTCATCACATCCGGGTAGCCGTCGTTGTTCATATCCGCAGCATCGCAGCCCATCGAGAACCTGCTCAGGTGCCGGAAGTGTTCCTTCATGCTTTCCGTAAAGGTGCCATCGCCATTGTTCAGGTAAAAGTAATCGTCTTCATGAAAATCGTTGGACACATAGATATCATCCCAGCCATCGTTGTTCAGGTCCGACACTACCACTCCCAGGCCATAGCCCATGGCGGCACCATAGATGCCCGCCTTATCGCTTACATCTTTAAACTTCAGCACCTGCCCCTGCGGCGCGTTACCTTCAGCTGAAATCAGCTGGTTCTCGTAGAGCACATCGCCTGCCACGTTGTTGCGAAGGTTACGCGCTGTTACACGGTCGTAGCTGCGCGAAGTGTGTACAGCATGATTGAGCAGGTACATGTCCAGGTCGCCGTCCCGGTCATAGTCGAAGAAAGCCACCTGGGTGGAGAAGCCGGTGAAGTCGAGGCCATAGTCAGCAGCCATCTCCGTAAAAGACACCTGCCCGTTTGCATCTACCCCGTTGTTGATGTACAGCTCATTGGCACCTTCCAGGCCTTTGTAGTCGCCCACGGCGCAAACGTATATATCCAGCCAGCCGTCGCCGTTTACGTCGGCCATGGTCACGCCGGTCTGCCAGTCAGAATAGCCTTCTACACCCGCTGCTTCCGACACATCGTCGAACTTAAAATCGCCTTTGTTCAGGTAAAGCTTGTTTTTCCCCTGGTTCGAAACGAAGTACAAGTCCGGCAGGCCGTCATTGTTCAGGTCACCTGCGGCTACACCAGCACCGTTATAAAAATAGAGATAGCTGAGGATATTCAGCTTTTCAGTATCCTGCAGTTGGTTTGTAAAGCTGATGTTCGTCTGTGTAGAATCGACAGGTTCGAAAAGGGCGTTCTCCGTCACATTCGCTTTGCTCTGGCAGCCGGAGAAAGAAACTAAAGTAGCAAAGGCACAAACAAATGCGCCCATTGCCGCCCATCGGCTGGTGCTTTGTTTGGTTGGTCGGGTAGTTAGGTATAGCATAAAGCGGCTGAACAAAATGGTAAGCGTAATTTGATGGCAGAAGGCTTTCCCTCTATTTTTTCCTGAGACTGAAAACCTGGAGCCTTTCGTTGTTTTTTGCGAGCAGCAAATAAGTCTGGCCGTTTGCTCCTGTTACCTGCTGCATCTTCCGGACCTGCCCTTTCGTGAAAAAGCCGGTGTCTTTCGGTCTTTTTACCTCAAACTGCCCTTTCCCCTTCCCTTCCAGCAGCAAGCCATAATTGGCATCGTACTGCCCTATTTCCGGCAGCACATCATAGAAATTTCCGGCCAGGAGAATGTCCAGGTGGCCGTCCTGGTTATAATCTAAGGTCTCGATGCCATGTATCGGGGAGAACTGCACCTCCAGCGGCAGTGCTTCCAGCGTAAACTTCATGTTGCCCTTGTTAAGCAAGAGGGAGGAATTTGGGTTCTCTACCTTCTTTACCACAGCGGTTCTCAGCTCTTCTTCCGGCAGGATTTCATGTACTTGCTTGCCGGCGTAGTCGGTGTATTTCACGAACTTCTTCTTGATGCTCGGTACCTGTCGCTGCAAATCCTGCTTCAGCACCATCGGGTATGCTTTGCCGTCTTCGGTATAACAGTTGATGATTTGCTCTACTGTGCCGTTGCTTTCAAAGTCATGCACATAAAGCTCCACCGGCTTATGCTGGCTGGCGGCCATGCGGCTGTTGCGGCCTAAATTCCCCAGCACAAAGTCCATATTGCCATCACCGTCTATGTCGGCAGCCTTGATGGTGTTCCACCATCCGGCGGAGTTCGGCACCTCAAACTTCTCGCTCAGGCTCCGGCCTTTTTTATTCGTGTAGATGGTCACCGGCATCCAGTCTCCCACCACAATCAGCTCCGGAAATTTGTCGCCGTTCAAATCAGTCCAAACTGCATCCGTAATCATGCCCAGTTCGTTGGCGGGAAGGTAGCGCTTGGTATAGTTTTTAAAGCTGCCGGTGCCATCGTTAATGTACAGGTAGCTGGGCGCGTCATAGCCATAGCCACCTGGCACCATGCGGCCGCCAATGAACATATCTAAGTCACCGTCCTGGTCAAAGTCCGCTACGGCTACACTGGAGGCATTGGTGTTGATGTTGGGCAGCCGCGCCTCTTTCACGAAGTTCCCTTTGCCGTCGTTGATGTAAAGCCGGTCCAGCAGCTGCGGTGCGTTGGCGGTAAACTCGTTACTGCCTGTTACCACGATCAGGTCGAGGTCACCATCTTTGTCTGCATCAAAGAATCTGGCTGCTACATCCTCTGAAGCGGCATCTTCCTCGAAAACCTTTGAAGAACTTTCTTTAAAAGAACCGTCTTTCCCCTGCACAAAAAGCATTTTAGCCCCACCAGACGCTCCGCCTACATACACATCCTCCAGCCCGTCGCCGGTTACGTCGCCCACGGTCAATGCCGGCCCTTGTGTCGAGAACATTTGCTTGAGCAGGGCATCGCGGTTATAGTCCACAAAATTGCTTTCCTGGTGGGTGTAGTCCAGTTTTACCTGCTGCGTAGCATCATAGAAACGCTTAGCAGGTTTCGCAGCCTCCGGTTTATGCAGCTTGTCTGCCTGCTGGTATTGCAGCGTTACTTCCTGGTCAGGCTTTACGTTTTGCAACACCTGCATTTTATCATCAGGCCAGATAACTTTTACAGAATCAATCTCACTTTCCTTGCCCAGGCCAAACACCAGCGTCAGGTCTACTGAAGACTCAAATCCACGGTTTGGCATCTGCTGCAGGTACACCGTTTTCTGGGGCTGGTACACGTACACTTTGGCACCAATGCCACTCAGGTTTTTACCAGTACCCTGCAGCTTTACCCGCAGAAAGTGATGCTGAAGTTTTTCTGAAGTTCTATTCTTATAAATGGAAACCGGCATGTTCACGTTATTCACCACCAGGTCCAGGTCGCCGTCATTGTCGAGGTCGCCGTAGGCGGCGCCGTTCGAGAAGCCGGGTTTGCCCAACCCCCAGGCATCTGCCTGATTTGCGAACTGCAGGTTGCCCATGTTCCGGAAAGCGTAATTTGGAATAGGCGTCGAGGTCATTTTGGCGATGAGCTCCTTGTTGTAGTTGTAGCCGCCGCCTTCCATGGCCCCGCGCATGGTTTCTTCACTGCCCAGAAAGTTCACAAAATCCTGGTCTGTCAGGTCCTGGTAAATGCCGTTGGCCACGAAAATGTCTTTCAGGCCATCATTGTCCATGTCAAACAGCAAGGCGCCCCAACTCCAGTCCGTGGCATGCACGCCCGAAAGCCGCGCCACTTCGCTGAAGGTGCTGTCGCCGTTGTTGAGGTGCAGCATGTTCTGCATGTATTGGAGATGAAAGTCGCGGGAGAGCTTGAGCTGCTGCAGGTCGTAGTTTTCGAAGACAGAGGTTCTTTTCAGCCTTACATCGTTCCCCGGCAGCATGTCAGTTACAAAGATATCCTGGTTGCCGTCGTTGTTGAGGTCAGCGATATCAGCTCCCATAGAGGAAAGGCTTTCATGCGGCATCCAAGCTTTGCTGGCTTCAGTGAAGGTGCCGTTCTGGTTATTGACGTACAGGTAATCCCGTTCGTAGAAATCGTTGGAGATAAAGATATCAGGCCAGTTGTCGTTGTTCACATCCCCAATTGTAATACCGAGGCCGAAGCCGATGAGGCTGCCATAGATTCCAGCCGCTTCGCTGGCGTCCGTAAACCTGCCATCATCGTTACGAAGCAGTTTGTCTCCTCCCAACTCGTCCCGCCGTTCGCGTAGGTTAGTAAAGCCCAGGCTTCCTACCGGGTAAGAACTGTTGTTGAGCAGGTACACATCCAGGTCGCCGTCACGGTCATAGTCGAAAAAAGTGGCATGGGTGGAGTAGCCTTCGTCATCCAGGCCATAAGCAGTAGCTTCTTCGGAGAAAGTTGGCACACCCTTACCGGCATTCCCCCTGTTAATGAAGAGTTCGTTTTTGCGGTTGTCACCGTTTACTTCCCCGGCATTACAAACATAAATATCGAGGTAGCCGTCGCCGTTCACATCGGCCATCGTTACGCCCGTGCTCCAGGCCTGGTTGCCGCCAACCCCTGCCTGCCCGGTTATATTCTCAAACTGCAGGTTGCCTTTGTTCAGGTACAGGCGATTTTTACCAGTGTTTGCCGTGAGGTAGATATCGGGCAGTCCATCGTTGTTTATATCCCCAATGGCTACTCCGCCACCATTATAGAAATTGCGGTAGTTAAAGATGTTCATCTCCTCTGAGCTTTCCACCTTGTTGATAAAATCAACATGAGTGTTGGCAGCAGAAAGCTCCTCAAAAAGGGTGTCTTGTTCGGGGGCCGCTTTTTTCCCGCACGCAAAGCACGAGCAGGCAACAAGGGCAAAAGATAGGAATTGGTTGTAAGTTCGGGCCATAATGAAACCAGCCTCACGCTAAAAGAAGCCTTTGTACCGTCTAATCTAAAGAAAGAAAGCAAGTAATACAACTTGCTTTCCTGTTAAAAAGAATCTGAAGCTAAAAGTTCAATAAGCTGTTAATAGCCAGGATTTTGCACCAGGTTCGGATTGTTGGACAGCTGTTGGTTCGGGATTGGGAAAAGCTTACGGAAGTCCTGTGTATTGTTCTTAAACTGCCAGGTATCATTTGTAAACCTACCAAACCGGATCAGGTCATTTCTGCGCCAGCCTTCCCAGGCCAGCTCTCTACCGCGCTCTTCCAGCAGCATGTCCAGCGTTAAGGTAGTAAAGGGGGTAACCCCCGCACGTTCCCGCACCTCGTTTACCATTTCTACAGCTTCTGAAGTGTTGCCCAAGCGTAAAAGTGCCTCTGCCTTCATCAGCAACACGTCTGCATAGCGGAATACAACAAAGTCATTGTCCTGGTTAACCCGGGGGTTATTCTGCTGCACTTCGTACTTCACGTTCCGAACCCCTTCGTTACCAAAAGCTCTCTCCAAAGAAGTAATCTGTGGAGTGAAGATCAAGGGTTTTGCCTGCCCATCCACTGCATCCACAAACGTTATCACCTCTCCGTTATTATTCAGCTGCGGACCCTCTAACCACATGGCTTTCCGCTGGTCATTGTCCGAGAACTTGTTGTAGAATTCAGCCCTGGTGGCAAAACCATTCCAGGGGTTACTGCTTAAACCATATTTAGCTCCCATGGAGTAATGCAGCGTTCTCATTTGCCAGTTCATGCCTTCTGCCAGAATTTTGTCGAAGGGTATGGTAAAGATATTCTCGATATACACATTCTGGTTGCTTACAGAGAAGTTTTCCAGGAAGCTGGGGTTCAGTCCATATTCTGCCTCAGAATTGATGACTGCATTCGTAGCTTCCAGTGCATCCTGCCAGCGTGGGGTACCGGTGTACACTTCGGCATTCAGGTAGAGCTTCGCCAGCAGCGTATAGGCGGCAGCCTGAGAGAAACGGCCATACATAGGAGCGCCTTTTTCATCTCTCAAGTCAGGAATTGCCGCCTTTATCTCGGATTCAACAAAATTAAACACTTCCGATCGTGTACTCTGGCTAATGTTACCAGCAGGCGTATCTTCTGTTATGATAGGCACATTGCCAAACATGTCCAGCAGGAAGTAATAAGCAAAGGCCCGCAGCATTCTTACTTCTGCAAGGATAGTCTCCTTGCCCTCTACCTCTAACTGGCTTTCTTCCAGAGCGGTCATGTTAGTATTGGCATTGGCAACAACGCCAAAAGCCCACTCCCAGGAACCGTTGATATGGCCGGGAGAAACCGGTGTCCATTCGTGCTTGGCCATTTGCTGCCAGGAAGCATTGTCGTACCAGTCCGGTCCGCGGGTAGGCACTACCAGTTCGTCGGTGGTAGCCTCGTTCAGGATGGAAACCGGATCATAGTAGCCGCGCAATCTTCCATAGGTGGCACCTACTGTAGACAATAGTTCCTGTTCTGTAGTAGGGAACCTGCTGGCTTCTGCCTGGTCAAAAATCTCGGCATCCAGATCGGTACAGGCCTGGGCACCCAGCAACATGGTTGCGATGGATGCTAGGGTCATGACTTGTTTATATTTATTTAGTTTCATAAAATTCATTGGTTTCGCTTACAAGTTTCTTAAACAAATAGGAGCGCGTGTATTCTTAAAAGTTTAAAGCAACACCCAGCACGAAAGAACGGGTTCTAGGGTAGAAAGTAACAGGCTCTATACCCGGAGAAAGGTTCACAGCCACTGCATCATTATTCAAGCCACCATAGATATCGCGGGTCGCACCAAGTCTTGGCTCAGGGTCAATACCACGGTATTTGGTGATAACGAACGTGTTGTTACCGGCTATATACACCTGCGCATTGCTCAGATACTGCCAGAAGCTTGGCAGGCGATATCCCAGACGGAAGTTATCCAGCCGCACAAAGTCCCCGTCCTCTACCCACATGCTGGAGAAGGCAGGCGAAAGGCCCTCCGGAATACCCGTATCGAAGGCATCTAAAAGGGCGTTGTTACCAGGGAAGCGGTTAGGGTTAGCAGAGTAAATGTAAGGACCATTCACGATCTGATGGCCCACCGCGCCTCTCAACAGGAAGTTAAAATCAAACCTCTTGAAGGTAAAGCTGTTTCCCCAGCCAAACGTCAGGTCAGGGTTCGCGTCGCCCAGGTAGGTGCGGTCCCCTCCGAAAGGATCAATTTCCCCGTTATTATCTACATCTCTCCAGTTATAGATAGGAGAACCATCAGAAGCAGTACCAAAACCTTCAAACACCGGACCGAAGAACTGACCAATTGGGTAACCTTCCTGCAGCACTACTGGCTGGGCAATACCACCCTGGCCACTACCGTATCCGCCATAGGTTCTAGGGCTTCTGGGGTCATACTCAAAGATTCCAGAACTCAACGACACAATCTTGTTCTCGTTGTGCGCCAGGTTTAAGTTCATGTTCCACTGAAAGTCTCCTTTGTCAAATACCTGGTAACTCAGCGCCAGTTCCACCCCTCTGTTATTTATCTCACCCACGTTTGCCAATATACTGTTTGCCACAGCTGTCAGATTGCTGGAGCCATAACGTGTTCCGATTGCAATAGGGTAATTGAACAGCAGGTCGCGGGTGTCCTTGTTATAAAACTCAAGTGAACCGCTTAAACGGCCATTCAGGAAAGAGAAATCCATACCGATATTTGTCATGGCAGAAGTTTCCCATTTCAGATCAGGGTTTGCGTTCTGGCTGAAAGCATAAGCTGTCTGAAACCCACCATTGGTCGGGAATGCACCGCTAGGAGCATAAATCTGGCGGGCAGCGTAATCGGCAATACCTTCCTGGTTACCTGTAACACCATACCCGACACGTAGCTTTAAATCATCCATGAAGGTGATACCCTGCATAAAGTCTTCCTGCATAATGCGCCAGCCGACAGAAACAGATGGGAACCAGCCCCACCGGTTGTTTTCCCCAAACCGGGAAGATCCGTCGCGGCGGATGTTTGCCGTCAGTAGGTATTTGTCATTGTAGGCGTAGTTAAAGCGGCCAATAAGACCAATCAGGATAGCTTCAGACTTATAAGAGCTTACTTCCCTGTTCGTGGAGTTTGTTTCGTCTATGTTGGCGTTACCGGCACCCAGGTTGTTGTACCCGAATACGTCCGGGAACCTGCTGTTTCCTGCACGGAAGCCTTCATTAGACAGCTTCTGGTAGGTGTAACCGCCCAGAAAAGAGTAGTTATGTCTACCGGCCTCATTAGAATATTGTGCTGTAAGTTCTGTCAGCCTGTCAACTACTTCCCGCTGTGAACGGTTAGCATAGGCGATGTTATTGCCGCTGGCCCTCCAGGTGCTGGGCCTGAAGAAACCATAGTTACTGTTGAAATTATTGATAGAAGTGTTTAGCCCAAACCTCAGACCTTCAACAGGGGTTAAGAAAACCTTAACGTTCCCCAGGGTCTGCTTTTCGCGGGACTCGTTCGTGAGCTGCTGCATACGAGCCACCGGGTTTTCAATTTCGAAGCCTCCCGGCATGCGCTGCCCATTAAATTCATCAAAACCCTCCACACCAGGCTGCAGATACGTGCCGTTGTCGTTGTAAACAGGGAAAGTAGGATTGATTCTACCCGCCGCAAGGAAAGCAAAGTAATCTACAAAGTTTTTGTTGCTTGTCTGCTGCGATAACAGCATCTGGATTTCCAGCTTATCGTTAAAGGCACGCTGCGTCAGGTTAAGGCGGGCATTCAGACGATCAAAGCCAGAATTTATGGCTACCCCAGGCTGGTCGAGGTACACAACGGAGCCACGGTAAGTAAAATTCTCTGCTCCACCGGAAACAGCCACACTCTGGTTATGGCTGATAGCGTTGCGGGTAATTTCATCAAACCAGTTTGTTCTGGCACCAAAATCATTCGCTTCCACATCCAGGTTAAGCTCACTCAGTTTAGACACATATTGCTCCGGTGTCATGAAAGGCAAAAGATTCGAAACCTGTTCAACTCCTGCATAACTGCTGATTTCAACTGTAGGTTTGCCGGCTTTACCACGCTTTGTGGTGATAATAATCACACCGTTTGAGCCTCTTGAACCATAAATTGCAGCAGCGGAAGCATCTTTCAACACGTCCATGGACTCAATGTCTTCCGGAGCTACTGTATTCAGGTCAGCTCCTGCCACACCATCCACTACAATAAGGGGCTCACTGTTAGCGCTCAGGGAAGAAGTACCCCTCAGGCGAATGGCAGGACGATTGTTTGTCGGGTCGCCTCCGCCGGATACCACATTCAGACCTGCCACCTTACCCTGAACCGCCTGCATCGGGTTATTTATCACGCCTGCGTTCAGGTCTTTTGCGCCAACCGTTGCAGTAGCACCGGTCACATCAGCTTTTCGCTGCGTACCATATCCCACCACTACAACCTCTTCCAGTGCTTTGGCATCAGTAGCAAGGGTAATATTTATAGTAGAGCGGTTATTAATAGGCACTTCCTGTGTTTTGTAACCGATAAACGAAACGACTAACGTCCCGTTCCCGTTTGGCACGTTTAGCGTAAAATTACCGTTTGCGTCGGTGGCAGTACCTATGGTGGTGCCTTTTACCACAACCGTAGCTCCCGGTATACCTACGCCGTCATCGCCTACCACTCTTCCTCTTACCTCTGTGGCCTGCCCTACGGCCTCCCAGTTCATATCATAGCTATTCAGTGGAACAGCCTGCACTGCCCCCTGAGACAGGCAAAGGGCAGCCAGGAGGACGGCCAGCCTTTTCTTTTGTGGTGAGTTACTTGCATGGGTGCGTTTCGGGTGCACCTGAAAAGTAGCGTATTTTTTTTTCATACAATGGGGTTAAGATGGTGAAACTCTAGTATCTGAATCAAATGCACACAGCATACTTCGTTAAGGCAAGTTTGCTAACTATGGTCTATATAATTTCAGGTATCAGATTCTGTTAGGTAAAAGAAAAAGCTTCAGTGAAAGAAAGTGTGAGCTTTTTCTACTGTGGGGTCAGTGTTCACGACAACTGCACTTGCATTTTCATCTCGGCTTGATTCACCAACCATTATTTTTCCCTGCAAATACATACCAAATATGTAAAAGGTTTTCTAAATATACAACAAATAGATTTAAACTAAATGAGCACTTACTTACCAATGTCACAACATCATCCTTCTGCTGCCGTTTGACTGCTCCTTATCATCAGCCAGGCCCGTAAAGCCTAGATTATCATAAATATGTGCTTTATATATTACCTTGGAGAGACTGATACAAATAAGGATTGACAGAGCAACACCTTCAATATTTGAAGCAAAAATATAGGAAGTAATTACTCACAAATACGTGTTACACTTTCACTCACAATGCTTTAGCACAAACAGAAGCAAAATAAAAATTAAGTAAAAAGTAGCCGGTTTCTGGAGTAAAACCGTGCCATGGCAACACCAGATACACTTTGTGTTATGACATATACAGCAGCGACATGAGCCAAACTACAGGGGTGCAAAACAAAGCTGTTTTTGGAAGGAACTGCTTCAGTTATCCGGCACTCCTGCCTTACAGACATTTTTTTCTGGCGCTTGAAAACAAGTAGCAGCCCAGCACTTTGCAAACATGGCCCAACTGCGCCAATACGTCACCTGGTTCCACCATACACACAAGAGGATGGCTGGGTAGTTTAAGCTCCGGAACTGAAGGGATTTGTAAACCAGGATGCGGGACTCACTTAGAATCAGTGTTAAGCTTGCAGCACCGGCATCTGCTTTACAGGCCTGACAGGAGGAACGATTGTACCAGGTGCCGGTGTAGGCTTACCTGAAGTTCGGCCATTTAAAAGTTGTAAAAACTACTAACTTTAAATGGAATGAAAAAGACAAAGTTTACCGAGACACAGATTATCAAGGCCAT
>NZ_BAAGXV010000018.1:0-18109 GCF_054779655.1 Pontibacter brevis
GCCACGGCTGCCCTGCGGCTTGTTGCCAGAGTCCTATTTGGATTTGCGCTGGCCTTGTTTTCGAAGGGGATGCAAAGGTAAGAATTATATTCTGCTTTGCAAGCGGCACTCGATTTTTTTTCTTCTTTTTCAGGATTCGCAGCCTTTCTCTCTGCCTCTCCTTATCCGCCTCCTTCCGAAACGGGACGCAAAGGTAGGGATAGTTTCCCGCTTTGCAAGATGCCCGGCAGAATATTTTTTCAGCCTCCTTTCCGCTGCCAGCCCTCGCGCACAAAACACTGGTACGCGGCATGCCGCAGGGGTTCGGTAAAGCCGGTAAAATAGTTTAGGGTTGCCCTGGCCTTCACGAGGCCGGCGGGAGAGGTAACACCTCCCTGTGTTGCCGAAGTTCCTGAAAGCAGGGAAAATTTTCGGCTCTTTTTCTCTCAGCGCAAGAAGAGGGGCTTGAGGCCCGTCTGTGGAAATGCTCCCGCGCTTAATGCTTATCCTGATACTCTTGTTTTGCGTCTTCAGCCTCCCGTTTGGAGGCCGCGCTGGAGGATAACGTCAGAAGCCGTCCCGGAAGTTCATTCCCTGGGAAAACTTTTTCTCTTTCTCCTCCCTGGTGCCTTGCGCACTGGAGCATAACATCTGTGGGGCTCCCGGAAGTTCCGGTGCGGAGGGAATTTCTTCCACCGGTTTAGCCTCACTGGCTCTTTGTATCGGGCACAGGTGGTAAACCACGATGACAGTACTTAAGGTTCCGGGATTTTGTGAAATTTTTTATTTGTACCTCGTCCTCTTTCTTCTCCTGAAAACGGATGCTGCCGCCCATGGGTAGCGTGGCCATGGGGGCAGTATGACCGGGGTCGATGTTAGCGGCAACAGGCACATCGCTTAGTTCTTTTTTACTGGTACCCTATTGGTGATTAATTCACGGGGCATCCCGGTGCCTTTAAAAGCGGCCAATCAGGTTGCCTTCACTCTTTATGCGCTTCCTGTTATCTGTTAAAAAGCCTGTCAGAAAGCTCCTGTCTTAATATAGGTCTTTGCCAATAGTTTAGATTTATTCTAAATAACACTTCCCCTTTAAAGATTTATACCTATATTTGCCATTATTTAAAATGATTCTAAATAGCTTAAGCTTTGCATCAGCATATTACATCTGTCAGGGCGCTTATTGTGTTTATGGCTTTCATCTGCCTTGCTAACACAGCCTGGAGCCAAAGTCCGGTCAAGGCAAGAGTCTTTGGAAAAGTGTCTTCCTCCTCAGGAGAAGTTTTAGCGGGCGTGACTGTGGTTATCAAGGAAATCAATGTCGGCACCACCACAGATGCTGAAGGCCGATATGAATTAGCAGGCATTTTACCGGGAAAATACGTGCTGAGAACCAGTTTCCTGGGTTTTGAAACACAGGAAAAGCCCCTGCAGCTAGTCGCTTCGCAAAATCTGGAGGTGAATATCAGGCTCCTCGATAAATCCTTTGAAATGAAAGGGGTGGAGGTTTTAGGGAAAACGGCTATTCGCGAAGTAAACGAACAGGCTTATGCGGTGACCGCCATCTCCACAAAAGAGCTGCAAAACAGCACTTCCGACGCAAAAGAAGTCTTGAACCGTGTTCCTGGCGTAAGGGTGCTGGAAGAAGGTGGCCTGGGTTCTAATTTAAACTTCAGCCTGAATGGTTTTTCGGGAGATCAGGTGAAATTCTTCCTGGATGGGATTCCGATGGATAATTTCGGTTCCTCGCTCACGATGAGTGATATTCCGGTGAATACCATCGACCGGATTGAGGTGTACAAAGGTGTGGTGCCGGTGTGGTTAGGTACTGATGCCCTGGGAGGTGTTGTTAACATTATCACAAACAAAAAGAGTAACTTCCTGGATGCTTCTTATTCCATTGGCTCCTTTCAAACGCATCGCCTGTCGCTAAACGGGGCTTATACGAATGCACAGAACGGCTTCACTTTCAGGGGCAATGTCAACTACAACTATTCTGACAACAACTACAAAGTCTGGGTTCCTATCACAGAAGGAAACAACGTGGTAGATACAAGGGAAGTGGAGCGGTTTCACGACCGCTATCGCTCCGGAATGGTAAAGCTGGAAACAGGCTGGGTGAACCGGAAGTATGCTGATAATCTCCTTTTCGGAATCATCGCGTCGGGCAATGATAAAGAGGTGCAAACGGGAGCAACCATGAGCAGTGTGTACGGCGGTATCACCCGCAACAGCCGGTCGGTTGTGCCTACGTTCAAATACAGCAAAGACAACCTTTTTGTAAACGGGCTGAATGTCAGCCTCTACAGTGCCTTCAACGACACCAAAAGTGAAATAATAGATACGCTGCGTGGGGTTAGGTATAACTGGCTGGGAGAAGCCACCTACACGCCTGGATCTAATAATGGCGAATTGTCGCGCCGCACTTTCACTACCTTAAACGATACCGACTTCAACAGCCAGTTTAATGCCGGCTACGTAATCAGCCCGAGCCACTCGCTGGCCCTTAACTATTCCCTCTCATACTTCCACAGGGAAGTGTTTGACACCGAGAACCCGGATAAGATCGAGAACCAGTTTCCAAAGTCGCTGAACAAGCAGGTGCTGGGACTTGCCTATAAATTTGACCCTAGTAAAAAGTTTAGTGCCACGCTTTTCGGGAAGTTCTATTTTCTGCAGGCGAAGACCAGCAAGGTGTATGACTTTGCACTGGAGACACAGCGGACTGATACTTATGAGGCAAATAAAGAAAACGCCGGATATGGACTGGCAGCTTCTTATTTTCTGCTTCCCGGGTTGCAGCTGAAAGCCTCTTACGAGCATACGTATCGTATGCCCTGGGCTACAGAGATTTTCGGAGACGGCCTGTTTACACGGCCGAACCCGGAACTGGGCCCGGAGCAAAGCGATAACCTGAACGTAGGAGCAGCCTATGGCTTTACACCCCATCCAGACCACCGGTTTGCGATGGAAAGCAGCTTTATTTACCGGGAAGCAAAAGACCTGATTTACCAGGTGGTGCGTGTGGCCAGCCCGGAGACGTACTACGACAACCTGAGCGAAACGCGCACGCTTGGTGTGGAAGGAAGTATGAAGTACCAGTGGAGAGAAACGTTGCGCCTGGGCGGAAGTGCTACTTTCCAGAACATCACAGACCAGGCTGATGTAGTGTACAACGAGTCTTATACCAACACGGGCTACCAGCGCAACTACCAGAAAGGCTATCGCTTGCCGAACACACCTTACCTGTTCGCCAACGCCAACGCCGGCCTTACCTTTAAAAATGTACTTGCCAGGGAGTCTGTGTGGAACGTGAACTATTACTACAATTTTGTAGAGCAGTACTTCCTGAGTTGGGCAGAACTTGGCTCCAGGGACTCTAAAAAAGTAATCCCACAGCAGTCATCGCATAACCTGGAGCTCTCCCTGAGCCTGAAGGAAGGGAAATACAACATCGCAGCAGAGTGCCGCAACCTGACGGACGCGCGGCTTTACGATAAATTTTACTTACAGAAACCCGGGCGTGCCTTTTACCTGAAGTTGCGGTACGTTCTTTAATCATTCCATAATCAATCTATAACTAAACAGAACATATGTTTTCGATTAAACGAGCAAGACAACTGGCATTGCCAGTCCTAAGCCTTTGTGCCACCGTTCTCTTCACATCCTGCGACAACAGTGAAAATACGCCAACTCCTGTTGCCCAGGAAAGCACCTATGCGCTGTCGCTTGCCATACAGGGCAGCGATGGGGGCTTCACTTATTATACCGTCCCGGTTGATGATGTTATGAGCGGGGCTGTTTCTGCTGTGGGGCAGGGAATAGAGCAGCCGGGCTATTACGATTTTACCCAGATAGACAACACGATTTACAGCATTGGTGGTCTGGGCGATGTGAACGTGGTGGGCATTACAAAAGATGAAAATGGCGCCTTGACTCAGATAGGAGATGTTTCTTTCGACAACCCTCTTTCTGATATTGTGAAGGCTGATGACAATACTTTGGTAGCCGTGGAGCTTGCTCCTACTTCCGACATGGTTAAATTCCATACCATCGATGCCAATACAGTAAGGGTAACCGGCACCACCCAACATCCGGTTTCTGATATCACTGACCTTCAGGTGCCGGCTTATGCTGGTATGCGCATCAGTGGCAACCACCTCTTCCTGAGCTATTATATCAGCGACCCTAATACCTATGCCACTCCTTATACCGATGCCGCACAAATAGCAGTTTATTCTTACCCTGGACTGGAGTTCCAAAAAGTAATTGAAGATACCCGCACCGGCCCAACAGGTGGCTTCAACATCAAATCAGGCCTGATAAAAGATGAGAAAGGCGATGTATATGCCCTTTCTCATTCTAACCCGGCAAACGGTTACAGCCAGGTTACCAAAGAAGGTGGCATCCTGCGCATCAACAGTGGCGCGACAGAATTTGACCAGAATTATTTCTTCGATGTAGAAGAAATAACCGGAGGAAAAAATATTGCGCACCTGATGTACCTGGGCAACGGGAAAGCTTTTGCTGAAATCAACATGGCTGATAACGAAGCGCAGGTAAGATGGTCTGATGGCCCACTGAGATCAGCAGTTATCGACTTGTACAATAAAACAGTTACTTACATTGATGGTGTGCCTCAGCACGCAGGAAGTGGCCGCAGGTTAGCAGCTCTGCACGATGAAAATTTCGTTTACCTGACGATTCCGGAAGGCAACAGCATTTATGTGTACAGGGTAGATACAGAGAACCACACAGCCACAAGAGGTGCTGAAGTGGAAGCTAACTTTGTGGCCGGCTTCTTTAAGCTTTAGCAGCTGATTTAACTATAGAGCCAGCTTCACCTGATAGGGGTGGAGCTGGTATTTTCCTTTATCAATCCGTTCCATATACCATGAATAGCAAAAAGAAAAGCAGCAAGGGTGCCCTCAGAAGTGTCAACGATTGGCTACACCTCTGGCTAGGCCTTGTTTCAGGGGTTGTGGTGTTCATTGTCAGCATCACGGGATGTCTGTATGCTTTTCAGCAGGAAATAAAAGATGCTTTAGAGCCCTGGCGCTTTGTAGAGGTGCAGGACAAACCTTTTGTGCCGCCCAGCCAGCTGTTGGATACGGCACAGGTGTACATGCCTGGTGCAACGCCCACCGGTCTTACCTACAGCAACAGGGAAGGGGCGGCTGCAGTAGGCTATGAGTCTGTGGTTAACGGAAAACACCGCTTCACGGCAATATTCATGAACCCCTACACAGGGAAGTTCCTGAAAAAACAGCAGTCCCTGGGAGAGGGGGAGTTTGACTTTTTCAGCTTTGTGATGGATGGCCACCGGGCCCTCTGGCTGCCTTACGAAATTGGCCGCCCGATTGTGGGCGTGTGTACGCTCATTTTTGTGGTGCTGCTTGTTACGGGCCTCGTAATGTGGTGGCCAAAGAAGTGGAACAAGACCGAAGTAGACAAGAGCTTTAAGATAAAGTGGAACGGTAGTTTTAGAAGGATAAACTATGACCTGCACAATGTGGTAGGATTCTATAGCCTGATTTTCGGTTTTGTGCTGGCAGTTACGGGATTGGTATGGAGCTTTGAGTGGTTTGCTGACTCCCTGTATTATGTCACCTCAGGAGGAGAGTCCAGGCCGGAGCACAGCCATCCGCATTCAGATGTCTCCCAGGCAGGCCTGCTTGCCAGCGATACGGCTTCGGTGCTGGACCGGGCCTGGTATAAGACGCTGGCACAGGAACCCAATGTGCAAGGCGGATTTTATTTGTCACCTACCCTGGAAGACATGGATGATCCCATCGAAGTTATTGCGTACCAGGATCAGGGTTCCTGGTATAACCGGAACGAGTATTACTACGACCAGTACACCCTGGAGCGGTATCGGGTAAAAGGAGACAGGTTTACAGAGGCAAGCTTTGCAGACCAGTTGTACATGCTCAATTACGATGTGCATATTGGGGCGGTGCTGGGGTTGCCAGGTAAAATATTTGCTTTTTTTATCAGCCTTATCTGCGCCAGTTTGCCTGTTACAGGTTTCCTTGTGTGGTGGAATAAAAAGAAGAAGTCGAAGAAGAAAGATCCTTCTTCTGTAGTTTCCGAAAGAAATACCCCCGCTAAAACGGTCAGGGTTTATCAGAAATCTTAAAACAGCAAGAACCAAAGCGAAAAGCTTACGCCCCATCTTGTTGCTTTGCGTCACCTCCTCTATACGGTGCAAAAGGAAGCCAGCTGTATATGCTAGAGCCTGTACACTAAAGTTGTACATCAGAAGTTTTGAAACCTGGGAGCAGCTAAACTTTGTCTGCACGCCTGCACATAATGTTCTGAAAGTGCAGCTACTTTGCCAGAGCATGGATGCAAGGTAACTGAAGCTGGGGGAAAAACGCTGCGGTGCTTCAGTTGTCTGCAAGAAGCTTTCTTCAAGCAGTTATTGAAGTTTAGCATGGCGGCTTCACCAACCTTTACGGGCCTCTTTAAAGGAAAATGAGAAGAGCCCTGAAAAAGAGACAGCTACCATGTAAAGAGGTTTAAATCCTCCTCATATGGTAGCTGCATTTCTCCAGAATAACAGCTTAAGTAGCTGCTATGGTTTTTATCCTAAAAGCCGTATAATTTCCGTCGTTCACAAAGGTCTACTGCTTTTTTGCCTTCTTTTGTTTTTTCAGAGCGGTTTCATCATCGCTTAAGTCCTGTCCAAAATCAGGCATGCCATCCTTTGTCCAGTTCAATACTCTGGCACGGGTGTGGCGATTCGGGTCGTACAACGGCTCGCCATCAATTTCTTTATAGTCGCGGGCATGGTAAATCATAATATCTGTCTTGCCATCTTCAGCCACAGTAAAGCTGTTGTGTCCCGGACCAAAACGCTTCAGTCTTTCGTTCGTGTAGAAAACCGGCTCTGGTAACTTATTCCAGGAGGCAGGATCAAGAAGGTCAGCATCAGCGTCGGCCCAAAGCAAACCAATGGCGTAATTAGCATCAGTGGCACTGGCAGAGAAGGTTACAAACACCTTTCCGTTGCGGATGATTACTGCCGGGGCCTCATTCACATTATGGCCTTTTCTTTCCCACGCATATGTCGGTTGGGAAATTACGACCTGCTTCTCACCGAGGGTGGTTGGGCTGGTCATTTTAGCAATGTACAAACCTGTATTCACTTCCTTGTTCGATGCCCGGTCTACCCAGATGTGGTAGCGTTGGCCTTTATGCACGAAGGTGGTGGCATCGAGGGTAAACTCATTTCTTACGCTTTCCATTTCACCTTCCTCTGTCCATTCGCCTTTTGTGGGATCTGCCGATGGGTTTGACAATACATACTTGCGTATTTTCCACTTGTCTTCGGCCCCACCGGCTGCAAAATAGATGTACCATTTTCCATCTATCTGGTGGAGTTCAGGAGCCCAGATGTGGTTGCCCATAGGACCTTCGTTGTGCTTGCGCCATACTACTACCGGTTCCGCATCTTTTATGCCATTGATGGTTTTTGACTTACGCATCTCAATACGGTCGTACTCCGGCACTGTAGCGATGAAATAATAAGTGCCATCTTCTGCTTTCCATACATGCGGATCTGCCCGTTGCAAGGCAATGGGGTTATTAAACTGGTTTTTCTTCAACTTTTGCGCATTTACTGCCACTCCGCTAAGAATGAGCACTAATGCAAGGGCAAGTCTGATTAGTCTTTTTGTGTTCATGCTGTTTTATTTATGCTGATTGTATTAAAAAGTAGAGGCTGTTAACTTCTCATGCTAAATATAAGTGTAAAAAGTACGCTTCTCCAAAAAAGTTCAAAATAAGGACTGTATCAATGTTGTCATAAGTGCTGATTGACTCATCATACCAGCAGGAGCCTGCGGATGTTATATAGGAAATATCGTGCCATTCTGGGCTCCCGAATTAAATTTATAGCCTACTTGTCAAGATGAGCAGGAGGGAAAGTAGAAATGCTATGATAGCTGGGCCTGCATCATGGCTTTAGGCACACATAGCGCGCGAAGTAGGAGCAACATGGCAGAACAGCAGCACGAATTCTTCAACACCCAGATAATGATTTAGATAGACGCCGAGTCATAGGAGGTATGCTGAACCAGCGTATTAATTTCTGATTGATTCAGATGGCGCCATTCTCCAGGTGACAGGTTTCCCAGTTCCAACGACAGGAACCGAATGCGCAGGAGTTTTGTCACCTGATACCCCAGCTTATAACACATTCTCCTGATCTGCCGGTTGAGCCCCTGTGTCATGATGATGTTAAAGGATGTATCACTGAGCTGCCTGACCACAGCAGGGCGTGTCTTTTTTCCCATGATGACGACACCGGCAGCAAGCTGGTCTATGGCCTGCTGTGTGAGCGGGTGATCCACCGTTACCTCGTATTCCTTTTCATGGCAGCTCTTCGGGTGAAGTATTCTGATGGACAATTTTCCATCGTTGGTGAGCAGCATAAGCCCTTCAGAAGCTTTATCCAGTCTTCCGACAGGGAATACATCGTGGGGAATTTCTAAGGCCTGTAAGAGATTGTCTTCTATGCTGGCATTCATGGTAGACTCTATGCCATTGGGTTTATGATAGGCGATATATACGTTTTTTTGAGGCTCCTTAATAGTCTGCTCATCCAATTGCACCGCATCTTCCGGTAAAAGCACCTGATCTAAGGTACCCCGTTTGCCATTTACCAGTACTCTGCCCGAAAGAATATGATGAATAGCGTCCTTGTTCGAGAGATTCAACCTCTGCACAACAAAATATTTTAGTGAGGAGTTAAGCGCTTTCATTTATTAACAGGGGGTACTGCTGATTGATACCAAATTGCATGAACTCGTTTCCATCGTATTGGGGTGTATACAAGCCCGTTTCAGCTGCCGTTGAGCCTGTCCATCCAGCGGCAACACACCCAATGTTCCATGGTATTTCGTGTGAATGGGTGTACGGCAGGCATGAAACAGAAACACTCTGCATTAGAGCAGAGTGTTTCTGTACTTGATCATATTATCAGAGGTTTGATATCCACTATTTGCCGTTGGTTTCCAACCATTTTCTGGCATTCACGAACGCTTCCATCCATGGCGACACTTCATCGTGGCGGCCTTTCGGGTAATGTGCCCACTGCCACTGCAAGAGTGAGCGTTCAATGTGCGGCATCATCACCAGGTGGCGGCCCGTTTCATCGCAGATCATGGCGGTGTTGTAGTCAGAGCCGTTCGGGCAGGCCGGGTAGGTCTCATAAGCGTACTTCGAAACAATCTGGTAGTTATCCTCGGTGTGTGGCAGGCTAAAACGGCCTTCACCGTGCGATACCCAGACCCCCAGCGTGCTTCCGGCCAGGCTGGAGAGCATCACCGATTTGTTTTCCTGTATAGTTAAAGACGTGAAGATGCTTTCGTGCTTCTGGCTTACGTTATGCAGCATTTTCGCCTTTTTCTCATGCCCCATGGTAATAAGCCCTAACTCCACGAACAACTGGCAGCCATTGCAGATACCTACCGATAACGTGTCTTCACGTTTAAAGAAATTCTCCAGTGCAGTTTTTGCTTTTTCGTTGTACAGGAAGGCGCCTGCCCATCCTTTGGCGGACCCAAGTACGTCTGAATTGGAGAAGCCTCCCACTGCGCCAATGAACTGGATATCTTCCAGGGTTTCTCTTCCGGATATCAGGTCCGTCATGTGCACGTCTTTCACGTCGAAGCCCGCCAGGTACATGGCATTCGCCATTTCACGCTCCGAGTTACTTCCTTTCTCGCGAATGATAGCCGCCTTTATTCTAGGCTTGGATGGGTCAATAACCGGCTTCTTGCCGTCAAATCCTTCCGGGAACTTATAGATAAGTTCGTGATTTTTGTAGTTGTCGAAACGGACTTTGGCACTTGCCGGGCCGCTTTGCTCGATGTCCAGCAGGTACGAAGTTTTAAACCAGGTGTCTCGTAGCTGGGCAATGTCGAAGCTGTAAGACTCTGAGCCGTTTTTCAGTTCAAGGGTTGCAGCGGAAGAGCTGGTGCCTATTTTGTGGAACGGAACATTGTTGGCATTCAAGGTTTCTTCTACGTCTGCTGATGCCTGGAAGACCACGCCAATGTTTTCAGAGAACAGTACTTTGATGCTGTCTTCCTCGCCCAATGATGTTAAATCGATGGATGCACCCAGGTTATTGTCCGCAAAGCACATCTCCAGCAGCGTCGTAATCAAGCCGCCACTGCCAATGTCATGACCCGCTTCTATCTTGCCATCTTTGATCAATCCTTGCAGTGTGTTGAAGGCATTCTTAAACAATGTAGCATCAGTAACATCAGGCGTTTCGTTGCCTATTTTGTTTACTACCTGCGCAAAAGAAGAACCACCCAGCTTGTAGGCATCGTTGGAGAGGTTGATGTAGTAAATGTTACCGCCATCGCGCTGCAACACAGGCTCCACCACCTGGCGCACATTGCTGCAATTTCCGCCTGCCGAAATAATAACCGTGCCCGGTGCTATTACCTCCTCGTCTCTATATTTCTGCTTCATAGAAAGCGAGTCTTTTCCTGTAGGGATGTTAATGCCCAGGGCAATAGCAAAATCTGAACAGGCTTCCACTGCTTTGTATAAGCGTGCGTCTTCTCCTTCGTTCTTAGAGGCCCACATCCAGTTGGCGGAAAGCGAAACGCTCTGTAAGCCATCTTTTAGCGGAGCCCAAACGATGTTTGAAAGGGATTCGCCAATGGCATTGCGGCTACCGGCTGCCGGATCAATCAGGGCTGAAACAGGGGCATGACCTATCGAAGTAGCAACCCCCTCTTTGCCCTGGAAGTCCAGCGCCATTACACCGCAGTTGTTCAGCGGCAACTGTAGCGGGCCAGCACATTGCTGCTTGGCCACACGGCCACCCACGCAACGGTCTACTTTGTTGGTGAGCCAGTCTTTACAGGCTACTGCCTCTAGTTGCAACACCTGCTCCAGGTAGGTATGCAGTTGGTTTTTGTCGTAGCTTACCGGCTGGTAAGTTCTGTTAACCGTCTTGTCGGTCATCACCACTTTTGGAGAGCTTCCGAACATATCACCCAGCTCCAGGTCCATTGGTTTCTGGCCGGTGGAGGCTGACTCAAAGGTAAAGCGGTGGTCTCCGGTCACATCACCAACTGTATACATTGGGGCCCGCTCGCGGTCCGCTATCTTTTGCAGGGTAGTGATATCGTCTTCACCTATCACCAGGCCCATACGCTCCTGCGATTCGTTGCCGATGATTTCTTTGGCCGAAAGGGTAGGGTCGCCTACAGGTAACTTATCCAGGTCTATTTTACCGCCTGTTTCTTCCACCAATTCTGAAAGGCAGTTTAAGTGGCCGCCGGCACCATGGTCGTGGATAGACACAATGGCATTATGCTCGCTCTCTACCATGCCCCGAATCGCGTTGGCGGCACGTTTCTGCATCTCCGGGTTTGAGCGCTGAATGGCATTTAATTCAATGCCTGAGCCGTGCTGGCCTGTGTCGGCAGAGGATACCGCGGCACCGCCCATGCCAATGCGGTAGTTTTCACCGCCCAGAATTACAATTTTGTCGCCGGTTTTCGGGTGCTGTTTCTGCGCCTGGCTTGCTTTGCCGTAGCCAACGCCACCGGCCAGCATGATCACTTTGTCGTAACCTAATTGCCTTGGGACCTCCACTGCATCCGCTCTTTCGTCGTGCTCGAAGGTTAAAACCGACCCGGTAATCAGGGGCTGCCCGAATTTATTTCCGAAGTCAGTCGCCCCGTTAGAGGCTTTGATCAGGATATCCATTGGCGTTTGGTACAGCCAGTTTCTTTCTCTTGTAGCCTGTTCCCAGGGGCGGTCTTTTTCCAGGCGCGATAAAGCCGTCATATAAACAGCTGTTCCGGCAAGGGGAAGTGCTCCCTGGCCACCTGCCAGTCGGTCCCGGATTTCACCTCCGGAGCCAGTGGCGGCACCGTTAAACGGTTCTACTGTGGTGGGGAAGTTGTGCGTTTCCGCTTTTATAGAAATAACCGATTCAAAATCGCTTACCTGGTAGAAGTCGGGCACATCGGCACGTTTCGGGGCAAACTGCTGCACCACCGGCCCTTTCACAAAGGCCACGTTATCTTTGTAGGCGGAAACAATATCGTTCGGATTGGCTTCGGATGTTTTGCGGATTAATTTGAAGAGCGAGCTTGGCTTCTCTTCGCCATCAATCACAAACTTGCCATTAAAAATTTTATGGCGGCAGTGCTCTGAGTTGACCTGCGAAAATCCGAAAACCTCGGAGTCGGTCAGCGGCCGGCCTAATCTGTCAGCCAGCTGGTTTAAATAATCAACTTCTTCCTCACTCAGCGAAAGTCCTTCCTGTTTGTTGTAGGCTGCAATATCCGTAACCGGCAAAACAGGCTCCGGCTCAATATGAATGGTATAGATATCCTGATTCAGACCATCATACTTTTGTGAAAGCATTGGGTCAAAATCCGTAAAATCTTCTGCTATTACCTTAAACTCCTCTATCCGGATAATTCCCTGCATGCCCATGTTCTGGGTGATTTCCACGGCATTGGTACTCCATGGGGTAATCATGGCAGCACGAGGGCCCACATAAAAACCACTCAGGGTTGCTTCCTGCTGTAATCTGGCATCGCCGAACAGCCATTCCAGTTTCGAAATGTCTGTTGCGCTTAGTTCCCCCTCGCTTTGTAAGGCGTAAACTGTATCAGGCTGGCTAAAAAAGAAACGAATCATGCTTATTTTTTTCAAGCCACAAAGGTAAGGTTTAAATTTCAAAATAGAATATCTAAGCGCACTGTATCCGGACAATTCGAGTTGTTATGAAGGTATAGCCAGGAAAAGCGGATGAAGGTGCTCCCTCCTTATAGCCTGATGGTTGAAAGAGCCAAACCTGATACGGAGGCTTTTGTAGAAGGAGGCAAGGAGCACCTGCCTTTAAACCTGTCTTCCTCCATAGCCCAACCATGAAGTTCAGAAACTGTGTATGTGGCGAAATAGGTGTTTTGCATAAGAGCTGAAGCCTTCCTGCAAAACAGCACAGATGTTTCTGTAATGCGGCGGGGTTTCTTTATGCTTACTTTTCCATATACTGCTGCCAGTTCACGATCAGCACCTTTTCATCTTGCAGTAGCAGATAGCCATAGTCGTAGCAGAAGTGGTAGGTGTTTCCGCCTTTGGTGCGGTAGAGGTGGGTGTGGTAGCGGAAGTCGAAGCCTGCAAGTTCAAGCACCTGCCTTCGGAGTGTGGTTTTGCCCACCGGACTTGCCTTCTGCAGCACCTGCCGGTTATGGCGCAGCGATGCGTTGACGCTACGTATCAGCTTTTCCCCCTGGTCTGACAGCTTCCGGTAATGGCTCGCCCTGGCGCGGCACTGGTCCGAGCAGAACTGCTTATCTATTCTGCCCACAATGGCAGTGCCGCAGTGTCCGCATGCCCTTTTGTTTTCTTCCATTGTTTCTTTGCTGCCTGTATATAGCCGTAAGTATCCGGATATATCCGCTTATATCCGGATACTTACGGACATATACGGGTAGTTTACGGCTAAGGCCGACGGGGGGCGTAAATTAGGACATGACAAACATCAAAGCAGGAGCCACTTACGCCGCTGCGCAGGCCACCGTTTTCCTCAACCCCCTGGAGCACGAGGGGAAAAACTATATCCGCCTCTGGCACAGGCCTGATCCTTTTATCAATAAGCGCCTGAAGGAGGCGGCCTGGATAAAGTACAGCAAAACTTACAAGTGCTTTGTGATGCACCACACCCCGCAGTGCATCGAGATGACCTATGCGCATTTTCAAGGTCTGGCGCAGGTAAACACCCGGTACCTCTACCGCCCTAAAAGGCTCAAGCCTGACAAACTTGTACCGGTGCTGTCGGGTGGACAGCAGTATGAGCCCTTGATGAAGCTGGGGGAGTTGCCTGTGGTGCGCCTGCAGCCGATGCTGATAGAAGGAGGCAGGACGGTAATCAGCGTTACTTTCCGGATGAACCAGGGCCTTTACGACACCCTGAGGCGGAGCAGGGTTGCCAACTGGCAGAAGGAGCAGAAGTGTTTCGCCATACCAGAGGATGGACAAAGCATACAGGCACTGGCAGAGGAGATAGAGGGGGTAGGATGGCTCTGGCTAAGCCAGGAACTGCAGGTGCGGGACGTGGCGCTGCTGCGCAAATTGTGGGAGCAGACCTATATTAAAGAGAATAACTATATCAGCTGCCCGATAGATTACCTGGAGAAGCTCTACCTGCTCAACTACAGCATGAACACCATCCGCACCTACCATAGCCTGTTGCTGCGTTTTCTGAACGGGCACAGGGAGAAGGGAATGGCGTCTGTCAATGCTTTTACGGAAGAGGAAATCAACAGCTACCACCGGAATATGGTGCAGGCGGGCGCTTACTCCTGCTCCCTTATAAACCAGAGCATCAACGCAGTTAAGTTCTATTATCAGCGGGTGCTGGGGCGCCACGAGGTGCAGCTCAACAACGTGGAGCGGCCCGAGAAGCCGGAAAGGCTGCCGACAGTGCTCAGCAAGCAGGAGGTAGCCAGGATACTCTCGGCTACCGATAATCTCAAGCACCGCTGCCTGCTACAGTTGCTGTATGCCGGTGGCCTTAGAATAGGAGAAGTGATAAACCTGAGGCTTACGGACGTGCAGTCGGGCCGGAACCTGCTGCTCATACGCGGAGGCAAGGGAAAGAAGGACCGCACCACACTACTCTCCCAAAAACTGCTGCAAAGCCTGCGGGAGTACTATAAGGCATACAGGCCGAAGGTGTGGCTTTTTGAGGGGCAGACAGGCGGGCAGTATACCGTGGACAGTACGCGTAATGTTTTCAGAGCCTGTGTTGCAAAAGCAGGGATAAAGACAAAAGTGACTCCGCACACGCTGCGTCATTCGTTTGCCACACATTTGCTGGAACAGGGCACTGACCTTCGTTATATACAGGTCCTGCTGGGTCACCGCAGCAGCAAGACCACAGAGATATATACCCATGTTACTACGCATGCGTTGGATAAAATCGTGAGCCCGCTTGACAATCTTTAATAAACTACTATATTAGCTATATAATATACATTATGGAAACAGAAACTACTATCCAGTTCAAAAGAAGAAGGGCCACAGGAACAGCCAAGAAAGTGAAAATCACTCCACACATAGTGCAGATAAGCCGAATAGACTTCCTTTTAGCTGATAGTTGTGGGTAATAAGAAATCATGAAAAAGATAACTCTTGCTTTATTGCTTTTAACCTTGAGCAAACTTTACTGCTTTGGACAGGTGAATGGTTTTGAGTACACTCCAAATCAATTAAAAGGTTATAAGAAGTTAGTTTCCACGAGTACCCTACAAGCCACACCCTCTGAAAACTTACAACTTAAGACTATCTACTATATAGACAACTCAGGTAGAATCACTCTCATTGAATCTTTTGAAAACGGAGAGAAGGTTCATGTGGGTAAACACTCCTATGATGCAAAGGGGCAGCTAAGGGCAGTTGAAAACCACAACCAAGTTTATTCATATGATGAGAAGGTAAAAGACCATGTCCCTGCTGTAAGAGATGACGCTTTTTTCCTTACTTCCATGGAGTATAAGAATAATCTACTTTTAAAAGAATATGAATATACCTACTATAAAGGTACAGGTTCTCTTAATGCTATACATCAGTTTGAATATGATAAGCAGGGTAGAAAGATTAAAGAAAGCTATACAGATTTGTATGAAGGCATAGCGGTAGCCTTTGCGAGCAATACTGTCGTTATTGATTCCATTTACCACAAGGGCGAAGCTGTCAAAACCACTACTACCTATAGCTACTCTAAGAATCTTGTTATAGCTACAGATATAGATGAGAAAGGCGAGATAAGCAGTTACTCATATCTCACACTCAACACAAAGGGAAAACCTGTAGATGTAAAGTACACAGACAAGGATGGAGCCGAAATAGAAAGGGTCTATTACGAGTACAACAATGATGGGTATTTAACCCGCAGAAAAAGAACAGTTATCGACACGTCTAAGTTGAAAGGGGATATCTTAGCAGAAGATGACTATAAAATAGTGTACGGGAAAAACAAGCTCCCTGCGGAAGTGATAACATACTATAAGGGTCAGATAGTATCTAAAAAAATGCTAAGCTATCAATAATTACATCCCACAACAAAACCTATAGTGCATAAACGCACCATAGCCAATCCGTTGGTGGCAAGCAGAATGAAGAAAAAATACAAGTTAGGAATAGCTACAGCATCAGGAATCTTAATAATACTAAGCTCATTGTTAGGGTTTGGACTTTGGACAATGGCTGTAGAAGATAAATATGGAGACTTACAAGAAGTCTATTGTAAATCAAAAAGCGGTGACTTAGTTGCTTTACGGAGTAATAACGAATCTGTAAAACGATATGGAATTATAAGCAAAACCTGGACTGAAGTCAGAGTTTGGGATTTAATTCAAGAGAAAGAAATTGATTTAAATAATTGGGTAGGTTATCCATATGAAATGACTTATGTTTCAATCTATAGACCTCAATCAGAGGCATCTGAAATTTTGAAACTTAAAGACATCAGAATGATAGAAGAGAAAATTCATACTGGACATTTAAAAAGAATTGAATAAAATAAGCCTGCCACCAACAAAATATATGCTATATGTGGGGATTCACAGTGCTTGGTAGCCACTCAATTCCGCTGCTGTTTATCTCGGAGGACAGGAACTTGTTTCATTACTCCCCCACACATCGCATATACAACCGTTAGGGTTAATTCCCTACATATTGACTATTAATTTCTATAGCTAACGATGGTCAGTTTTGAAGTGGAATCGTAGTTTTACTGATGCTCTATGTTAAGACCGTATTCTAATTGATGCGTCACAGCTCGTGCGTAATTCTGGTTAGGAATGCAGCGTCTTCTTCATGAAGATATGATAATTTCAGTGGTGGCTCATTTGAGACCCCGTTCAGGATAATGATAAAATTTGATAGGCATTCCCTTAGAGCAGTTTATTAGACCACTTTTTTAAAATTGAGAAATCAATTTTCGGAATTGCTTTGCCCTTTCTGAAAGGAAACATGGAAAATCACCCTTTATTTCGCTACTTTCAACAGAAGCGTTAGTCAGGATAGAAATGAATAAAAAAGGTATCATACTGCTCTTGGCTATGATTTGCATGGGTTGTAGCTCTAACACCATCACTATAGAAGATGCTGATGGGGCTAAGGAATCAATTAAGACAGCTCCCCATTTTTCAGCTTTTGAGTTGACGGATAGTCCAAAATACTGGCCCAATATCATTCATGATGCACAAGATTCATTGTCAGAGCTACACAAATCAATTACCAACACTGTGGATATTGTGCGTGTAGAGCCATACATGGACAAGGGCGGAAAGGCCTATAATGAATTAGGATATATCCTTTCACAAAATCAGTTTGAGGCAATCATTTACCAGGATACTTTATATCTTAAGTTCTTTCAAAGGGGCAGCAGTATCGAGTTAGGTGTAAGGGTAAAGGCAGCTAATCAGGAGTTTAGTACCTCTTTTTACAAGTATTCGTACAGTGGGCCTGGTGTTATTCTTCCTCCTTCAGGCGTGTCAATACAGCCGTACTCTGAAGTGGAGGAACATGTTGATTCAGCGTTTGTTGCCAACAGGCAGGTGCTTCGCCTGAACAAACAGTCTTATCAAGTGGGAGACTCTATCTTTGGCGATATAGTCTATGAAGGAAGAAAGAGTTATGGCTCAAAATCTCCCATGCAAGTCTCCGTCTTGGCAAAGGGAAGCTTTAAAGGTTCTGTGAAAGAAGGAAAAGCATTTACCCTAACCACACCTAAAGCACACCAAGGCGTGCTTTAGCCTAACCGTTAGCGTTCATAAATAATTAATGAAGACATCTAAAAATCTTAGTTCTATAAGAATAGTAGTTACTACAGGTTTGTGTCTGTCTTCAGGAATATTGTCAGCTATACTATTTGACAGATTTAAAGACAGTCAGATAGCCTTATTCACTTTGCCTGGTATTTTGTTCGGGTTGGCTATAGTTGTATCAAACTTTAAGGTGTTTGCTAATAATGTAGGCTTACCTGAAGTTCGGCCATTTAAAAGTTGTAAAAACTACTAACTTTAAATGGAATGAAAAAGACAAAGTTTACCGAGACACAGATTATCAAGGCCAT
>NZ_BAAGXV010000019.1:0-68906 GCF_054779655.1 Pontibacter brevis
CGCCGCATCGCCACCCGATACGACAAGACTGCCTCTAGCTTTCTGGCATTCCTGCACCTGGCTGCAGCCATGACACTGCTGCTATAATTGTCAACGCAGCCTAGGTCATTTTCATATTCTACAGAAAGTCTTACACTAGTAAAGCAGGTAAAAGGCCTTTCCTTAATATTTTTCTTTCGGAATCCCCTCTCAAAAATTCTGGAGGGGTTTCGAAAGAAAAATGTGCATGCACCAGCGTGGAAGTTAAAGAGCTAGGTTCTCAAAACTGAGTTAAATCCTACTCTTTGGATCCTGCTAACTGTAGCACATCTGTTGGACCATCACAGATTACGCTAGGTATTTAAGAGATTATGAAGTATTTATTGTATAATACGTTGATCAGGTCGGAGAAATAGAAGCTCAAGAAAAACTCAAGAAATGGTCTAGTGACTTTAAAACAAATCATTTACACTTGTTGAAAGACTCTTCTAATGCAAACTGGGAGTTGACCTCCCCCCGAAAAAACGGACCGTTGTAAAGTAGAGAACACGGGTAATTCATCGTGCTAAAACAAAACGAATTGGCTTGAAGAAGACAAAGTTTAATGAGGCGCAAATCTTCCGTGAGGGCGCTAGAGGTGTTCTGAAGGAGGGCATCTCTGTACATTCTGTAACCGGTAAAACTAGATACTGTAGCATGGAAGTGGGAGAGTTTAGGATGCTTTATAAGCTGAAGGAGGAGAAACGGCGATTTGAAAAGCTGGTGGCGGTTCTGAGTTTGGTCAAGCGAGTACATGGAGTAGGGCGGGGGCAACAGTAGGTTGGGTTCAAACAACAGAAGCTTTATCACCTCCAAATAAATAATAACTGGCCACATTGAGAGGTATTAAATTTACCAGTAGCGGTTTTAGTGTCCGAATAGTGTCCGAAGCAAATGAAAAAAGGCCCCCAGCTGCTGCTGAGGGCCTTTCGTGTAGCCCGTAGGGGAATCGAACCCCTGTTACCAGAATGAAAATCTGGCGTCCTAACCCCTAGACGAACGGGCCTTGTTGCTGTATTGCGATGCAAATATAGGAGGCTGTTTTTTTAATTACAAAGGCTCTACAGAAAAAAAAACACTAAAGCGATAAATGGCCTGATTTACAGCTTGAAAAAATGAAGTAATGCTATACCCAGTAAACTGCCTCCTTACTTTTCAAAAGAAATCACGCTGTACAGCTCTGGCTCCAGGAAAGGTCCGCCCGGATAACTTCCGGTATAGTCAAAGTTAATCCAGAGGTTTCCACCTGTTTCGTGGAAGTGGATTTTGCCACCGGCTACCTCATCCGGGAACAACGTACGGATAGCATAACTTACCTTATCTAAATCTTCTACAGTGCCCACCTTTACTTCTGTATACATATGGTTCGGGGATATTACCACCCGGGCTTCGCCGCCAATGGCCATCACAGAAGATGCCATCAAGATAGCGTAGTCATCACAGTCGCCGGCCAGAAGGCCCATGCTTTCTACCGGAGGAGAATAGTAGTCCATGCCCAAGGGATCGTTCACATACTTCCAGTTCAGGCGGATATGCTTGAAGAGCGAGAAGTAGCGTGTCATTTTACCAAACTTCTGGTAGTATTCATCATGGAAGTAGCGGGTGGAGTTCTCAACAGCAAAGGCACGTACTCTCGGGTCGTTCGGTTGCATGGAACTTTTTACCCGTTGGTTCTGGAAATAAGTGCCACGCACCGGCTTAAAATAGGAAACCTTATGCGGGTTGCTTGTCATATTCACAAGCAAGGCATTGTAATCATCATACATGCCTTCAAACGTTTGGTTCTTGAACGTGCTGTTAAAGCCAAACAAGCCCAGAATACTCACAAAAAGGAGCAGTGTTAGTTTTGGGCTGTAACGGTTAACAAGTACAGAAATAAAAGCAGAAATCATGAGGCACAGCAGGAAGTGCAGCTCATAATCCAGGGATTTATAGGGTGGAATATAGAAACTCAGCAACACAGCCATCGGGAACACAATGAGGATCTGGATGAACCGCACTGCAAAGTTCGTTAGGCGTAAAGAATGTAGAAACTGTAGCATATGTTCCTAATTTAATATTTTGGGCGATATAGGCAAATAAAAGCTTATATAAGCAGTGTCAAAGCTTCTTGCTGTTTATGAATACTAACGCAAAAAACATTCCTTTTTTTACGCAGCGGCCGCTTTTTTTTGATTTTATTATAAGCGGTAGGTATGTATATAATTTAAAGATTTTTAGCCGGAAAAAATTCCTTTTTCCGGAGTAAAATTTTTTGGTCTCTGCAGGGGCTGCTTTTATTTGAAAGAACGCCTGCGGCAGGTCTCTTCGCTGCTTCAGGCCCGCCTGAAGTTCGGCTAACCCAGCAGGACAGGTTTTACCTGTAGAAGCCTACACATTATAAGGGTATTTAGAGGGGAAACTGAAGTATTAGAAGGAAGTACATAGCCTGCAGCACGTGGTGTTCATTAGGGCAGGGGCTTAAAGCAACAGCGCCACCTGCTTATTTAAAACAGGTGGCGCTGTCGTTCAATTCAGAAGAAAAAACAATTGGTGCAGGTACACCATTATGTTGGCTTCAGGGCTTAGGATATTGCTTTGAAAGCTTCGTACACAAAGCAACCCACGCTCAGAGCCTTACTGATACTGAATGTAGAGGGGCTTTGGTTCTAAAGCAAGCAGTTCGTCCGGCGTCATCAGGCGTCCCGGCGGTCTTTTCAGGTCGTTTTTGTAGAAGATCTTGAAGCCGGTAAACTGAACGAGCTCCTTCTGAATATACGCCCTGTAAGAGTCTTTCTTCAATACTGGACCACCCCAGCCATCCATGTGCATCACTACCTGCACCTCCGGCCTTAATTTGATGTTTTTATAGTTTGTTACCATTCCCTGCGTAAAGCGGTGCACCACCAGTATTTTAGGCGGCAGGTTATGCTCTTTTGTTAAATCAGCAAGGTACTTGGTGGCATAGTTGATGTCTTCAGCATCGTAGGTGCCGATGCGGCGACCTGGCACGGCTCCTCTTTTCATAGAGAACTCAGGGTCTATGCCCAGGTGCACATGTGGCAACTTCAGGTATTTTTCAAGCGCCGGAATTTCTTCCTGCAGCGTGCTGTGTCCTACCTGTATGTCAAGGAAAACAATAGCATCACGTTTCTTTGCAATCTCCAGCACGTCGTCAATCATTTTGTCGGCCATGCGAAGACGGTACTTTCCGCCCGCACTCGGATGCCCCTGCGCTGTTACCACAATGGCATGGAGAGCTGGTTGCACAGGTGTCTGTGGGTCTGCCTCTTCCCATTTCGCTATTTCCTCATCCAGTTTCTGTAGCATTTGGTCTGGGGGAAGCTCCCCCAGAATACCCATGCGCTTGGAGAGTAAGTTGCCATAATAAGCAATAATGCGTTTTTGAGGCAGAATAGCGCCCGGTAAAGGTCGCGGCCCTGGGTATTCATAAGCAGCGGTATCTGGCACTGGTGCCTGTTCCGTAGCAGGAGCAGCGGCCATGGTGTCTGTTGCCATTGCCGCCGTATCTGCCGGTGCGGCAGGAGAGTTGCCTTCTATTGTATCCGCCTGGGCAGTGGCAATAACGGATGAGCTGGTGTCACGGTCCTGGGTGCAGGCACTTGTCAGCATGAGACCACAAAGCAAGGCAGCTGCTTTGGAAATATATTTCCTGGTTCGGAAACCTGTACTGGTCCTGTAGCCCAGGGATAATGGTGTGTTGTGCAGAAGGGTATTCTCACAAAACAGTCGGCGCAGATTCATCAATTTAATATTTGGGTATAAGTGGTGCTGAATATAGCTGTTTTACGAATAGCCTGCTACAATAAGCTATAGAACTTTGAGAAAAAATCAGAAATGGGTATAGTGGCGTTTCAGCCACTGGCTGAGACCTGACAACCCTGGGAAAAGCACCCGCTCTGTAATGTTCGCCTGGTCCAGTTTATCACGCACTTCCCATTTCAGGGAGGCCGGTATTATCACTCTGAAATAAAGGTCCGGGTGCTGCTTCAGCCACTGGCTTAGTTCTGCTTTCACATCCGACATCATTGAAAACAGGGCGTACTGGTGTACAATGCGTGCATCCAGGGAAGGTGGCTCCAGGAAAACAACGAACTCTTCTTCTTTAAAACTTTTCAGTGCCTTGAGCGAGGGGGCGATAGGTTCCAATACGTCGGGCGTGAACACGTTAGAGCCCTCCTCTTCCAATACCCGCTTCAGCGGCACAGGAAGATACTCGCTTGTTTTAACATAGTTGATGCACACCACACAGCCATCATGATCATACTTCGACAAGTCTGCTGTTGCAAAATGCAGCGCCACGTAGGGAGAGTAGGTCCAGTCCAGCAGCCTGGTAGGCAGGCCATGGTGCTGGGCAACAGCCAGCCAGTTCCAGATAGAGTCACCGGTGGGGTTAGAGGTGTCATAGGCATACTTGCGGAAGTTGCGGAGCAGGTGTGGCTCCAGCTTGTCGTACTGGTTGCCAATGCGCGTAATACTGGTGCTCAGGTCAAAGCTCTTGTTCCAAGTTCCGCGGTACACGAAAGAGGACCGGAAACGGTGGATGTTCTCATCCCAGCTATGGTCAAACAGAACCTTCTGCAACTCCAGCCAACTCTCCACTACAATGTCTTTTCCCAGTTCCATCTCTGTGCTTACGCTTTAAATTTTAAAAAAATTATGCTCTGCGAATACATACTTCAATACCTGTTATATGTTACACCTGCTATTCCACTTCAGGGTTGATGAGGGAGATTATTACTACAGTGTTTATTGTATAAAATATTGAATATGAGTAAATTAAAAGATTAATGTTGTACCTTTGAATATTAATTAATTGTACTATTTATATAAATGATTATAAGTTTTAGCACTAACTCTGTTTTCTATAGTGCGGTTTCTATATAGGGAACAGATAGGTAGTGAGCGCGTAATTTCTGATATGTTTCATTTTTAATACCATACCTATGTTTTATCATGATAACAAACTTCAGTACACGGTAAAAGTTGATAAACCAAACCCAGCTTTTGCCAATATGTTACAACAGGCCATTGGCGGAATAGAGGGAGAGATAAGAGTTTGCCTGCAATACTTGTTCCAGGCATGGGGCTTCAGGGGCGACTCGAAGTACCGTGATATGTTGCTGGAGACGGGAACAGAAGAAATGGCACACATTGAAATGCTGGCTACAGCAGTTGCCCTGAACCTGGAGGGGGCACCACAGTCTCTGCAGGAAGAGATGGCCAAAGATAAGATTGTTGGTGCTATTATGGGAGGTATGAACCCTCGCCACGTATTATCTGCCGGTATGAGTGCCATGCCAGTTGACTCGAACGGAGTTCCTTTCAACGGTTCCTGGGTGGTAGGCAGCGGAAATATTGCCGCCGACATGTATGCCAACGTGATGGCGGAGTCTACTGGTCGCTTGCTGGCTACTCGCTTGTGGGAGGCAACAGATGACAAAGGCATGAAGGACATGCTGTCCTTCCTTATTGCCCGCGATACGATGCACCAGAACCAGTGGCTGGCCGTGCTTGAGGATCTTGGCGGTGTAGAAGCCGTGCACCCGATTCCAAACAGCTTCCCGCAGACAATGGAGAACCAAGAGTTTAACTATACCTTTATGTCTACGCAGCTGGAGTGTAAGCCGGAAATTAACGAACGCTGGACAGAAGGAAAGTCCATTGACGGCAAGAGTGAGTTTAAGTACGTGCTGGCGAAACCACACGGACAGGAGCCGGAACTGGCAGCGCCAGCTCCAAAAGGCCATGCTCAGAAAGAACAGATGATGGGTTCTGGACCCGAAGGCTTGTTGAAAAGAGTAAAAAAGAACCTATAGGTTTTTTGAAGGGTAATACTTGTATAAAAGCGGGGGGAGTGAAATTCCTCCCGCTTTTTTTATGCCGTTCTCTAAGGAGATTTAACGCGCAGCCCAGGAGCAATCCGGGTATGGAAATCCTGACAGGAAAAACGAAAGTTCAACAATATAAAAGCTAGCAGTTCAACTGACGGGTTTAAGCTTGTATGGAGAAGATGTTGAAAGCGTATAACTCTCACTGACTAGTCTGTGAACAGTGAAAGTACGTGTGGCAAGTATGTAGTATACAAAAAAGCTCCTATGTGGATGCTGCATCGGTACGCGCTTCTGTTCTCTCAGAACAAACCCAGTTGCTTCCCGCTGCGGGTGCAGAAATGACTCAGGTTGTAAGGCCTGGTGCTTCGGCCTTTCATATACTTCTGCTTGCTCATCCTGAAGAGGGTGGCAATTGCCTCTGCAAACTTGCCTTCGCCACGCATGCGGGTGCCAAAGCGGCTGTCATTAAGGCTTCCGCCGTGGCAGTCAGCTATCTGGCTCAGCACTTTTTCTGCTTTATCCGGAAACGCCTGCCGTATCCAGTCTTCGAAGATGGGGCCAATGCTTCCGTTCAGGCGCACAATGGTGTAGCCGGCGTTACAGGCGCCTGCCTCTGCTGAAAGCCTGATGATATGAGGAATTTCTGAGTCGTTGAGGCCCGGAATGACAGGTGCCACCATTACATTGACAGGCAACCCGGCATCACTTAGCTGGCGCACTACCTCCAGCCTTTTTGTTGCCGAGGCAGTACGGGGTTCCATCTTTTGCCGCAGTTTCTCATCCAGCGTCGTGATGCTGATGTTAACGTGTACCAGGTCCAGTTTATTTAGTTCCTGCAGCAGATCAAGGTCCCGTAGTATGAGTGCGTTTTTTGTAATGATACTGACCGGGTGGCGGTACTGCAGCAGTACGCCGAGGAGTTGTCGGGTCAGTTTTTTCTTTGCCTCAATTGGCTGATAGCAGTCGGTATTTCCGGCCAGCATAATCGGCATTACCTGCCAGTTTTTATTTTCCAGTTGCCTTGCAAGCGTTTCAGGCGCATTTTCCTTTATTATTATTTTTCTTTCGAAATCAAGGCCTGCCCCATAGCCCCAGTACTGGTGTGAGTTGCGGGCATAGCAGTAAATGCAGCCATGTTCGCAGCCTTGGTAGGGGTTCATGGAATAGCCTAGCCCCAGGTCCGGACTCTCTACTTTGTTTACTATTTTTTTAGGGTTTTCCGTAAAGAACGTGGTACCGGAGTTGGACAGCATCGGCTCATCCAGGCCCTCTACATGCTCCGACACATAATCCTGTTTCAGATAAGGATTGGCCGGGTTATACTGGGCGCCCCTGCCTTTTAAATATTCCTCCGCTTGCATCATACAGCTAATTTATTGCTAATTTAATTAGTTTGCTAAGAAATATATCAAAAAGGTTTAGTGTTGAATTCGGTAAGAAGTAAAAAAAGGTTCCATAAGCGCGATAACTGGCTTTAGCAACATAAGCCCCGCCACACCGTAATCCTATTCAACAGGCTTTTTGCCTGCACAAAGCCTATTTTAACTGCAGTTAGTGCCAAAAACAAAAACTATGAAACAAGAATCAGGAGCCACATTACCCATCTGGGAGAAAAACATAAACCTACCTAGCACGCAGCATCTGCGCGAGAATTTAGCCTGTGATGTGTGTGTGGTTGGTGCAGGTATAACAGGGCTCACAGCGGCCTACCTGTTGGCAAGTGAAGGAAAAAAGGTTGTTGTTCTGGAGTCAAAAAGTATTGGCGGCGGTGAAACAAGCCGGACTACGGCTCATCTTTCCAATGCCCTTGACGATCAGTATTACAACCTGATACAAACTTTTGGGGAGTCTGGTGCTAAGCTTGCTTGCCAGAGCCATGCCGCAGCAATAGATAAAATAGAGGCCATAGCGAAGGACGCCAACATCGACTGTGATTTTGCCCGCGTTGACGGCTACCTGGTGGCAAACGACCATGAGCAGGAGAAACTGGTTTTAAAAGAGCTAGAAGCGCTGCAGCAAATGGGCTGGGATGAAGTTATACTGCGGAAGGAGAGTCCTGTACCGTCACTGACAACACTCCCCAGCCTTCATTACCCAAACCAGGGGCGTATCCACCCCATGAAGTATATAGCGGGGCTGGCGCGTGCCATCATAGATAAAGGAGGAATAATTTGTACCGACACCCATGTTGTCGACTTCAAGAGAGGGCCCGTCACTACGGTAGTATCGGAGACAGGTCATGCGGTATCAGCCAACCATCTGATAGTAGCCACCAACACACCCGTGAATGATAAAGTGACGATGCATACCAAGCTGGTTCCTTACCGCACCTATGTGATAGCCGCAAGGGTGCCGAAGGACGCCGTGCCGGACGCGTTGTTCTGGGACATGGAAGAGCCTTACCATTACGTGCGGCTGCAGCGAAGCGAAGGAGAGGACATAGACTATGATATTTTAATTGTAGGAGGAGAAGACCATAAGACAGGCCAGGACGATAATCTGATGAAGCACTTCCGGGAACTGGAGCGCTGGACACGCCTGAAATTTCCGATGGCGACGGAAGTAGATTACCTCTGGTCGGGGCAGGTGTTTGAGCCGGTGGATGGCCTGGCTTATATTGGCCGCAACCCCGGCGACAACAATGTGTACATTGCCACCGGCGACTCCGGCCACGGCACCACACACGGTACCATGGCCGGCATGATCATTAACGACCTGATTATGGGTCGCGACAATCCCTGGGCGGCCCTATATGATCCATCCCGAAGCGGCCTGAAGTCGGCGGGTGACTACATGAAGCACAATGTGAATGTGATGGCGCAGTTTAAAGACTATGTAACGCCTGGAGAAGTAGACGATCCGATGCAGATTATGCCTGGCACCGGTGCCATTATGAGGGAGGGCACCCACAAGATAGCCGTGTACTGTGACCAGAACGGCATCCGCCATAGGTTTTCGGCTGTTTGCAAGCACATGGGGTGCGTGGTAAACTGGAATGAGGTGGAAAGCTCCTGGGACTGCCCCTGCCATGGCTCCCGCTACGATCCGCTGGGCAAAGTGATAACGGGTCCGGCAACCGGAGACCTGGACCCGATAAAGTAACGGAAACCTATAAAAAAAAGAAGCCGCTGTTGTAAGACACAACAGCGGCTTCTTTTTTTTGCTGCCTTTTCTCAAGGCTTACTTATAAGGCTCCAGCGCTTTGAGACGTTGCGCAACATTATTCGCCCACAAACGCTCCTGCTCCGCGTTCAGCCCATGTTTGGACGCCTTGTCAAAAGCATCCTGCTCCGCCTTCCATTTAGAGAAAGCCTTGTTTACAGTGCTATTGAGTTTTTCCTTCAGGTTACCGCAATCCAGCGTTTTTAACTGCCTGCGCAGCAACCGGGCATGCACTTCCGTCAGGTCGAAGTGCAGCTGCTCATGCTCCAGCAATTGCTTTGATTTCTTATTCTTAGACCAGGACTCGGTTGGCAGAAACACACAGTTTACCTGATAGGTAAACCCCTGGTTTTTGCAGTTGGCGTTCACGGCAAGATTTGCCGCCGTTAAGGCATGGTGCGGGTTGTTATCATCAGGTGTGCCTCTGAAGTCGTCCCAGGACAAACGGCGGTTATCAGACCAGGTGACTTGATCAACTACAATGGTTTCTGCTACAGGGGCATATACGTTTTCTTTCTTAGCAGTAGCGTCAGGAAAGAGGAGGGGAAGCAATATTCTTGCCCACAGCGACAGGAATAAGGTAAAGGTGTACATTTTACTTTGGCTAAAAGTTTATACATGCTAAACAAACAGTTCACGAGCCATGGAAAAGCCGATGCAAGTAAAAGCCTTTTGCCTGTACCTTAGCTGCGTATCAGGCGGTGGCTCAGTGTCTGGAACCTGAAGGTTAACAGAACAGCCGCAACCGATAAACCGGTCAGCAGCCCCATCCAGATGCCATTTACCCCGAAATCAACTTTAAAGCACAGAAAATACCCTACAGGCAAACCAACTCCCCAATAAGCAATCAGCGAGATGAGGCTTGGTACTTTTACGTCCTCCAGTCCGCGTAAAGCACCCAGGCCCACCACCTGTATTCCATCAGAGATTTGGAACAGTGCCGCAATCACAAGCAGGGAAGAGGCAATACGAATCACCTCCGGGTCATCTATGTAAAGTATGGGAATAAGTTCATTTCCCAGTATCATCAATAACCCGCTGCAGACCATGAACCCGGCACCCATCACCAGGTTGCTGATGCCTGCCATGCGCATGGCCCTGTAATTGCCCAATCCCTTCTGGTTCCCCACGCGGATGGTGGCTGCTGCCCCAATGCCGCTTGCCATCATGTAAGTAACGGAGGCCACATTGATGGCTATCTGGTGAGCAGCCAGTTCTTTGGCTCCCAACCAGCCAATCATGACAGCAGAGAAACTGAAGGCCCCCATCTCGAAGATCATTTGCCCGGATATAGGCAAACCCAGCTTAAAGATGCGGTACATGTGGATGAAGGAGAGATGGCGCAGTCGCAGGAAATGACGGTAAACAGCAAATCGCTTTCCATACATCACATACCCAACCATCATCATGGCCATCACCACACGCGAGATAAGTGTTGCCCAGCCGGCACCTACCAGTCCCATTGGCTCGAATCCTAATTTACCGAAAATTAAAATATAATTAAGCAAAATATTTAAAGAATTTGCAACGATTGAAATCCACATGGCCTGTTTTGTCAAAGAGAGACCCTCAGCGAACTGGCGGAAGGCCTGGAACACCATCAGCGGCACCATTGAAAGGAACAGTATGTTGATGTAAGGCACTGCCAGCTCCACTACACGGGGTGGTTGCTCCAGCAGAGTGATGTAGGGGGAGAGAAAATAACCGGCAATAAAAAGCAGGATGCCCAGGAGTACATTTGATACCAGGCCATTCAGCAACAGCAACGAAATCCGGGTATAATTTCTGCGGCCATCTGCCGCCGCTATCAACGGTGTAATGCTGTAGGATACGCCAAGCCCGAACACAAGCGTAATGGTGAAGATGCTGTTGCCAAGCGAGGCGGCTGCCAGGGGCAAAGTGCCAATCTGCCCCACCATCAAACTGTCGAACACGCTCACCATAATATGTCCCAACTGGCTTAACACGACAGGATAGGCAAGAGTGAAATTCCTGGAAAAATGTTGCTTATAGGTGAAGGTATCCATGCGTTGCGGTAAATTCTTATTCGGCCCGCAAAAGTAGCGCTTTTCTCCGGATGCGGTGTGCTTAATTCAGTAGTATGTGCAGGGAAGGAGGTGGGAACGAACGATGTAATGACACCCGCCTGTTTAGAATAATGTCTTACACAGCACCTACAAAAACACAGCCACTGCCGCAATGAAGCAGCAGTGGCTGTGTTCGTTCTTTCATATTGATGAATGAAGTAAGCTGATTCTCTTACGATACCACCGGCCGGGCGTAGGTTTGAGCGTCTTCTAACGTTATTTCATGACCGCTCATGATAACAAGGCGTTCTACCACATTGCGGAGTTCGCGCACATTGCCGCGCCAGTCCAGCTGCTGCAGAAACTGTAAGGCTTCGGGCGTAATGGTTTTAGGTTTATTGCCGTAGTCGTTCGCAATGTCGGTGAGAAATTTCTGCACCAGGTCCGGAATATCCTCGCGGCGGTCGTTGAGCGGCGGCACATGAATCAGGATAACGCCCAGGCGGTGGTACAGGTCTTCCCGGAAGTTTTTGGCTTCTATTTCTTCCAGCAGGTTTTTATTTGTTGCTGCTACAACCCGCACATCCACCTTTATGTCTTTGTCGCCACCAACGCGCGTTATGCGGTGTTCCTGCAGGGCACGCAACACCTTGGCCTGCGCCGAAAGACTCATGTCACCTACCTCATCTAAAAACAGCGTTCCGCCATTTGCCTGCTCAAACTTGCCAATGCGTTGTTTGACAGCCGAAGTAAAAGAGCCCTTTTCGTGGCCGAACAATTCACTCTCAATCAACTCGCTGGGAATAGCGGCGCAGTTAACTTCAATCAACGGTCCGTTGCTGCGGTTGCTGTTCTCGTGTATGGCCCGTGCCACGAGTTCTTTTCCAGAGCCGTTCGGACCCGTAATCAGCACACGGGCATCAGTGGGTGCTACCTTTTCAATCGCACCTTTCACGCGACCAAGCGCTGCAGAGCTGCCCACCATTTCGTAGGTTTTGGAGATTTTCTTTTTTAGAATTTTCGTCTCCGTTACCAGGTTTGATTTGTCCAGTGCATTGCGCACGCTTACCAGCAGGCGGTTCAGATCGGGCGGCTTCTGCAGAAAATCATAGGCTCCTTTTTTTGTAGCTTCCACGGCTGTGTCTATAGTGCCGTGGGCTGATATCATGATAAAAGGGGAGTCCGGCGAAATTTCCATTGCCTTTTCCAGCACCTCTATTCCGTCCATACCAGGCATTTTGATGTCGCAAAGCACTGCGTCGTATTTCGACCTGCCCAGCAGTTGCAGTGCTTTCTCGCCATCCTCGGCCTCGTCTACTGTATAATTTTCAAATTCAAGTATTTCTTTCAGTGTGCTCCGGATGGCCCGCTCATCATCTACTATTAATACTTTGGGCATAGTTTTATTTTGTTGTCAGGATAAGTATATACATATTTAAACTGCTTGTCAAGGCGGTTGTTCGGTTTTACGAAAAAGAACCTGTTCCGATTCCATAGCGGCTGCCTGTGCAAAACCTTTCCTGCAAACAAAGTATAACGTCTTTTAAATGATGATTCAGGCGTGGGCTACCGCTGGTTCGGTAGCTTTTAGTAAAGGCTCTTCTTTCTGGTAAATTAACAGGTACCCTCCCTGGTAGCCATTCAATGATTCCACGTACTGGATGGCGGTATTCAAAGATTCCTTCGCTGTCTTGCAAAGGCCTTCAATACTTTGGTTGCCGTAGTTGCAAAACATGTCATTTCCATTGTGCGATACATGCTTCACATAATGACTAGCTTCTTCTTCCTTTATGTCATCAAAGGCTAGTGCACAGGCAACACCTATGCCTTTGGATTCGCACAAGGTTTTTGCCCGCTCCACTTCCTTCAGACTTCTAAAGGACAGCATCATAAATCCTGTTCGAAGATCAATACATTCCATAAAATTTAAGCTTTGTGAGTAAAATCGAATTGGTAAAATGTGGTATTAGTAGCAAGGGTAATACTTGTAACAGCTTCGTTTAGTTTTAATTATCTCACAATCTTAAGTTGAACAGGTACCCGGCTTAACCAAAAAAATCTACTAAAAGTGCTTTATCTGTAAGTAGACAGAGGTTCAAACATTGTTAAATTTTTTTTAACTTTTATCAAGTTGCTCCATAATAAATAGAAAAGATTTTAACGGATTGAATTTTCAGCCTCAGTAGGAGGGGGGAAATTACTGTTTGGGGAAGGGCAAATTTTAATTTTAGAAGCAGCTTGCAATAACTGCAACAGGTGCAAAAATGATTTTTCCTGGCTGCATGTTCAAGCACTGGTAAGTAGTTTTTATCTCTTTCTGATTTCTTACCAATCTCATCCGTATTACTACCCGTTATAGCGCTAAACTTAAAAAAAAATCTGGAAACGCCGTACCATCTAGTAGTTGTCTGCAATATGGTATAATCTGAAATACAAACAGATACCTATTGAAGAGGCTGCTTTTTACAACAACACAACAATATTCTTAGAACATTATGAAAGCAAATTACATGGAGAAGTGGAGAAAGATAGGCACATTGTTTTGCATCGCTACGGTGTTAGGTTTTACAGCATGTAACGACGATGAGGAGGAGATGGAACGGTTTGACAATAACAGGTTTTACTCCGACTACAGAGCCAGTAACCTCTTCGAGAACTCGGATGTAAACCAAAACCAGTCTTTTGATGAGAACGAGTTTAACCAGGATGCCTTTAACACCTGGGACACGGACAGGAACGGTAACATCGACCAGAATGAGTTTAACAGAGCCTCAGCAGACTTCAGGGTTAACAACACCAACTGGAGCACATGGGACGCCGATCAGAATGGAAATTTAAACCAGCAGGAGTTTAACGCCGGCTATGCTTCGAATGATTTTTACAATACCTGGGACGCTGATCAGAATGGAAACCTTTCGGAGCGTGAGTTCACGGATGGAACCTTCAACCAGTTAGATGCAGGCGGTACGGGGCAAATGACTGCGGCCGATTATAACAGGTTTAACAATACCTATTACAGATTCTAGTAAGAGTTTGGTTCAGTTAAAAAAGGCTTGCAGGTTCAGTACCTGTAAGCCTTTTTTTATTTGTCGTGCTTATGAAAAATACCTTTCCTCACACCACACCTTTCAGAAACATGAAAGGATCAGTCCCATATGCTATGCTAACCTCGTCCGTTGCTGTCTCCGTACAAAAATAAAGCGGCGAATGTAAAATAGTATGATGCTGGAATGACATGGAATTGGTAACTGCATTTGACAGGGAATATGTCACCATACGTCACAGTCCGGAAGAGAAGTTTATCTGGAATGAGTGGAGAAGTGCCATTCCACGGCCACAACTACGGGAGGCCATTATGTTTGCCTGTAACTTTATACTGGACAACCATGTGGAGCTGATTCTGGCAGACTATGCCCGCATGTGTGCCCCATTGTGGAAGACCAGGTGTGGATAGCGGTATATTCTGCTGAACTGCTGCAGCATAGCAAACTAAGGAAAGTAGCGAACCTGATGGCGCAGGATATTTTCCAGCAATTAGCTATTGAGCGGATTTACGAAAAGGCCTCTGAATTACCCATGCCCTGCGAGACCAGGGAGTTTGTCTCGAGGGAAGAGGCATTGGAGTGGCTGTTTCCTGACTAGCTTAAGGATGTGGCTTATGGATGCAACACCTTCTCTTTTTGTATAGCAGAAGCTATAATAAATTTACTAACTGTCGCTTTCGTGGCAGAATCAACAGCATAGGAAGGGAGTAGTAAAAATGGCCCTTCATCAATCCACTTCAATATATTTTTCATCTCCGTTCATTCGCACAATTTTGGGGTAGAAAGTACCAGCTACTTCTACCAGGTCGCGCTGGGCAGCCATCACCTGGTGAATGTCTTTATAAGCCATAGGTGCCTCGTCCAATCCTGAACCAACCACATCAACGCCGGCCTTCTGCAGGTATTTGCGCATTTGCTGCTGAGAAAAAGTCTCGATAGCCTGTGTTCGTGACATCACCCGGCCGGCCCCGTGTGAGGCAGAGTTGATGGCGGCGGCTTCGCCTTTGCCGCGCACAATAAATCCTGGTGTGGCCATGGTTCCCGGAATAATTCCCATCACGCCTTTGCCTGCCGGAGTAGCGCCTTTACGGTGCACAATGACTTCATTTCCATAAGCATCTTTTTCCTTCCAGGCGAAGTTGTGGTGGTTCTCTATTTTTGCCATAGAGGCTTCGCCGAGCTTTGCCGTCAACCGCTCATGTATCTGGTGATGGCAGGCAGAGGCGTAGTCGCCGGCCAGGTTCATCGCGAGCCAGTATTCCTGCCCGGCCTCCGTGTCGAGGTCGAGCCAGGCCAGGTGCTTTGCCTCCTTGGGTAAAGGGCAGGCATCTATGGCTACCTTGGTATAATAGCCTGCAATGTTTGCCCCAAGCCGCCGGGAGCCGGAGTGGGAGAGGATGGCAAGATACTTGCCCACCGGCAGGTCAAATTCATTATCCGCATCGTGTATCTCCACTGTTCCGAATTCCACAAAATGGTTTCCACCGCCAGAGGTACCTAGCTGCTGGAAAGCGCGGTCTTTCAGCTCCCGCACAACCGGAATCTCCGAGAACTCCGGCCGTTCCATTATTTCATGGTCCATCGGCTTTTTAAAGACAGCGTTGCCAAAACGGGTACTGTCTGTCAATATTTTCTTCAGCTTGTCGCGGTTTTTATCCAGGTAGCCAGCGTGAATATCGAAGATGCTCATGCTCATGCGGCAACCAATGTCCACGCCGACGCCATATGGTATCACGGCATTATGCGTTGCCAGCACACCACCTACCGGCAGGCCGTATCCCTGGTGCGCATCCGGCATCAGCGCTCCTGCCTTTGCGACCGGAAGACGCATGGCTATTTCCATCTGGTCTATGGCGCCCTGTTCTATGCCTGCTGCGCCATACACAGCATACTTCTGCTTCTCAGGCTTCAGGGCAATGGGCTCTGCTTCTTTTTGCGCCAGTAGGGCCTGTGCCAGCGGCCCCAATATAGTGTGCAACTGGTATTGATCGGGGGCGGCCATGACATCCTGCAACAACTCAACCTGGTGACTTTTGCCCAGTTCGGTATAGTAGGTATGCACGATGTTCAGGGCAGTACCCAATGGCTTGCCAGAAGGAAACCCCAGCTTTATTAAATCATTGGACGTGAGTTTTCCTGCTAATCTGTTTTTGTTTTTTTTCATGGCTTTAAAAGGCTACTGGAACTAGGGTGTACGGAGGTTTTTAAAGCTTTGGTTATGCGTGGCAAAGAGTTGAATGCTACTGCTGCCTAAAAGCCCTTCTCCTGGTGGTGCCTGTAAAATGCCTTCCGGACCTCTATCAGCAGGCGGTTTAGTTTGTTGATGTCCGGTACCCCCGGCAAAGCAGATTTGGCGTAAAGGGCATCCATGTTCGCAATGCGTTCTTCGGCAATTGTCAGCAGTTCTGCATAATCAAAGGCTCCGGATTTAATCCGGAGCAGAAATTCCCTGTTCGGGCGGCGCACAATTATCTGACTTTCCCGGGCTATCTCTTCTGCCATATCAAGCAGGCGGAAGGTGTGCATCATGTTTTTGGCGTCGTACTTCTTGCCATGCGAGAGGGTGTTTTCATACCGTGCCTCGTTTCGGTTTTCTACCCATTCCCAATAATCGCGGTGTTCCCTGCAATAGGTGGAGTAAGCATTCATGTTAAATGACATCACCGCCAGCGGCTGAAGTCCTTTCGGAACAGAACTCAGTGATACGTCATTGGCCTTATCGCTTTGCACGATGCCTTTGAAATAGCTACCGGGTTGGGGCTTGTCCTGGTAGAAGAGATTGTACAGGTCAGGCATGTGCGGTATCCTGGCCAGGCCGCAATTTTCCTGCCGGAGCCCTTGCTGCTCCAGGAATTCATTTAGCGGCACAGACCCTTGTCCCTGCGCCACATAACAGAAATCCAGCACCGATTTCCGCTCCGGTTCCACCGGGTTCGCTATCTTTTTGTTCAGGCCTTTTGCTTTCTTTACCTGTGTGAGGGCATAACCTGCAAAAGTTGTTTTACAAAGGCGGGAAAGAAAATCAGCGGGTTTAAACCGGTCGTAAAGCGGGTGCTTGTACAGGATGCAGTCCTCAGGCATGTTCAACAACTCCAGCATATTCGGGTTGTTCTTTGCCAGCAGTTCTACAAAACGCCTCAGCTCATAGTATATAATGTCGCTGCTTGGGTTGTTTAGCTGATCGGTGTATTGCAGGCCATAGTAGTCTTCTTCCGGCAGCACAAACACTCCCCGCAGGTCGGTGTCGGAGGCAGGTGTGCTCAAACCGTATGCTTTGCTGCCACTGATACACTCAAACAGCAACAGTTTTTTTTCTTTCAGTTCGTTTATGCTTAAAGCCATGTTCCTTTAAACGCACCTGAATGCTGGAACGGTTAGCTGATAAAGCGCGAGCAGGGATAAGGGGATGTTCTGCGGCCCTAGGTGGAATCCCGTACAGGCTGGTACCTGCACGGGAGCAAGGGCTAAGAGACCTGCAGCACCTTCTGGCGCGAAGGTATACTATAAAGCACCAGGCCGCTGATAATGATCATCATGCCCAGGTTTCCAAGCCAGTTGGGCCAGGCAATGCCTAAAAGCAAACACTCGCCTATTACCGTCACCAGTATTTCAACAGACTGCGTTGCCTCCACGGCAGCGAGGGAGGCAGCATGAAGGCGGGCCAGGTGCATCGCTTTGAAAAACAGGATGCACCCCACTACTCCGGAGCTTAAAGAAATAATAAGAACCGTCAGGAGTTGCTCCTGGCCCGGCAAGCCTGCTTGTGTATAGCCATATGCCATCAGGATGATTTGCACTGGAATACTGCCAATGGCGGTGCCCGCTACACGTTGAATGGCTGTGAGGTGATGCCCGCTTTCTTCCACGTAAAGCATAAGTTTCCGGTTAGCGAGTGGCCAGTTAAAGGCAGCTAGCATCACCAGCCCGATGCACCACCACAACTGACTCGTGGTATAGCTGCCATCCTTCTGGCTCCATTGCATGCAGGCAATGCCTGCCATTATCAGAATGGAAAGAAATAAAGCTTTTAACGGGATTTTGGCCCGGTGGTCTTTGTACAGGAAAGGAGACAGCAGGATGCCTGCCACGATGGTAAACTGGAAAACACCTGCCACGAGCCAGCCGGGACCAAAAGAAGCCGCAAAAGTTAAGAAATAATAGCCAAGGCCAAATGCCATGCCTCCACATAGCAGCCAAACCTGCAGGTTCTGCCGCATCACCTGCAACAAGTGCCTTAACTGCCCCTTTACCGAAAGAAAAGCCACCAGTAAAATTACCAGGAAAAAAGTACGTAAGCCTGCCGTCCATGCCCAGTGCCCGCCTTTTGAAGACATGAAACTGTTGAGGATGTAAGTAGAGCTGAAAAAAACACAGGCTAATGAACCCAGTGCGATTGCTTTTAAATTGCTGTTAGGCTGCATAAGAAAATCATTTATGCAAAGCTACAGCAGCTGTTAACTCAGGTAGCAGGATTTTCAGCAGCAAGTATGGTACTTTCGGAACCTCCGCTTCTTAACTGGGTTGGTGTCTGCCCGGTCATTCTTTTAAAGAAACGTACAAAATAAGAGGAGTCTTCAAATCCGAGCTGGTATGCTATTTCCTTTACAGATAAACTGCTGAAAAACAAAAGCCGCTTGCTCTCCACCAGGAGCCGGTCATGCTGCATGTCGGCCACAGTGGTATTTAAATACTGCCGGCAGAGGCTGTTGAGGTGCTTGGGTGTAATGCCGAGAGCGTCTGCATAAAAACTGATACTGCGGTGCTCCCGGTAATGGGCTTCAATCAGGCTGCTGAGATGGAAAAGACGCTCGCTGTGCCGCGCAGGTGTAAGCTTTTGAAGCTGTACCTGGCACTCCCGCAGCAAATACTGCAGCAGGATATACAGGTAGCGGGAAAGGATAGCCATGTCGGGTGTCGGCTCCTGCAGTTCCTGTATCATCAGGTGTATTAACCTTTCCAGGGTTACCCGCAGTTTTTCCGGCAGGTCGAGGTAAGGGTGCTGGTATACGGAGCTGAAAATAATAAAAGCATCGTGCGAGCGCATGCCGGTTGTCTGCAGAAACTTTTCAGAGAAGGAAACGAGTACCCCTTTCTCCTGCCGTGACTCCCGCTGGTGTGCCTGCCCGGGGCGCAGCAGGTACACACGATCCGCCTGTATAGGGTAGCGCTGAAAATCGATGAGGTGGTCGCCGCCTTTCGTTTCCTGCACATACAAGATCATGTAAGCATCGTGGCTGTGCGGTACCTCCGACAACTCACTGGCATAGGTTTCCAGGGGCATTACGGTAAGTGCCTTGTGGTTGAGTAGATCCTGGATAGGGAGCCGGTCTGTCTTCTGAAGCTTCATAGGGCAAATAAACAAAAAGCAGGGGAGGAGGTGAATGTCGTGCCGTCAATTTTCTGGCAAATTCACCAAACCTCCCCCGGCTTTGCCTGGAGCAATTCCAGTTTTGAATCAGTCTTTCTTGTAGGTGCCCATCAGTTCTCCATAGGCAATAGTCTTCTCTGCCAGCAGTACTTCCAGGGGCTGCCTTGTACTGTCAGGGTCCAGGTTCACTTTTGAGTCCAGAGCATATACTTTAAAGAAGTAGCGGTGTGTTTCTCCTGAAGGTGGGCAGGGGCCCATGTAATTGTGTTCTCCGAAGTCGTTAGCGCCTGTTACACCGTCAGGAGTAGCATTCTCGTAGATGTTGGCCCGGGGAGGCATGTCCCACACCACCCAATGGGTGAAAGTGCCGTCCGGGGCATCCGGATCCTCCAGGATAATGGCCATGGTTTCCGTGCTTTCCGGTATGCCGTCTATTCTTAACTGTGGGTTAATGTTATCACCGTCGCACGTGTAGACGGCCGGGATAGGTCCATTTTTCTCAAAAGCAAAAGTTGATACCTCTAATGTTGTCGTTTGTGCCATAGCTTTTCTCTTTCTTATTCAGAAACGAAGGGAAGTGTAAAATGTTAATATGTAATTAGCAGACAGTGTTTTGAGTTTGTTTAGGGACGCTGATTATTGAGAGAAGCACAACAGGTATTGCAGGTACAGTGGTGGCAGCATAAGCAAAACCTGCGTTTTTTTAAAGCTTCATTACAGGCAGCCATGAACGTAGAAACGATATAAACAGAAAAACTTTAAAATGCCCCTGAGCCTTTGTGTGGGGGCTTGCTTTCGCAAGTTATTGTACTCCGCTAATAAACCACCTGTACAACTAAGCCGTATTTACAGTATCTTAAACTAAAGAAAATGTTATGAAATTATTTACAAGCAAAGCAGTAGCAACCGGTACAATAGCTTTGTTCTTCCCCATTTTGTTAAGCTGCTCTACTTTAGGCGGAGGAAACCGCTTGTCCAGTGACCCTGCCGTGGCTGCACAGCAACAGGAAGTAAGAGCATTGAAGCAGGAGTTGAGAGAGGCGGAGCGCTTTGCAGAAGAAGCAAAACAAAGGGAAAAAGCTGCTAAAAACAGACTTAAAGCGGCTGAGCACGAACTGAAAGCCCTGGAGCAGCAGGCTAAAAGAAGAAACAGCTACTAAAGCTGCATCTTAGAAAAAGATAAACATGAAAAGCTGTGCTAAGCACAGCTTTTCATGTTTTTGCACCTCATATAAGATTTAATAGCGGGTTCATATGCTCATTCCCACTGACCCATCAGCCTTCTGAGTACTACAATTTCGCCTAAGTGGTAGGCGTTGTGCTCGGCAACAAGCATTGCTTCCCGCAGCAGATTTTGCCCCTCGCCGTGGGCGAAAGGCTCGAATAGGTTATTGTTCGGGTCTTGTATCAGTTGAATCATTTCCTCCAGGTCTGACTTAATAGCGCGCAGCGTTTCATCTAATGCGGCTTCGCCGGATGGTGCTATTTCCTGTGGCCAATACCCCTCCGGCCATTCCGGCGACTCGTGCTGTGGATTACGGCTGAACTCCAGTATGTCCCACTGAGCAATGCGCAGGTGTTCCAGCAACTGCCAGGTTGTATAGGGGAGGTTGGCAACCTTACTGCCTGCTTCCTTCAAGCTGAAGCCTTGCAGAATTTCATCTCTTGTTTTGAAGGCCTGCCCGCCCCGTAGTAGCTTTACCAGTTGTTCCCGAAGTTGTTTGTCTTTCTCCATTGTTTGTTGATGCCTTGGTTTAGATTAACCTAACGTAATTTATCTTTTCCAGCCGCACCACCTGACAGGTTTCACCATCCGAAATTTCTATTACAGCAGCAAGACCAAAAAAGAATTATTTCTGATACTTGATGTTCCGTAAATGAAATTACTTTGTTAGCTGTGTATTTCCTTTTTTTGGAATGACATTGTGTTCAATCATCAGCTGCTACACCGTACTTTACCACGGGCAGTTGCATTCTCCAGTAGTATCTTCTGACCAGCAGGGGACAGCCCGAGTTGCGCCATGTCATGTTGTAGTTTTTCTTTGTTGCCGTATCCATACAAGTAGCCGTTAATACGCGCTGCTGCTGTAGAATTTACTAGGTCCGGCATTGCGGGGTATATTTCCTGAAGCTCCTCCAGTAGTGACGGCTGGCGCTGCAGTTTGTATTTCTGGTGCCGGTCTTCTGCCATGTAAAATGCCTGGTAAGGGAAAATTTCGGTATAAACTCTTTCCCCTATTATCAGACCGACCTGCTCTTTCGCCTGCCAGGCCTGCTGCTCCTGCGCTGCATTATGAAGGAACACAGCAGACATATACTGCCTTTTCCAGGGAGCCCGTGTAGCCTTGTGGCTGGAGAAAAACAGCTGCAGCAGCTGGTGGTAGCTTATTTGAGTTGGGTCATAGTCCAACTGTACTGTCTCAATATGATCTCCCAGTGTCCAGTAGGTAGGGTTTTCGGTGGTGCCTCCTGCGTAACCTACCCTTGTGCGCACAACGCCCTCCACCGCTCCGAAAAGCGCATCTGGGCTCCAGAAGCATCCCATGGAGAAAGTGGCTGTTTCAGTTTTTTCAGAAATGTTCAGGTCGATGGGTGGTTTCATTATGTGTGCGTGAACGTGTTGTACCAGCAGTAGTGGCTTTCAAAATAAACAAGGTCCAGTAGTCAAAACTACTGGACCTTGTTTATTTTGAAAGCCACCTTTTTATGATGCATTAAGCAAATATCAATTTGTTTGGGTGACTTGTGCAGTTTTTTGTGCTTTACAACTCATCAATCAGAAGACTTCCGCCACTCAATACTCCAACCACAACTTGGTTATCATTGAGTATTTCAGCATCACGCAGCAGGTTGTTTAAAAAATTACTGTTTCGGCTCAAAACTTCATTGTTATTAAGCACATTGTTAAGGATTCTGATTTCACTGTTATTAAGGACATCTTCAACGTTTACAAGTGTAAAGTCGTTGAGAATCTCATTGTCCTCAACATCAACCTGAACTGCGCCAATATTTACATTGATTAGACCTGAAACTGCCTGACCTACATTTGCATCTTGCTGCGCCTGTGCATCATTAGCAGATAAGAATGTAAACATGGCCACTGCCACCATTGCGGAAAGTACTTTTAAGTTTTTCATAAGTTTGTTTTTTAAGTGTTTAATGGAATTTGTTATGGTATGTTTTACGACCTAAAGCTGCAGGTGTTGTTAAAAGGTGCTAAAATAAGTACAATTATATTTGTCTATTTAACTATTGTGATGTGTTGTAAGTTGTTGATAGTTAGATTGTTGTCTTTTAGGTTTCTTAAGGTAGTATTTACTATTTCATTCTTATGTTCACTGTTTTGTTGTATATTGTTAATTAAAACGGTTATATGTTTATATAATTTTAATAATCACTGCTAATGGGTGGAACGGTGTTAAAATCATGTTGTTTGCAGCTTTTTGTACATGGTTCAAATATGAATAAAATTAAAAACAGGGTTTATTTAAAGGATATAGCATTTGTTTTGATATTAAAATTTAAAGAAAATTAATTTATTGATAGAATTTGTATGCTTGTTACAACATGCAATAGTAGTGCAATACAATTCTACTCGTTTTGCTTGTTAAAATTGTATGTAAAACTGAGCATGTAAAAGTTGCCTAATGAGTTTTGAACAGACTGTTCTATATAATTTTGATTAGCAAACTGAGTTACTCCTAAATTGCGGTTCAGCATATTAAGGCCGGAGAGTTGTATTTCCCCTCTCTTGCCTTTTAAAACGAACATCGATATGGCCAGATTCAGAACCGGAATGCCTTGATTGAAGTTAGCCTGGGTGTTGCGAAATTTTGAATAAGTAAATTCAGTGGTGAAATGAAACCTCTCTAACAAGTACACGGTTGCATCTGCAACATAAGCAGCATTCACAAAGACCTGGTTTCTGTTCTGGTTCAGTTCATAATCGGAACTTGTTCGTGTTAAAGAAGCCCGCAGGTTTAGGTCCACAAATTCCTTGTAGTTGTAGTTGTAGTCAACATTAGCACCAACAGACCTTTGGGTGATGGTGCCTTCCACGCCGTTCAGCTGATTCACACTCTGCCCCTGGCGCAGGTAAGGGCTGAGGTTAAACCGGCTGTTATACTTCCGGACAGGAATTCCCAGTGTAGCAAAAGTTGATAAGGAACTACTCTGCCTTACGTTTACATACTGGGTGGTGCGTACCTGCCTTTCGTTTATAGAAACGGCAGCTATGATAGGATTTGTGGTATAGCTAAAGTTAGCAGACCCTGATAAAAACAAACCAGAGGCGGCATCAGAGGTGTTCAGCTTCAGTTTGCCCTGGTGTGTATATTCCGGACGCAGGTCAGGATTGCCCACATAAAGATGAAGCGGGTCATAGCGGGAAACTACCGGCTGAAGCTGATTCACGGATGGCTCCCTGACCGAAGTTGTGTAATCAAAGCTTAACCGGGTACTTCTGTTAAATCGCCTGTTGTAGTTCAGGTGCGGCAAAATATTCTGGAACTTGCCTGTCACCTCCTCATCAGGTGCCTGTAGCCTGCGCGTGAGTGCAGACTGTTGTGCCTTCGCTCCAATAGCCAGATTCGATTTGCCCCGGTTGAGCCGGTAAGTTACCCCTGCTTGCTGATATACATATCTTGAACCAAACCGGCTGCTTTGTTCCATATCCAAAAGGGTGGTGTCATTTACTAGGTCATATACCTCCAGGTTAGATTTTGAGGCGCGGTTGGAGAGGTTGTACGTTGCCTGCAGGAACTGTTTTTTGCCCAAAGGCTCGGTATAAGCTATCCGCAGGTTGTATGCCAGGTCATTGTTTTCCTGTTTATTCAGTTGCCGTACCCTCTCTTCACCGCCTTCCACAAACCTGGTATAAGAAACAGTTCGTCCTTCTGTGTTGTCCTGGAAAGTAGTGAGTTGATTTGTTACTGTAACCAGCCTCCCGCTTTTACCAAACCGATGCCCGTAAAACAGATCCGTGTCCAGGCTGTAGCCTTTGCTCTGGGTGTTCGCGCTTCGCTCTCCTTCGTTCACCAGCGAATCTGTGACAGAATAAGATTGCCTGTTACTGCTGCTGATCATGCGGGTACCCGTATAACCAAAAGTAGCATTCAGCCGGATGGTGTTGACAGAGTCTTTGTGTTCTACCCCTGCCGTGGCACTATGGAGGGTGTTCCGGTTTTGTTGCTGGCTGTTCTCATAATACAAGGCTGTTCCTTCGGGCAGGAAGTTCTGCCTTATGAGGCTGCTCTGTACAGATGCATTGGTTTGGTTAAACAAATAGCTTCCTGTAAGGCTGGTTTTAGGCGTAAGCTGGTGGAAGGAGTTTGCACCTGCCATGTGTGTGTTAACCAAGCCATTTTGTGCCGGACTTCTTGGTGTGTTGCCACTTGTTTGTGGTGTAGTGGCTGGGCCATCAGAAGTTAGCCACTGATTGTTCACGTTGTTACTCATCCCCATCAGGGATACAAAATTGCCACCGTCAAAGCGATTATAGTTCCCCTTGGCCATATAGCGCTGATGCGTACCAATTCCGGCCGTTACTTTACCATAACCCGTATTTCGGCTGTCTTCTTTCAGTGTCAGATTAACGACCTTTTCCCGGCGGCCATCGTCTACACCGGAGAACTGTGCTTCCTCCGATTTAGCGTCTATTACCTGGACGTTTTCAATGGCGTCGGCGGGTAAGTTATTTATAGCCGCTCTTAAATCGCCCCCAAAAAACTCTTTTCCATCAACAAATATCCGTGTTACGCGCTCCCCCTGCACGCTGATATTGCCGTCGCTTTGCATATCTACTCCTGGTAATTTTTTCAGTAACTGTGCTACATCGGCATTGGGCCGGGTTCTGAAGGAACCTGCATTGTATTCTACAGTATCTTCTTTCACTGTTACAGGTGCCTTTGCACCTGTAACAGTTATCTCCTGTAGTTCACTAGCCACGGGTTCCAGGGATATAGTCCCCAGGTCAAGCGTATCAGTAGTGGCAGCGGAAAGAAGGATATTTTTGTGGTAAGGAGAAAAGCCAAGAAAACTCACCTTCAAGATATAGGCTCCTTTGTTTACTTTGTTTAGAATAAAAAGCCCGTTGGCACTGGTAGTCGTGTATTGTACCACAGCTGAATCTGTGGGTTGGAGTAGCAAAACAGAAGCAGAAGGAAGGGCGCCCGCTTCCTTTTCAACAACTTTGCCCTTCAAAGAGTGCTCTTGGGGGAAAGCTACATGGCATGTAATCAGCAATAAAATAAATAGCAGCTTCCTCATCTTCCTCAGAAATTGTAATAGCTGAGCTGTTCTGTCTTTTTGTGCCCAACACTAGCCTGGGGAAAATTTTGTTTTGTAAGTCCCAGAACCGATAAGTTCTTTTACCGTTTATTGGCGGCCTCTGGTTATGTTCTTTGATGAGAAATAGAAAATTCAGTCAACGTGCGGTGGGTGCCTGGTGACTTACATGGCGGTATACGGCAGAAGATGAGCCAGTGAATTGAAAGGGGAGGGGCTATACACCGACAGGAAACTTTGCCATTGCACCCTTTGAGATGAAAAACTCTAAAAAAGAAAAGGATATTCTCTGAAGTGGGCTGATTTACTACTTCAATCTCAATTTGTTTCGTCTACTTTGCTCTGAGGCTAAGACTTTATCTGAGAAAAATGGGGGAGCTGCTCTCAGGGAGAGTTGGGGGTAGTGATACGGGAATAAAGAGGGAGGAAGACTTTTTACTTTAGAACGCCATCCAGGTATGCCCAGCTAATTAATTGATAGGAATGATTGAACCCTTTTTTACGCATCATCTTTTGTAGATACTCCTGCACATCATCTTCGCTAAGGCCAAACTTTTCACCAATCTGCTTATTAGTGAAACCATCTGCTAGACAGGCTATCATAGAACATTCCCGTCTGCTTAGTAAAGCTAATTTACCTTCCATAATAAAATCCAAATTTAAAGCTGTTAACCTATAAGCTGCATTTGTTAAAATGAATTATGTAAATTTCTGTTTATATTATCGGAAGAGCAATACCCATTTGTGGTGATTTTTTCTCTGCGCTTAATCGGAAAAAAAAATACGCGGTGTACATAAAGCTCACCTAGGCGGAAAAGAAACGCAAAAGCTGTCTTGAACTGGCAGAGGCGTGTGTCAACTCTGACCCTGCCATCCAGCCTGACATAGTGTTCAATGTCTTCTTCCAGTCCTGTTTTCTCTGCCTGTGTCATGCCATTAAAGTTTGTTACGGCCACTATGTCGCCTGTAAGTTTACCGTAGTGTGCGCCTAGTATATACCAGTCCAGGTTTACTTTTTTGCCAATTAACCACTGGGCGCCAAACATGAGCCCGCCACCATAGCCATGAAGGGTGTTCTGGTAAGGAATCTGGTACTTTTTATTTGCCACCGACTGGTAGGTGTCTAGGTAATCCACCTGCATGCGCATATAGCGGCCGTATGCCGACACATAAAATCCCCGCGCACCCGAATGTTTGCCACCGTAGAGCCGTGCTTCACCCGTAAAAGCCTGGTTAGATACTTCTATGTTGGCCAGGTCTGCTGTAACGACATCGTTAGCAATATATTTATCAGCAATGTACCGGGCCGCAGCCATGTCGCTGAGGGTGGTTCTGGGCATGATACTGTATCCTGCCACCACCGATACTTTTCTTGCCAGGCTGCGCTCATAACTGAGGCTGTAAGTATTGAGCACAAGTGAAGATAGATTTACTTTTACGCTGTTCTTTCTGATGGCAGGCGTTGCGTTAAGCGTACTGCTACTGTCTGCCTCAAGAGTGCCAGTGGCACTTGGTGGCGGCACTGATAAGGAATCCGTCTGTCCTGCACACCAACCAGCCGACAATGCAGAAAATAAAAGGGTAAAAAGAAACTTCATTTGAATTAATATAAAATAGTTCAGAATTTATTCATTTGAATTTCATAATTTAATAATCTGAATATTTAATAAAAGAAGAGCCTTTTGCAAAGACTGAGCAGAATTACGGAGACTGTACTGGTACCTGGTCTTGTATATGTTATAAACAGGTAGTTCCGAAGTTGATTACTGTTTTAAACAATACTTGCTGGCAGAAGGAAAGTTGCGCTATAAATTTTTAGCTTTGGAAGGCGAGTTGTCACTTTCTGAACAAGATGGATATTAGCATGGACGAATTTTTAAAAGTTGCATTTGAGGAGGCGCAAAAAGGGTATGCTGAAGGAGGTATTCCCATTGGATCCGTACTGGTGCATAAAGGTAAAATAATCGGTAAAGGCCATAACAAGCGTGTGCAGGATGGTAGTGTGGTGTTGCATGGTGAAATGGATGCACTGGAAAATGCTGGCAGGCAGCCCGCTTCCGTATATAAAGAGTGTACTATTTACACTACGCTTTCCCCATGCCCTATGTGCTCGGGCACCATTCTTCTTTATGGCATACCCAAAGTGGTGATTGGAGAAAACAAGACATTTATGGGAGAGGAAGAACTGCTGCGGTCGAGAGGAGTGGAGGTGGTTGTAGCAGATGACAGTGCCTGCTACGAGCTCATGCAAAAATTTATTCAGGAAAAACCATCCCTCTGGAATGAGGATATTGGTGTGTAACAAATTGTTTAGGAATGCAGGCCCCTAAAAGGAGGTGGCACAGGCTTCGGCTGTATGATAAGGCACTCAAAGATCTAGTTTCTTTGCTATCTGCAGAAAAAATCCATGCTGTATCTGAAACATTTCGCTGCGCTTTAGGTGGAATGTTTTATATTTGGCTTGCCTTTCTGATAATAAAATGAAACACCTCATTGCTCTTTTGCAGAATGAAATTTTGAGGCTGCATCGGGCATTATACTGTTGAACCAGATACGAATTAATAGTTAATACAATGAACAATGTTTACGAAGGGAAAGTAATGTGGTCTCACCTGGACGTTAATATGCACATGCGCCATTCAGCCTACGCTGATTTCGCTGCGCAGGCCCGTATTTCCGTCTTAGACAGCCTCGGTCTTGACTTCAAAACTTTTCAGGAGCTGAAGGTTGGGCCTATACTCTTTCGTGAAGAGCTAGTTTACCTGCGTGAGGTAGGTCTGAATGAAAATATCAAAGTAACTATTGAGCTTACAAAGAGCCGTACAGATGGATCCCGCTGGTCCATACGCCATATAGTTTACCGCGAGGATGGCGTTAGAGCGGCCGTGGTAACGGTGGATGGTGCCTGGTTAGATGTAGAGAAGCGCAAACTAACTGTACTTCCTGCAGAGTTGGTAGAAAAATTCGCGACGCTGCCTAAGAGTATCGACTTCGAGGAAATCCGCTCATAGAAATGTTCTTGCTGCTTTTGGTGAAGGCTGCTGCTAAGTGCTGCTACTCACCCGGTAAGGCAGACTGCCCTTTTCCTGTTCAATTCCGTTAGTGCATTTGAGTGGATATGAGGCTAGAAATTAGTTTAGCCTTGCTACCATCTTGCATAGCAGGGAGTGCGTAAGCGGGTTTTGCTGCACCTCAATAAGCTTCTTGTAATATGCTGGGTAATGTAGTCATACTGCTGGCTTTTTGGGGGCTGCTGCGGTTAGAGCATTATTAGGTTTGGCCCCCACGCTGTTAAGGGTACTGCAGTTACTGTTGGGCTTTCTGGCTACCTTATGCCTGGCCGTTATTATTAGCTATTTCCTTTCTTTTCTTGCCGGTTTTAGCTGGGAACCTGTGCCCGGTATTGGTTTAGGCTTCTTGTTCAGGGGCTTTTATAACACTTTTCAATCTGTTCTTTTAGAGGAGTTGCTTTTTCGGGGCTATCTGCTTTATAAAACAATCACGCTGATGGGAGAGAAGAAGGCAAACCTTTTCAGTGCCGCAGCCTTCGGTATCTACCACTGGTTTACCCTGGAGGTGCTGGGCAACCCGGTAGTGATGATGTGGGTGTTTGTATACACCGGGCTTTGGGGTTTGATGTTTTCCTACGCTTACTCCAGGACTGGCTCCCTGGCTTTTCCGGTTGGCTTGCACTGGGGCTGGGACTTTATAGACCAGATAATATTCAACCAACGGGGCGGCAGCTTGTTTTCAGCTGTCACTTCGGTACATACCCGCTACCTGAGTAATTTAGAAAGTATGCTTTTTCTGCAACTGCCGGTTCTGGCGTTTGCCGTGTGCCTCATCGTGCTCCTTACGCAGCGGGCGCAGCCAGTTAATTTTCCAGGCAACCATAACGCCTTTATCTGTTAACAGTAGGTCAGCTAAAAGAAACAGCACATCCCGCTTCTCCATAGTTTATCGGAAGCGGGATGTGCTGTTTCTTTTTCAGGAACTTAAATGTTGGTGTTATAGCTTGGCAGCCTGCATACCACTGGCAATGACCAGCGCATCTTCCAGTGCTCCAAAAATCGGGTCGGCCAGGCTTGTTTTTTCGCAGAGGGTTTTTCTGAGGTAGAAGCTGCCGTAGGTGGCTGCCACAGCCGCCGCTGCACCGACTGCAGCGCCTTCTATGGCTTTCCTGTTGTTCATCATATACACCGCTGCACCTGCCAGCGCTCCTGAAGCACTTCGCATCACCAGGGAAGGTGGCTCTATGCGGTCCGGCACGCCCGGCACTTTGTCACCTAACATCTCGCTGGCTGCGAGGCCTTTCAGTACCATAGCTACGGTGCTGTTGCCTAAAAAACGCAGCGGCGTATTTCGAAGAGGAGCACTGCCGGCTTCACTTAGAAAGTGGCTAAGCAGGGTTGGGGCAGCTAAAGAGCGCATTCCGGCAAGCGCCCCAAATGCCAAAGCTTTATAAAGTGTGTTGTTCATAGCTTTTAGTTTTTGTTAAGCTGTTTACGCAGTGCATGTTTTTGCAGCTAAAAACTGCAGCTATTTCCTGCTACTGATTTTGAGGTACCGGTGCCTATGCCACAAACATGTTCCGGTTACAAAAGCAGGTGCAAAAGGCGAATTTGTTCATGCAAAGTAACCCTTGTGCACCACAGCAACTGAATCAGGTTCTTCACTGTATATTCTTTCTTTTTTTCAGTGTTTAAATGTTATTTATGTAACAAAATTTTTAACTTATGCAGTATTTAATGAACTGATACAGTATGCTTTACTTTTATCAGGTGTTTTAACTCAGCAATTAACCTGTCCTGCTATGTATAAACGGATAAACTTGCTCCTAAACATAAAGCCAGGCGAAGCGAAGCTTGTAGGGCACCTTTTTCTTGTACAGTACTTTATTGGTGTGGCCACCGCTTTTCTGTTTACAAGTTCCCTCACACTGGTACTGTCCTATTATCCTGTTACTGTATTTCCTAAAATTTATATACTGGCAGCAGTTCTTTTATTTATCTCTAACCTGATTTATTCCAGGCTGGAGGCGCGCATGCCTTCTGACAGGTTGCTGCAGGTGATTACCGTTTTCTCCGCCGTTTCTGTTTTTTTATACTGGCTCTCTTTAACTTTTTTTACATTTGATTGGTTGCCGCCTTTACTAGGGGCATGGTACATGGTGGTGTACATGCTGGTGGGCTATGCCTTCTGGGGAATGACTGCCATTATGTTCAATGTGCGGGAAAGCAAGCGCTTGTTTTCAATAGTAGGGGCAGGTGATATACCTGCTAAGATGCTGGGTTACTTTTCTGTAACAGCACTCGTGCCGCTGATAGGTGTAGTCAATCTGCTATGGGTCTCCGTTGTGGCTTTTGCTGTAGTGTATGTGCTGCTCCAGATGTCGAACTATAAAGACAAGATTGCAACGGACCACGGCACTACTCACCATGCCACAGCACACACAAAGTCTAAAAGCCACAGTATAATTGGGCGTTACTTCCATAACCGCCTTATCTTCTCCATCGCTTTATGGTCGCTGCTAGCGTACACTATTTATTCTATTATTGACTTTACCTTTCTGGAGGAGATAAAGCTGAAGTACAGCACCAGCGACCATGAACTGGCCACATTCATAGCTGTATTCTTTGCCCTGGGCCGCCTGCTGGCTATCGGTATCAAGCTTGTTTTCAGCAGCAGGGTAATTGCCCGGCTGGGGGTTTCCAACTGCCTGCTGATAGCGCCCTTGCTGCTCCTGGTCATCAATGGCCTTATCATCCTGTCAGGAGAAGCGCTGACGACACACCTGTATGTTTTTGGGGTAATGGTGCTGCTGTCAGAGATACTGCGCTCCACGCTGCAGGAACCTGTTTTCTTTGTCCTGTTTCAGCCGCTTAATCCGCACAGCCGCTTAAAAGGACATTTGATTGCAAAGGGTTATACTTTGCCTTTTGCACTGCTGGGAGTGGGTGTTTTTCTCACTATTTACCTGCAATATCATAGTGGGCTGGCTATTTCGCTTGTTTCCCGGCTGCTCTTTGTGTTGTTACTTGCCTGGGCTGCCAGTGTTTTCCTTATCCGGAAGGCTTACATGCGCACCCTGATAAGTGTCATTAAGCGGGGTTACTTCACTGGTTCGGAGTTGTTCCTGAACGATGCTTCAGTAACAGAGGTGCTTATCAAAAAGGCTCGTAGCAACAAGCCCCAGAAGGCCATCCATGCCTTGCACCTGCTTGAAAAATCAGGTTACCAAGATATAAACAGGCTCTTGTTCCGGCAACTGCATAGTAAGTCCTGCGAGGTGAAAGAGTATGTGATTTCCAGGATCATAGAAAACAGGTTAACCGAGGCACTGCCGCTGCTCCATAACCGCCTGAAAGCAGAGACGGACTTAGCCATTAAGCCGCACCTGATGAAGGCCATCTACTACCTTGATAAAGAGAATCTGCCCTATCAGTCTGCCACAATAGAGGACCTGGATATAGATTGTAAGAAAGCAGCCATTATTGGCCTCTTGCTTCGTAATCAGGCTGAAGCAGATGCAGTAGTGGCAGCGGAACTGCGGAAAATGGTCCGCAGTCCACATGAAGCGGATAAACTGACTGCACTGTCCATTATCACGGAAACCAGGCGCAGTGATTACGAGCAGGTGCTAAGCACCTTTTTGCATGACGAGGTACCGGCGGTATATAAAAAAGCAATTGAGGCTGTAGGAGAAGTGAAAGACTTTGCCCTGTTTGAGCCAATGGTGCAGGTGGTCCTTGAAAAGAATTCCCTTGTACCCTTGCAGAAAGCCCTGCTGCACTTCGGGGACAATGTGTTCGCAACAGATTATATACATCGGAAGCTGTACCCGGAGGCTTTGACGAGTGTACTTATAAAAGTCGCGGGCAAAATGAGAGGCGGTTACTCCACTGCCTTTTTAGAGCGCCTGCTGGAAGAGAATAAGACCGCTACAGCCGAAGTGGTGGATGCGCTCTGGCAGCAAAAAGCAATTGTCTCGGCTGAATCCCAGCTTATCCTCAGAAACTGGATACAGGTAAAGCTGGATCAGAGCCTGTTAAAGGCGACCTACTACCTGCATCTTGTTTCAATAGAGGTTGTGAAGCCGCTGCAGGAGGCAGTCTGCTCAGAAATTCACCAGGACATCCAGGTGCTTTTCAAGGCTTTATCGCTACTTTATAACCGCCAGCAGATAGAGCGGGTGATGGAGCTGTATAATGTAGGGGATGCTACTAAAGTTTATAATGCCATCGAAATGCTGGAGCTCATCATCCCCCAAAGGTACTTTAACGGGCTGAATACCCTGGTTGAACTGGAGCAGGATATATGCAAAGACCAGGTGGTGGTGCATTCCACAAAAGAGATGCCTGCCAGCGCCATCATAGAAGATATCCTTCAGGAGAACAAAGCCGGGTTTAGTACCTGGACCAAGTCTGTTGCCTGCTACATGATACCGAGGCTGCAGGAAGAGGGGTTTCCCAGGCACATCCTCGATGCCAAATCAGGCAGGGAAGATAAGTTGTTTGAGGAGACCAGGGGGTATGTTTTATCAGTGCTTAACTAAGATTAAATATGTTGTTGATAGAAAAAGTATTGATTCTTCGTTCATCAGAAATATTCCGGAATACGCCGGAGCAGGAGTTGATAGGCTTAGCGGGCATACTGGAGGAGGTTTACCTGGAGGCAGATGAGAACCTTTTTTCAAAAGGTGACAGGGGCACTTGCATGTATTTTATTTACAAAGGCAGGGTGCGCATACATGACGGGAACCATACGCTGGCCGTGCTCGAAAAAGATGAGATAGTAGGGGAGTTATCTGTGCTGGATGCTGAACGGCGTTCTGCAAGTGCTACTACTGAAGAAGAGTCCATTTTATTGAAACTGGAGCAGGAGCCCTTTTACGAAATAATGATGGACAATGCAGAGATTCTGAAGGGGATCTTAAAAACACTTTGCAGGCGCCTGCGCATCATGGATGATAAAAGCGTTACCCACCACAGCGCTAACTTAACAAGCCTTCCGTCTCTTTGATGGCTTGCAGGTAATTCATTTTAACTTTCTGACGCCGCTTCAGGGAGGACTTCGTGAAGTAGCGGTGACTCTCCAAGAAACGTATCTGCAGCATGTTCCATTCCTTGAAGTCTTTCACCACTCCTTGCTCCAGAAACTCCTTGTACAGGTTATTTCCTATTTCAAAAAAATCGGCTCTGCCCATGTAATCTAAATCGGCGTCACATATAATCTGCTCCAGATGGTTTTGTGGGTTCTGCGGCACTTTCGTAGCACGTATCATACCACATACCCTTTCTATCTGTTCGTCTGTAAAACCAAAGGCAGGCAGCTCCTCAGAGGCTACTTCACAGCTTTTATCTTCATGCTCCTGGTAGGCATACAGGAAGCCGGTATCGTGATAAAGCGCACTCACTTTTAGAAGCAGCATGTCTTCAGGGGCTGTTACCCCTTCTTTGTTGGCTATCACAACAGCCTGCTTTAACACATCCAGCGTGTGCGCCACATTATGATAGGTCAGTTTTTCTGACAAGCCTTTTTGTAGCTTGTCAATGACGTGAACCTGGATGCGGGCAAACAAATCCATGGCTGCGATAAGTCTGGAAGACTTCACAATATTAAAGAATCTAGATTTTCAACTCCGAACATAGCGCTTGCCTGTTTCTGATTAACTAGTCACTACTTTTCTGCTGCTTTTTATATGTGGTATGCTCAATGAGGGTTCGCTAATATAGAAATGAATATAGACAAAATATCGCTATATTAAGCATGGTATGGCGCTAAAATATTTCAGTTTCAGGAAGGTTATGGTTTTTGAAGTTCATTTGCAGGAGTGTCAGGAGTTTGGAACAGGACAATCGGCAACAAAGAAGTTGATCGCTATCAAAAAATAATGTTCCACTTCTTTTTCTATGAATTTATAGACAGAAGTGGAACATTATAACTGCTAGTTACGGCTTAAATAAGGCTTAGTCCTGATACAGCATGAGCATCGAAATCGGTGGTACTTCTACTTCCTGCCTTACTTTTTCTGCACCGGTAGGGTCTATTGTTCTCCCCTTCACGGCGATGTGCCATTCTCCTTTCACGGTGAGCCGGACAGCAGACTTGTTAGCGTTGTAATACACCATGATGTTCTTCCAGCTGTCATTGTTTGCATTGCCTTTCAGCAGGAAGACTACGAGCCCTGGAGCCGTCTCTACAAACTCGAGGTGCTTGTACACCATTTCGGCAGTAGGCATGCTGAAAGCCGGGTGCGCTCTCCTGAGAGAAACAAGCTGCTTGTAATAAGTGAATACATCCTCCTGTTTCGTTTTCCAGTTCCAGTTTATCTGGTTGATTTCATCCGGTAAATTATAGCTGTTATGCTCGCCTTTTTTAGTACGCAGCATTTCCACGCCGGCGTGCAGAAAAGGAATGCCCTGGGAGGTAAGCACCACGGCATTGGCCAGCAGGTGCATACTCTTGATTTCCTCTTCGGAAGCGTCCTCGCACGAAGCCTTTAGTTTGTCATACAAGGTCTGGTTATCATGGCAGGACACATAAGAAACAGACTGCCAGGGTTCCCTTGCCCATGCGGCCCTGCCTGCATGCACCTCAGGATGCTGAATGCTGCCTATTACGCCAAACTTAATGACTTCCTCCATGCCGTGCGCTCCGCTGGCAAAGCCCTTGGACCTCGTGTCAAAAACAGAGCCCTTAAGTGCATCCCTGATGTCGTCACTAAAGGCAGAGACATGCTGCAGCATATAAGTATGTGCCTTGGTTGCTCTTTTAGAGTGGGAGAGAGGGCTTCCTCCGGCCGTCCAGCCTTCCCCGTACACGATAATGTTTGGGTTTACTTTTTTCAACGCAGCCGTCAGCTGATTCATGGTCTCTATATCATGAATACCCATCAGGTCAAAGCGGAAGCCATCAACATGGTATTCCTGCGCCCAATGCACGCAAGACTCTATGATGAACTTACGCATCATAGTGCGCTCGCTGGCTGTTTCGTTTCCGCAGCCGGAAGCATCAGACCACCTGCCATCGGCGTGCCTGTAATAGTAGCCCGGTACTTCCAGGTTGAAGTTGGAACCCTCTGTAACGCCGGTGTGGTTGTACACCACGTCTAATATTACGCCAATGCCATTGCTGTGGAGCCCTTGCACCATTTGCTTAAACTCCCGGATGCGCACCTCCGCATGAAACGGATCCGTTGCATAAGAACCTTCCGGCACGTTGTAGTTTTGCGGGTCATAGCCCCAGTTGTACTGTGGCTTATCCAGTGCAGATTCGTCTACAGACAGGTAGTCAAACGCAGGTAGCAGGTGCACATGGGTAATGCCCAGCTCCTTCAGGTGGTCGAGCCCTGTGGCCAATCCTTCAGGATTGGTGGTGCCTTCTTCCACCAGTCCCACAAACTTACCGGGGTTTGCGCTTCCTGAGTTTTTGCTGATGGTAAAGTCCCGCACATGCGCTTCGTACAGCACAACTTCGTTCGGTGAGGAGACGGTAGGTCCCACATCGTCTTGCCAATTCTCCGGGTCAGTAGTTGCAAGGTCCAGCACCATGGCGCGTTTACCATTTACCCCAACAGCCGTGGCATATATACCCGGCGTCTCGGCCAGCCACTTCCCTTTCACCTTTACCTGAAAAGTATAGTATGTTCCCTGCAAGTCCTCATGCACAGTTGTTACCCACAGGCCGTCTTCCACTTCCTCCAGAAAAACTTTTTCCAGGTGCTCGCCTCCGTCTCCTGCTGTATAAAAATGTACTACTACCTCTTCCGCCACCGGCGACCAAAGTTTGAAGGTAGTTTGTGCAGGGGTATATTGTGTCCAAAGGTTTTCTTCAGGGCAAGTGGGGTAATCACTGTAGCTCTTGTATGAAGCAGTCTCTTTGAATGAAGTAAAAGTCATAATCGAAAATAAAAAAGGGTGAACGAAAGGGATGCTGTGAAGGGGTAGCGAATTTGGTAAATTTATATTACGACTACCAGGATAGAAAAGTATTAACTGGTATAAATACTTAGTGCAATATGCGTATTAACTCTGTTAATGTATTTAAAAAAATTATACGTGCAAATGCAGGACGAGCTGCGGTTACAAAAAGTATTCTCTTTTATTTCTTCTTAGCTCTGTCTTGCCATGTTTAGGAGTATCCAAATATAATGCCAGTAAATAAGGTGATTTTATATAAATATATTTCCCTTCATGTAAGTGATGCATGTGCCGCCTATCAGTACCCTCATACCTAAGTTATTGCAGTATAATGTACCTGTTCTCTCGGATACCTGCAGGGCGGTTAATTCTTTTTTGTTGAGCTTCCGGCTCCAATAAGGAATAAGGGAGCAATGGGCGGAGCCTGTTACAGGGTCTTCAAAAATACTGGCCTGGGGTGTGAAAAAGCGGGATACAAAATCAGCTGTATCACCTTTTGCCGTGGCTATGATGCCGCCGGGGGCCAGGTTAATCTGGTCCAGAATGACTCTGTCGGGCTGTAGTGCGCGCACCGTTTCTTCACTGTCGTAAACTAAAACGTAGTCTCTGGCTTTCAGTACTTCCATAGGTTCATGCCCCATCCCGTGCCGGATTACCTCCGGTAGTTCGGCAGCCACAGGCATGCGCGATGGGAAATCGAGTGTCAGCAGTTCACCCTGTCTTGTAACGGTAAGTTCACCACTGGCCGAGCTGAAGACTACCGTATCAGCCACCAGGTGCAGGTGATTGAAAACAACATGCGCCGCAGCCAGTGTTGCATGGCCACACAGGTCCATTTCAATTTCGGGTGTAAACCACCTGATGCTGTATTTACCTGCAGTGGAGGAGGGAATGATGTAGGCTGTTTCCGGAAGATAATTCTCAGCTGCTATTTTCAGCAGTGTTGCATCTGGCAGCCACTCATTGAGAAGGCAAACAGCAGCAGGGTTGCCGCCAAACAATTTATCTGTAAAGCTGTCTATCTGGTAAAGGGAGAGTGGCATAGAAAAGGTTTTCCTGAAAATTCAGCCGCAAAGGTAGTAGAATCTGCCTTGCTTCCTGAAGCATGGCCGCATCAGAAAGTGTACTTAACATGCTTTTTATAAGCTAATGCAGTGATTTCCATCGTTTGCGGGTGTTGCAGGGAGCATTTTCACTGTAGATTTCGTTCTTTTGCAGTCCAAAAACAGGAAACCATACATGAAAGATAAATTAAAGAAGGCATATGATGCGGAGCGCTTCCGCAGGGAGGGGCATCAGCTCATCGACATCATTTCGGATTACCTGGCAGATGCCACCACAGACAGTGCGGAAGCAAGGGCCATTCCGTGGCAGGACCCTGAAGAGCAGTTGGCATACTGGCAGCAGGATTTCCAGAAGCCGCTACAGGAAAATCCGCTGGAGCTGTTCAAAGACGTTATGTCGAAGTCTATACAGGTGCACCGCAAGCGTTACATAGGCCACCAGACCACACCTACCTTACCTGTCACAGTGCTTTCGTCGGCTATGACAGCCCTGCTGAACCAGGGCATGGGGGTGTATGAAATGGGAATGGTAGGCAATACGCTGGAGAAGGTGCTGACAGAACACCTGGCGCAGAAACTTGGCTATGGCCCCGAAGCCTCCGGCTTTATTACCTCAGGTGGCTCCCTTGGCAACCTGACTGCCTTGCTGGCAGCAAGAGCAGCTGCAACAGAAATCTGGCACAAAGGCTACAGAAGTGGCCTTCAGCTGGCCGTGCTGGTGTCGGAGGAGGCGCATTATTGCATCGACCGTGCCGCCCGTATCATGGGACTGGGCGCGGAAGGTATTATAAAAGTGCCGGTAAATGAGCAGTTCAAAATGCGGACCGACCTGCTGGAAGAATATTACCAGCAGGCAGTGTCGGAGGGGAAGCAGGTAATCAGTGTAATTGGCTGCGCAGGCACTACCTCTACCGGCTCTTATGATGATTTGGAGGCGATTGCCGCCTTCAGCCAGGAACACAAGCTCTGGTTTCATGTAGACGGGGCGCATGGTGCTCCTGCTGCTTTCTCCCCGAAGTACCGGCATCTTCTAAAAGGGATCGAAAAAGCTGACTCTGTGGTGGTGGACTATCATAAAATGATGATGACGCCTTCCTTGTCTACAGCCTTGATCTTTAAGCATGGTAGCGATGCTTACAAAACATTTTCTCAGCGGGCGCAATACCTGTGGGTGGAGCAGGAGTCGGAGGAGTGGTTCAATGGCGGCAGGCGCAGCTTCGAGTGCACCAAGGCCATGTCTGCCCTGAACGTGTATACCATCTTCAGAACCTACGGAGACGATATCTTCAGGGAAAACATAGAGCAGCTTTATGAACTGGCCACTGAGTTTTCGGCACTCATTCGTTCGAATCAGAATTTTGAGCTGGCCTATGAACCGGAGTGTAATATTGTGTGCTTCCGTTACAAGGCGGAAGAAGAAATGACACCCCTGAACCTGGCTATCCGGAACATGCTCCTGGAGCAGGGTAGGTTTTATATTGTCCAGACAGTTCTGAATGGAGACCTGTACCTGCGCGTTTCCCTGATGAATCCTCTTACAACTATAAATGAGCTACAGGAGCTGTTGCAGGAAATAGAGGAGAAGGCAGCACTGCTGCTGGCAAGGGTATAAACTGGCTGCCTGGGTATATAATTGTTTTAAGGTATTAGCAAAAAGCCCACCCTTCGTTCCTCCGTGGAGGAGCCAGGGGTGGGCTCTTTGCTATAGAAGTTATTGTTGCTGTCAGGACATTATTCAAACATGGCAGGCTTTCATCTATAGCAGATACTTTTCTATGGCCACCGCTACACCATCGTCGGTACTGTTTAGGGTGATTTCATCGGCGGCGGCTTTTACTTCCTCCCGGGCATTGCCTACTGCAATGCCTTTGCCTACTGCCTTCAGCATATCTATGTCGTTGTAGTTGTCACCGAAGGCCATCGCCTCTTCCATGGCAATTCCATAGTTGTTCTTCAGGATAAGCTCGAGTGCCGTCGCTTTAGAAATAGTGCGCGGTGCCAGCTCAAGGTAGGTAGGCCTGGAGTAGTAGATATAAATATCATTGCCGAACTGCGCTGTCAGGGCCTTCTCCATTTGGGCTATTTCCTCCTCTGGCCCCATACACATCACTTTATGCGCCCCGATGTTGGCTCTTTGCCAACTGTCCAGTACAGGAGCCAACGCCCCTACATTCGCTGACACCTTCGTTACCCGTTCTTCCTTTTCGGTCCATTTATCTACCTGAGGGGCATACCACAGGTCTTCGGTATATAAACTGACGTGGATATCAGTTCCATGGGCCATATCTACAATGGCAGAGCAGACAGAAACAGGTATCTGTACAGAGTCCACCACGGCAGGTGCCTCCGTGCCGTCGTTATACAACAGCACATAGCCCCCGTTAAAGCAGATCATGGGGTGGTGCAGGATGCCAAGTTCTTCCTGCAGGTGGCGCATGGCACCGGGCATTCGTGAAGAAGCTAGAATAAAGGGGATGTCCTTGTCAAGCTTTTTTACGGTAGCAATGGTTTTGGGTGAAAGTTCACGGCGGCTGTCAAGAAGGGTGCCGTCTATGTCGGAGCAAATAGCTTTGATATTCATTTCAATCGTTTTTCCAATAAGCTTTTCCTGCGGAAGGCAGGTTTTCGGTTGCAACGATAGGGCATAAATAAATGAGTTGCAAAAGAAAGTAGGAATTGCGCATACATGCGGCGGCAATTCAGCAAGCGGTTGCTACATAGGCAGGGGCTGCTAATGTAGCCGGATATGCTATGGCGCTACAGAAAAAAGCGACGGCACCTGCCTTACAAAGGTGGCACCATCGCTGTACTTTACTTAAAGAAATGATGGCCCGTGTATTTCAGCGAACTACTCTCTGCCTTTCTTTTTTTCCTGCTTTGCTGCGCGCTTTTCTTTTTCTGTTTTCGCAGGTTTTTTCTTTGTCTCTTTTTTTGCGTCTTGTGATTTTCCCATAACCGAGTTTTTTATTGTGAAGGAGTGTCTTCTACTTTTCTCTCTATACTCCTAAACTAGGCTTCGAGATAACCTGTTTCAAAAATTTGTCTTATGAAACAGGATTAACCTGAACTGGTTTTGAAGCTGCAGGTGCTATAAGCATCATGGTTCTCTCAGTTTTGGCTGCAGAAGCAACCCTGAAGTCTTTTCTAGAGAAAAAAATCGGGGGATGTTGAGCTGCTCATAGTCAGGCACCTACCTACGCTGTGGTTTCCAAGCACTGCCCGCAAAGCGGTAAGTGTGGTCAAAAATGCCTTCTTTATATAAACAAGCGCTTTCTGAGCGCGTTATATAGTAGGAGACAGGCACTGTTTCCCCCTTTTATTTGAATAGATATGACTATACGTTTTTGTCACCTTTCCTATTTCGTTTTTATCTGGATTATCTCTTTTGGTTGTAAGCAAACAGAGGTTATGCCGCGCATCACCCTGGAAGAGGAGCAAATGCTTTTAGGCAACCCCAGCGGCGCCACTGCGGAAATAAGTAACCACAATAATTATTTGATTAGCAGGCCGCAGTATGCCTTGTCTTATAGCAGAAACAGAGGTACTCCGAACTGGGTAAGCTGGCACGTGAGCAGGGACTGGCTGGGCAGTGCGCCCCGGCAGGACAACTTCCGGACTGACATGACACTTCCGGATGGCTGGTACCGTGTAAAGTCAGCCAGTTACAGCGGGAGCGGTTTTGATCGCGGGCATAACACTCCCTCAGCCGACCGTACCAAATCAGAGGCTGACAATGCTGCTACTTTCCTGATGGCGAATATCATTCCGCAGGCTCCCCGGAACAACCAGGAGACTTGGGCCAATCTCGAAGACTATACCCGTGATTTGGTACAGGCAGGGCAGGAGGTATATGTGATTATGGGGAGTTACGGCATAGGCGGTACGGGTAGCAACGGCTCAGCCAATAAGATTGATGAAGGGCGGGTGACAGTGCCAAGCCGTATCTGGAAAGTACTGGTGGTGTTGCCGGAAGGAAACAACGACCTTTCCCGCATTGACACAAATACACGGGTGATAGCGGTGAACACACCAAACACCCAATCCGTGAGGTCTGACTGGGGCACCTACCGCACTACCGTGGATGCCATAGAGAAAGCTACTGGTTACGACTTGCTGTCTGCTTTGCCGAATGAGATAGAGGAGGTACTGGAAGGCCGGGTAGATAAAGACCCGGTTCAGTAACAAAACAGCACATGAACAACCCTGATTCTCCAGCTATTCAGCCGCTGCTGCAAGAACTCAGTGCTGCTTCAGATGGCCTGTTTTACATAAGCGAAACAGACCACCCATTCGAAGCCGTGCACATCCCGCAGGTGCAGGATAGCAGTGCGTTGCCTGCAGCACTTGCCCAACTGCCGGATGTACCGGAAGATGCCATCGTAGAGGTGGTAGACCTTTCGTATTTCTTCCGGAATATGACGAGGGTAGAGGAACCGGATGCAGGAGAGGAGGAAAGAAAATCTGCCCATCGTTTCCGAGAGTTACAGGAGTTACTGGAGCAGCGGCTGCAGGAAATAAAAGTGTACAGAATCGGCAAGCGCCGCATTCATGCTTTTATTCTTGGCAAAGCAGCAACAGCAGACTTTGCCGGATTAAGGACTGTACTGGTAGAAACATAAGATTCTGCCAGTACAGTCCTTCAGATATATTGCCTACTGCTCAGTCTTCTTCCTGAGCTTTTTTTATCTCAGAAAGAAGAGCCTTGTCGGATAGGCTGTCCATCCAGTTTTTGGGCAATGCAATCCTGACAGATTGCGCGCCGCCGCCAGGTGTGCATACAACCGGCACCGTGCCATTCGCATTTTCAGCCAGTTCGGTTGCCCTTTCAGAAGCCTCTTTATCGAGGCCTGCATAAGCCTGCACACAAGTCCAGGTGGTGTTGTTCGTGTCGGTAATTTCCCTTTGTGTCATACCAGTTTCATCTTGTTCCGGTACTCATACTGTTAAACACCCTTACAGGATGTCCTGAAGAGCGGTGACAGCTGAATTTTTTCAAAGACCAGTGCCTGCTGGCAACTGTGGCTGTACCACGCTTTGAAATCAGGTGCGGCAGGAGGTGAAAACTGCATGCTGTTTCAGAAGTGCTACAGCACCAGAAACAGGGACAGTACTATAAAGAAGGCGGCCTTGGCTAATAATACCGTTTTTAATGTAACCTAATGAGCCAAAACCTGATATAGCATCATGTAAAAACATGTACAAACATGAATCTAATAGCATGATGTGGTGTACAACCTTACAATTTTTAAACCTATAAAGTCAGAAACTATGGCAAGTACAAAATGGAAAGTAGACCCTACACACAGTGAAGTACAGTTTAAGGTAAGACACCTGATGATAACAACTGTCACCGGTTTTTTTAAAAGTTTTGATGTAGAAGTAGAAACAGAAGGGGAGGATTTTACAAAAGCTTCCACCATCGTTTTCACGGCTGATGTGGATTCTGTCAGCACGAACAATGAACAGCGGGATACACACCTGAAGTCAGAGGAGTTCTTTGATATGGCAAACCACGGCCAGATAAAGTTTGTTGGAACCAGCTACGAAGAAACGGAGCCTGGCTTTGCCAAATTGCACGGCGACCTGAATATAAGAGGTGTTTCCAAGCCCGTTACAGTAAATGTGGAGCATCATGGCGTTGTAGTGGACCCCTACGGCCAAACCAAAGCTGGCTTTACTGTTGACGGCAAAATTAACCGCAAAGAGTTTGGCCTTACCTGGGATGCTGTAACCGAAGCAGGCAGTGTGGTGGTTAGCGACGAAATACGGCTTCATGCCGAAATACAGTTAGTGAGGCAGGGATAGTAAGAGACCTTTGCTGGCAGCCGGAAAATAAAGCTATCATCCGGCTGCCAGCTATTTATAGCTGTGTAGGGCATCACCAGGCTGTGCAGCTAAGTTCCCTCACATAATCCTTGCCATCAACACTTCATCAGCAGAACCGTACAATATTTATTCTGATGTATCAATAGTCCCTAGAACAGATTTTAACCTCACGCAGCCAGAGTAAAATGGAGAATGACTTGTTTCACTTGTTTGGAAAATCCAGTAAGAAAGTATTTTTCCTGTATAATCTTCGTACTCAGCAGTTCGAGTACCTAAATGAAGCTGTTGAAAGAATCTGGGAAGTAAGTCGGGAACTGGTACTCACTGAGCCGAAGCATTTGTTTGCACGCATTCATCCTGATGATAAGGAGGCGGTTGTGAAGCGTTTCCGGGAGATGAAGGAAGAGGGAACAGCACAGGAAATGGAGCTTAGTCTTGTGCTGGATGGGGATGTTCGGAAAGAAGTAAAGATAGATGCCTATTCTGTAAGAGACCAGGACGGAAACCAGGCGCATGTGGCGGGGGTGGCCGAAGATGTTACAAAGCAGTCACAGTACATCGATTACCTTAGGGAGTTCAGCCGCAGGAAGAACAGTGCACTTGAAATTATTGCCCATGATTTGCGCGGGCCTCTTTCTATTGTAAAAAGCGTGTCCAACCTGCTCGAAAGTGAGCACCAGGAAAAGAAATACGATGAAATAAGCACTTACACAAACATTATAGCAGAAGCCTACGAAAACTGCCTCAGCATTATAACAGATGTGTTGCGTGACGAGCACCTGCAGTCTCCGACAATTTATGTGAACATACAGCGATTCGATTTAGTAGAGGCAGTGCAGAAGCTGCTTTATTCCTACCAGGTGGCAAACGGCATAGAACATACTTTTGAGTTAGTTGCCGGTGAAGAGAAGATAATGGTAGAGCTAGATGAGGTCAAACTTATGCAAGTGCTCAATAACCTGCTTTCGAATTCCATTAAGTTTACCAGCCCAGGTGGTAGGATTCAAATTGAACTGAGAAAAGAGAATAAGAGGCTGCTTGTCATCCACTCCGACAATGGCATTGGCATCCCAAAAGAACTGCAACCGCATATATTCGAAAGATACAGTAGGGCCACACGAAAAGGCTTGCGCGGTGAGCCTACCACTGGTGTTGGATTGGCTATTGTGCGGGAACTGGTAGAAGTACAGGGAGGCAAAATATGGGTGGAGAGTGAAGAGAATCAAGGTGCCGCCTTTTATCTAAGCCTTCCGCTGCCCGATGAATAAGCATGGTGCTTTCCTATAACACCATTTTCCTGGCTTAGCCAGGGCTGCTTTGCGCAAATCCTTTACTGCCTGCCTGGTTCGTACTGACTGTCCTCCTTTTTTATTTTCTGCACAGAATTGTTTGCAGGCGTCGCACATTTTACTTGCCAACCTTGTTATTATGGTATGAAATATTTTGTAGAAGAAGGTTCTGTTGTAAGAGAAATATGGGGAAAAAGCGATACCATCCTCTTTATTTTTGCCGGAGCTTCTGCTGAATTTGCCCTGAACAAGGCCGTAGACTGGCTTTATTTTACCGGTAGGCTGCCTTCTGACCCACTGGGAAGGCTGTTTTCTACGGTGGCTTATGCCCGCCAGATTGTTTTTTCTGATTTGGAAGGCGCTCACCGTGCTATCGACAAAATGGCTGCCATCCATGCAGGCGTGGAGGCAAAGCGCGGCATGTCGATACCGGACTGGGCATACCGCGACGTGTTGTTTATGCTGATAGACTACTCTATCCGCTCCTATGAACTGCTGGAACGAAAGCTTACAGAAAACGAAAGAGCAGAGGTGTTTGAAGTATTTAACCGGGTAGGAAGCCGCATGGGTATTAGCGGGTTACCTGAAACTTATCCTCACTGGCTCCTGATGCGGGAGGAGCACTTAATGCAGAATCTGCAGCGTGGGGCATATACTGCCGACCTGTACAAGCAGTACCGGAAGCACCTTGGCGTCTTTCGGTATACCTTGCTGCTGCAGGGGCAGGTGCTGGTCGTGCCGGCTATCGTGAACAGGATGCTGAATCTCGGCAGGTTTTCGCTGCTGTCCCCAGTCCTGGCACTGTACAAGGTAAGCAGAAAGCTTCAGGTGGAGTGGCTTCTGAAAGCCGCTATCCTTCCTCCGGCTTATAAATCAGAAATCAAAGCACTGGACTCAGTGCCTTCCTGAATGACCCCATTACAGACTGCAACATGTAATCCGGATAATGAAGTGCAGTAATGGTAAAACCCTGGGCGTGGCTGTTCAGTAGATAAAGTCTTATTAAGTTTAAAACAAACAGAATGGACGATATCCTGAGTGTGCTGACACCGCCCTTTCTTCTTCATATGTTTCTTCATGTGGCAGTGCCGTTGCTGGTTGCGGTACTGTTCTTCCGGAAAGACTTCCGGCATGCTTCCCTGGTGATGCTGGCGGGTATACTGATTGATGTAGACCATTTATGGGCAAGCCCGATGGTTGATCCTGACCGGTGCAGCGTAGGCTATCACCTGCTGCACAGCTACTGGCTGATTCCGGTTTATGTGGCTCTCGCCCTTTACCCCAAAACACGTTTGGTTGGCCTTGGACTTGTCATACATATTCTTCTGGATACCGCAGAATGTGTAAGAACGGGTACCTTAGCTCTGAATTCAATTACTTTTCAATAGTAGGAGGGAGAATTACTTCTCGTCCCTGCCCTTGAATATTTCTGAGTCAACAGGCACCCCGTCAGGGTTAATGAACTGTACCTGCTGCCGTGGATATACCGGGATAATCTTTTCAGCATACTCTGGCTTGGCCAGTTCCTGTGTTATCCGGAACGTGAGCTCGCTCTTCCACTTTCTGCGCTCCCGGGCACCCACCAGGTAACGGATGGTGATGTTAGTCCAGGAGTCGTCGAGAGAGACAAACACCTGCGGCCTTTCTGCCACAAACTCTCCCAGGCCAGCCTTCTTTAAAAGCCTGGAGTAAGTGCGTGCCGGCTCTATCATATAATCTCCTAGAAGCACCGTAGAGACTCTTTCCATTACCCCCATCGACAGTTCAATGTCTGATTCGTTGGCGATGGCCACACTCAGTTCATCCCATACAAAAGGAAAATCACCGGTCAGGTTAATGACCGTGCCTGTCAGGATTTCGTTGTTCGGGAACGTGACCATTCTCCCGGTTGGTTGCTCTGCCTGCACAAAGCCCGGCTGGTATGGTGCACCTATTTCCCAAACTGTAGTGGTCAGGAAGTCGATGCGGTACACATCCCCAAAAACTTCACCTACGCGGATGCGGTCGCCTACCCGGTAGTAACCCTGGAAGGAGTTCAGCAGCCAGCCTGTAAAACTTTCTATTGGAGTTTGCAGCGACCAGGAGAGGGCCAGGCCAATCAAACCGAAAGAGCCTACGAGAGCCCTGATATCACCGGCAACTACACTGACGGCAATACCAATGGCCAGCAGCCACACCGAGATAAGCGTAAGGGTGGTAATGGCGCTGGAGCTATGCCAGCGGCCAATTGTTCTATGGAGTAATGCCCGGAGCGCTTTTGTCAGGAGCCAGGCCAGCACCAGAATACCGATGGCAATCAGCATCTTGGGCAGGTTAAAATAAAAGCTGCTCCACAGGCTCTGCAGTGCCCCCAAAGCTTCATCGGCCGACTCTTTGCTGGAGCCAACCAACGTGCTGTCGCGGGCAAAAGAGTCTGATTGGGCAGCCACTAAATCCTCTACTGCTACCTCGTCTACTACGGCCACAGAATCCACTGTCTCTTCCTGCGGATTGTCCTGCGCCAGCCCTGCCTCAGAAGGAGATGTCAGCATGATGATGAAACCTGTTATGGCTACCGCCAGGATAGAGGCCTGCCGGAAGTTCTTGAGCCTGTTTTCTGCGGCGCCTTTCACCTTGGAGGGCTGAGCCACCCGCCTTTTCCTGTTTCTGAGCTTGTATTTTTGCTGCGCCCGCACACCACCGCCTTGTCGCTGTGTTGCAGCCTGCTGTGGCGTAGCGGTTCTGATACTGGTTTTCCTGTTATTGTTATGAATTCTTCTGTTCCGGTTGTAAGGAGGCATACCTGTAGGAATATTTATGTATGTTTTACTCCCAGAGAAAAAATGGGTTTCAGAGCCATGGTATCCGCCACAGCAGGGACCTCATGCTTTGGTGCAGCAAGAGCAGTTGTTTTGTTGCAATGGAAAAGGGCTCATCCCAGGAAAGCACTGCAACCCGCTGCAGGTAACGGCAGGCATACTGGGAGAAAGGGGAGGGACGTGTAACAAGAGAAGCCCGTTTTGCACCGTTCAGCTTTTCTATTGATAATTCAGGCTGCTGTATGAGTTCGTATATAAACTATTTACAGTGAATAAAGTATAATAATGGGACTTTTCCGTATGACCCACTAATACCATTACGCCGCCTTTGGGCAAAGAGTCTTTAATTCAAAAATTGAAACCTACTATGGAAGTTAAGATAGCTGAGACTAAAAATCAAAAAAAGACAACTACATACCCCGGTTCTCCATACCCTCTTGGTGCTACCCCAGACGAAGAAGGGGTGAACTTTGCAATCTATGCTGATAATGCCACTGGTGTAGAACTGTGTTTGTTTAACTCGGTGGAGGATGATAAAGAATCAAGTAAAATAAAAATGGTGGAGCGCTCTCACCAGGTCTGGCATACCTATGTGCCGGGGCTTAAGCCCGGGCAGCTGTACGGTTATCGGGTACATGGGCCACATGATCCACAGAACGGGCACCGCTATAACCCAAACAAGCTGCTGATAGACCCTTATGCCAAAGCTATTTCCGGAACAATTGAGTGGCACGACTCTCTTTTTGGTTACAAGTTCGGGCATCCGGACGAAGATTTGAGCATGAATGAAACAGACAGCGCTCCTTTTATACCAAAGGCAGTGGTGGTGGACTCAACCTTTAACTGGGAAGGCGATAAAGCACCTAAAATACCTTATTACAAGTCTATTATATACGAGACACACGTAAAGGGCTTCACACAAATGCACCCGGATATTCCGGAGGAGATTCGCGGAACCTATGCAGGTCTGGCGCATCCTGTTACCATCAAGTACCTTCAGGAACTGGGTATCACGGCGATTGAACTCATGCCGGTGCACCACTTTATTACCGACCGTTACCTGGTGGAGAAAGGCCTTACCAATTACTGGGGCTATAATTCCATTGGCTTTTTTGCCCCTGATGTGCGTTACTCCAGCAGTGGCACACTCGGTGAGCAGGTAACGGAGTTCAAAAACATGGTGAAGGCGCTGCACAAGGCAGGAATAGAGGTAATACTGGACGTGGTGTACAACCACACAGGCGAAGGCAACCACATGGGACCAACGCTTTCCTTCAAGGGTATTGATAATGCCTCTTATTACCGCCTGGTGGAAGACAACAAGCGCTATTACATGGACTACACCGGCACCGGCAACACCATGAACGCAAACCTGCCCAGTGTGCTTCGCCTTATAATGGACAGCCTGCGTTACTGGATAACCGAGATGCACGTAGATGGCTTCCGCTTTGACCTTGCCTCTACGCTTGCACGGGAGCTCCACGAAGTCGACCGGCTTAGCTCATTCTTCGACATCATTCACCAGGATCCGGTGATTTCGCAGGTAAAGCTGATTGCAGAGCCGTGGGACGTAGGAGAGGGTGGCTACCAGGTAGGTAACTTCCCTCCGGGCTGGACCGAGTGGAACGGAAAGTACCGCGACTGCATGCGCGACTATTGGCGCGGAGAAAACAGTATGCTGGCCGAGTTTGCCGAGCGCTTTACCGGCAGTTCTGACCTTTACCAGGACGACTACCGCCGCCCTACTGCCAGTATCAACTTTATAACGGCTCACGATGGCTTTACTTTGAATGACCTGGTGTCGTACAACGAGAAGCACAACATGGAGAACGGGGAGAACAACAACGATGGTGAAAGCCACAACCGCTCCTGGAACTGTGGTGCAGAGGGCCCAACAGATGATCCTGAAATTCTGGCTTTGCGTGCCAAGCAGAAAAGAAACTTCCTGACTACTTTGTTCCTGTCGCAGGGAGTGCCGATGCTGGTGGCAGGGGATGAAATAAGCCGTACGCAAAATGGAAACAATAACGCCTACTGCCAGGATAATGAAATATCGTGGTTAAACTGGGACAAAGCAGATTCGGAGTTGCTGGAGTTCACCAAAAAGCTGATAGACCTGCGTAAGAACCACCCCGTGTTTTGCCGCCGCCGCTGGTTCCAGGGGCAGCCTATCAAAGGTATTGGCATCGAGGATATTGCCTGGTTCCTGCCCGAAGGTACAGAAATGAACGACGAGCACTGGAACCATGATTATGCAAAGTCACTGGCAGTTTTCCTGAATGGTCATGGCATTCACTCAGTAGGCCCAAAAGGGAAACAGGTGAAAGATGATAGCTTCTATGTGATTTTCAATGCACATTACGAGCCACTAGACTATAAGCTGCCACCTGCAAAGTACGGCAGCGAATGGACCAAAATCCTTGATACAAGTGAAAACAGCATAGAAGAAGGGTCTGATGTATATAAAGCAACCGAGACGATTCGGGTAAATGACCGTTCCGTAGTGCTGCTGCACCATCCTTTAAAGAAAGGCTGATTCCTTGACAAGAAAGAAGGAGCTGTTTGCATAGCTGCTTAATCTTCTGAAAATTTAAAAAGGCCGCGCTCCGGTAACAGGAGTGCGGCCTTTTGCTTTGGTGCCTTCATTCATTCATAGAAAGAGAGCTATTGNCTGACGGGTGTTCCGGGCCTAGTTCGAGTTCTAACTTGTTTCTTCCTTCCTGCAGCTTTATGCTGCGGTGCAGTACCTTGCGGCCTGTTGGGTCTGAAATGATTAGCTTTAGCACCTCATTGGCTTTTTCTGCTTTCAGTTCGAGCGTAAAGGTGCCGGAGAAAGGATTCGGGTACACCAGAACTGTATCTTTTTCCTGTTCAAAGGTAATGGACTGCACTTCTGAGAAAGTTGTGCTTCCATCAACATCTGTTTGCAGGAGGCGGTAGTAACGGGTGCCTGTCTTCCCCTGTTCAGTGTCGCGGTAAGCGTACTGCTGCTTTTGCTGCGAATTGCTGCTTTTGCTGGGCACAAAGGCCAGCGTACGGAAGTTATTTCCATCGACAGACACCTCCACTCCAAAGCCTTTATTATTTTGTTCGGAGGCTGTTTCCCAATAGAGTTCAACGTCGTTTCCCTGCCTGCGGGCCTTGAACAAGCTCAGCGTAACCGGAAGTGGAACTGCCGCTTTAAACTGGTAGGCACCCACCGAGATATCCTCTGCATCCTCCAGGCCATTTCCAAAAAAGTCTGTTGCACCGGGATCAATGCCAAATAGTGCCGTTAAGTTAAGTCCTTTGTCTATCAATGGGGAGGAATCCAGAAGTTCATATCCCCTGAGGGTGTAGAGCTTCGTGGGGTCTGAGACAGTTACACCCTGCCCCGGATCCGTTAGCTGTGGGTCTGTAAACAAACCGGTGGCAGTTCCATCCACGCTTTCTTGTCCTGTTGCAGTTCGCCAAGCTTCCAGGGTAGTATATCGCTTGTTTTTCTTCCACTCAATACTCAGGTCTTCTCCTTCATTCCAGTAGCTGTTCCCCTGAAAAACTATGTCAGCATTATCGGCTGTGTTTGTTACGGTCATCACAGTGCCTGGGGTGGTCTGGAAAATATTGTTCCTGATCCGGACGTTTCTGTACACTCCACCAAACAGCCTGATGGCAGAAGGCCAGCCGTTGGAAGGCGTAAGGTACACGGTGTTGTTGTAAACTTCCACATCCTGTATGCCACCGCTTGAGCCGGAAGACCAGAAAAGGATACCGGCATAACTGTTTTTACGTCCGTCATTCTCACTGATGTTGTACCGTATCACTACGTTCTTCATGGGCGGGGCATTCCTGTACTGGGAGACAAGAAAGCCTGCTCCGTCGTTGTCGTGGGAGTAGTTGTATTGCATGGTACAGTTGGTGCAGCCGCCATCAATATCAAAGCCGCCCCCGTCTTTGGTACCGCCGGTCTTGTTGTGGTGTGCCTCGTTGTATTGGATAAGCACATTGTTGCAGTTGTAGGCCCATACACCTGCAGGACCTGTGTCGCGTGCATCACTTTCAGCACCGTTATTGAAAACCTCGCAGTACTCAATCAGAACTCCGTCCACACCTCCAAGCACAATGCCGTTACCAGTGTGAATGGATCTTCCTTTAATGCCGCTGTTGTTGTAAACTTTGCTGTAGCCTACGTACATGTTGTGGTGCCCCAGCATGGCCTCTGCATAAGAAACAATGCCACCTTCGTCGTTATCGTGCACTGTGCTGTTGGTGATGAAAATACCGTCATAGCCGCTGGCCCCATTCCAACTCGCAAAAGAGATGCCTACCCCATGGTAGCCAGTAACTTCCACACCATCGATAGCGATGTAAGGTAAGCGTGAGCTACTTGGAATGATGGTATAAAACTCAATCCCGTTGTTAGGGTATTGTTTGTTGTCCGAGCCCCTGAACACGAGGTCCTTGATTTTGAAGCCTGCAGAATTCTGAACACTGAATCCTGCCTGTTCCCCGCTGCTGATGATGGCTCTGCCGTTACCATAGGATGCAAAGACAATAGGCTCTGAGGCCGTTCCCCTTACATCTTCCCCAAACACAAGGCTGCCCTCGAAGGTACTGCCTCCTTCAAAAAGCACGGTGTCACCGGGGCTGAAGATAGTAGCATTTACTTTAGAGATACTGGCCCAGGGCTGACTCCTGCTTATACCGGGATTTGCATCGTTTCCGGAGAGGCTGACAAAGAATGTAGCCGCTTCTAACGAGTGGGAGAGGAGGGCCAGCACAAAGCAGAGCGTAAAGGAAAAAGGCTTCATGTGGGTGTTTGCAGGTATTATTTCCGTATAATATTTACCTGAATCCCTTTAGAAGGTTGCTGGTTTTGCCCCAGGAACCATAAAAACCTGCTGCTTTATTTTATCTTTTCGTTCTAATCAGTTAGGTGACAGGCGGTTGAGTTGTGGTGATAGAAATCAAAGGTTGTACTGAAACTTGTTGCTACAAGAGGGATGTCCTGTCATAATGGGAGAACGCCCACCGGTGTGAAGCTGCTTTCTTGTAGGATTAAAAGCAAAAACCCGCTCCGGTATTCCGGAGCGGGTTTTTGAGGCAGGGGTGCTGGGGAGGTTATTTCTCCAGCACTATTTTCTGCGTGATGACTTTAGCGCCTGTCACGAGCCTGATGATGTACACACCGCGGGTCAGTCCCTCCGCGCTCAGCTCAAAGCTGCGCGTGGCATTGGCCTCTGCTGCGCCCTTGTAGAGGCTGCGCACCCTTCTGCCCTGTACGTCATACAGCTCCAGCGACACTTCTCCTGCGTCTGTGAGCGTGAACTGCACAGTGGCATCGGTGGTGAACGGGTTCGGGTAAGCTTTCAGCTCAGCCTCGTCCTGCAGTGGGCCTGCCAGTTCAGAGGCGCCAGTAAGGCCGGAACTTGTGGAGGCAGACATAACAGGAGAGAGCCTGCTTCCCGCTATCGGGGCTTCCATTCTTCCGTCAGGCATAGTCCAGGCCACAGCCATGTTGTCGGCCTGTCCTCCCTGCTTGTGCAACACCTCGATGTAGTAGCGCTTGCCAGTCTCCATGCGCACAGGGGCAGACTTCTGCGAACTGTACTTGTTCCACTCGCGGGCGTAGGTCCAGCCGGTTACGGAGGCAATCTTTCTCTTGTTGGAAGGATTATCATCAGAGCTCAGCCACAGCTCGGCGTTGTCATCACCGGCGATGTAGAAGGTGTAGTCCCCGGTCTGCGGAGGGCAGATGTAGCCTCTTACGCGGGCACCGTAGTTGTAACCCAGGCCGCTGGTCGTCTCTAATACTCTCAACTGGCTGGTGCTGCTAGGTGTCCTGTCCACTGGGATATCAGACACACTGCCTCCGGAAACACCGTCCCACTGCTCGCGCAGGATGCTGCCTGTGGCAGTGCAGCTGATGACAGTAGGTGCGGACTGAACAGTTACAGTTGCTTCACTGAAAGCACTGGCTTCTGCGTTGTCTGTCACTGTCAGGCGGAAGACGTACGTCCCTTCCAGCAGGTTACTTGCCGTTAAGGTGGCGGAGTTTGCCCCGCTGAGAGAGGCAGAAGGTCCGCTCACTTTTATCCAGCTGTAGCTGCTGATGCTTCCGTCAGCATCGGTGCCGGTGCCACTCAAGGTAACACTATTCACGGGCAGCAGGATGGTTTTATCTGAACCCGCATTGGCAACAGGTAGCTGGTTGGCAGTGGTAGATGTAACAGGTGAGAGCCTGCTTCCTGCAATGGGAGCTTCCATTACGCCATCCGGCATGGTCCAGGCCACAGCCAGGTTATCGCCACCTGCGGCTTCTTTGTGCAGGGCCTCAATGTAGTAGCGCTTACCTGCCTCCAGGCGCACAGGGGCAGATTTCTGAGAAGCATACTTGTTCCACTGGCGGGCGTAGGTCCAGCCGGTTACGGAGGCAATCTTTCTCTTGTTGGAAGGATTATCATCAGAGCTCAGCCACAGCTCGGCGTTGTCATCACCGGCGATGTAGAAGGTGTAGTCCCCGGTCTGCGGAGGGCAGATGTAGCCTCTCACACGGGCACCGTAGTAGTTGCCTACGCCGCTTGGTGCCTCAAACAGGTTCAGCTGGCTGGTGCTGCTAGGCGCTGTGCTCAGCGGAATGGACGATACAGTGTTTCCTGAAACATTATTCCACTGTTCACGCAGAATGGTACCCGAGGCGGTGCAGACGGCAGGAGCCACTAAGACAGGCGCCAGGCAGGAGCTGTCATCCACTACGGTGATAGTATGGTTTGTCTGCTGCTGCTGGTTGTTTTTGTCTGTAAAGGTGTAAAGGAGGGCCACATTGCCGGTTCCTGTAATTCGCGGGTCGAAGTAACTGCCACTTGTTACGCCTGGTCCGCTATATGTTCCTCCCACGGCAGTACCGAAGGCAAGTGGAATAATGCCGCTGTTCAGGCACACTGTAGTTTTTCCTGTTGCCTGGTGTGCGCCTATGTCATAGCTGCTGCGCTGCACTATGCTGTTACCAAAGAAGTCGGTTGTGCCTGTGTTCTTGTTTAGTGTTGTCGCCAGGTCAATGCCTTTGCCTATCAAGGGCGATGTTTCCTGCTGCTCATATCCCAGCAGAGTGTGAAGCAGGCGGGTGACGCCAAGTGTGATCCCCCTGCCAGGCTGCTTCAGATTCGGGTCAGCAAAATACCCGGTAGCAACTCCGCTAACTTTTTCCTGGTTAGTGGCAGTGCGCCACGCATCCAAGGTGGAGTAGGTCGTGCTGCCCCACTTATACTTTGCTGTGCTGCCTGTGGCCCAGTAATCATTTCCTTCGAATTTAATGCCCGACGTAACGGCAACGTTTATCAATTCAAGGCTGTTGGTTACCTGAAAGATGTTGTTTCTGATTTGGGCAGATACAGCGCCACCACTCTGAACATACAGCGCCTTTGGTGAGCCGCTGTTGGCAGGGGTAAGGTATACGGTGTTATTGTAGACTTCCAGGTTTTGTATGGAGTTACCGCCAGATGACCAAAGGTGAATAGCACCGTAACCGTTTTTACGGCCATCGTTTTCGCTGATGTTGTAGCGTACGATGACTCCATTCATGGCGGGAGCACCGGGGTACTGGGCCACCAGGTAACCTGCTCCTTCATTGTCATGGGAGTAGTTGTATTGCATGATGCTGTTGGTACAGCCCCCGTCGATGTCGAAGCCGCCGCCGTCTTTCGCGGTTCCCGTCCTGTTGTGGTGGGACTCGTTGTACTGGATGACCAGGTTGTTACAGTGGTAACCCCAGATACCTACCGGGCCACCGGCTGTCCAGGCATTGAGCCACCCATTGTTATATGCCTCGCAATGCTCAATTACAGCGCCGTCTACTCCGCCCAGTACAATGCCATTGCCGCTGTGTGACTCTTTCTTCTCCGGCAAACCCGAGTTATTGTATACTTTGTTATAAGCCACATACATATTTCGAAGGCCAAGCCTTGCCTCTGCATAAGTAGCTATGCCTGTTTCGCCGTTGTCATGTACTGTATTGTTAGTTACAGTGATGTTATCAAAACCGCTTGTACCGTTCCAGCTACCGATCAGGATCCCCGTAAAATGGTATCCTGAAACCTCCACGCCATCAATGGCAATGTAGTCCAGCCTGGTGTTGTTAGGCAGGTCCATATAAAACTCTATCCCACTGCTGGTGTTGCTTGTGCGGCCTGATCCTGTCATGATGAGGTTCATGATCTTGAATCCGGCAGAGTTGTAGACATAGATGCCCGGAAGGCTACCACTGCTTATTCTGGCCTTGCCGTTTCCGTAGGAGCCCAATACAATCGGGTTGGCAGCAGTGCCTTTCACATTAGACTCAAAATAGATACTGCCTGCAAAGGTGCTGCCTCCTTCAAACAGAATTGAGTCGCCGGGGCTGAAAACTGTCCCGTTTATCTTGTCGATGCTGGCCCAAGCCTGGTTTTTGGATGTGCCTGTGTTGGCATCCCTACCTGATGCGCTCACAAAATAGGTTGCCGCTTCAAGCGAATGAGTGATGAAGAGCAGCATGAAGAATGCTGCCAGGGATAATAATTTCATAAGGGCGATAAGGTTGGTTCTACTGCCTTTGGGTTTCGGTTTGGGCATACTCTGTCCTGCTTGATCACTTGAATAAGGGCTTGTATGAACTTTGAAGGAGCAAGGCATTACCCGGAGCCTGGGCAACAGCGATTTTTAAATAATTAGAATTGTAAAACAGGATTTTTTTGTTCGGGTTCGATGGCGGGTTCGCCCGAAAATGGTACTGATGTACAAATTGAGTTAAAAAATGAAGCCTTTAGTGGTATGGGTTTAATCATATTAACAGGATTTATTAGTTGGTTGCGCTAATATATTGTTAATGTGACTAATTGTATATGTATCGGAGGTAAATATTTTTTTAAATTATGATTAACATATGCAAATAATTGATTTTTAACTGTTTGTGTTGTTGTTTAGTGCTGTTGAAGTAGTATAAAAAATTAAAGAATTTATTATTTGTCGTAACCTTTTTATAATACATATAGCATCTTTAATGTTGTTCAAAAAGTAATAAAAATGAGACTGACGGGTATTGTGCCTCCTGTATCGCCTTATTAGAAAATGGAGAGCAGGGGGTAGATTGTACTTTGTGTTATGACATGGTTCTTGAAGAGCGGGGGGTAAGCAATAGATTGAACGGGATTAACAGGTAGGGAATTTTGGAAGCAGTTAACCTGATGTGCAGGTCTTGGTGGTAAAAATTTTTTCCCATCATGCGTAAGTTGTCGCGCTCCTTCCATCAAACCGGTTCGTGGTAAAGCAAACTTCACCGTAAAGGTGAACCTCCTCTTATAACTTCAGCATAATACTGAAGCAATCTGCTGGCAACTTAAAATGCGTCACGGAACACGTTCGAAAGAGAAATGGGTGAAGAAAGTGTTTGCTGTAGTTATTTAGAAACAAGACTTTACAGCAGGAAAAGCTAAGCCAGGAAAGACTTATGATATATAAACTTTCTTATATATTATTTAATTTCTGTGATTTTTTGTGCTAATTGTGGAAAAGTGCTGTAACACAAAGCTTAAGAAAAAAGAATGCAATTGAGAATGACCCGCACGGCTAGTTCAGACTTATCTGATTGTGCCCGATTATGCAAATATCCGACATGCTGTTTTGCCGTAGAAAGCCCTGTGTTGCTTTGTGAAATACATTTTGAATTTTTATAAATAGTAATATACCTATTTAAGGAAACTATTCATATTTTTTTCAGTAAGGGTGTACTATGTCAGCAAATGATAAGAAATGGGATTGGGAAATCCAAAGTAAAACAACGTGGATGGGAGCCAGGGCAGAAGAGTTGTGGGCATACAGGCACCTGCTGGTTGGTTTAGTAAGGCGTGACTTTCTGCTAAACTATCAGCAGACGGTACTGGGGCCTTTCTGGATACTCTTCCAGCCAATCATGACACTGGTTACATACGTGGTCGTTTTCGATAAGTTAGTAGGCATACCGACAGGCACTGTGCCTCCGGTGCTTTTTTACCTATCGGGCATTGTATTGTGGAACCTCTTCAGTGATGGGTTTATGGGGACCTCTGCTACCTACAAGGAAAATGCACACATCTTTAGTAAGGTGTATTTTCCCCGGCTCATTATGCCGCTTTCGCAGCTCAGCACCCATTTTATGCGCTTTCTGTTTCAGATGATTCTGCTGCTGCTGGTCATTGTTTATTACCTGGTGTTTGAGGAGGCATCAATTCAACTGAATGCATGGGTGCTTGCCTTTCCCTTTGTTGTTTTGTTCACCAGTATGTTTGCCCTTTCGCTGGGGCTGCTGTTCTCCGTCATCACGGCGAAGTACCGCGATTTAACAAACCTGGTAGGCCTGGGCATACGCCTGCTTATGTTCCTGACCCCAGTTATTTACTCTATTGACTATATACCGGAAAATGTACGTTGGATAGTGCTGCTGAACCCGCTAACACCCTTATTTGAGTTGTTCCGCCTTTCTTTGCTGGGCGAGGGGATGGTTACTTTTCTTCAGTTAGCTTATAGCGTACTCTTCATTCTCTTCTTTTTTGTTGGGTCCATGCTGGTCTTCAACAAACAGGGAGACAAATTAATTGATGTAGTATAAGCAAGCATGGCAGATACAGTAATACAGGTAGAAAACTTATCAAAGCTTTACCGTTTGGGTACAGTAGGTACCGGATCGTTCCGGCAGGACCTGCAGCGCTGGTGGAATATGGCCATCTTACGAAAGGAAGATCCATTTTTCCAGCTAGGTGCTGAAGGAGCCTCGTCAGAGAGCAAGGACTTTCTCTGGGCCCTGCAAGATATCAATTTTGAAGTGAAGCGGGGAGAAGCACTGGGTATTATAGGCAGCAACGGGTCAGGTAAATCCACGCTGCTTAAAATTATCTCCCGCATCGTGCGGCCCACCAGCGGCCACGTCAGGGGGAACGGGAAAGTTAGCAGCTTGCTTGAAGTTGGAACAGGCTTCCACCAGGAGCTCTCCGGGAGAGAGAATATTTACCTCAGTGGCTACATCCTGGGCATGCGGAAGGATGAGGTGAAAGCTAAGTTTGATGAGATAGTCGCTTTTTCAGGAATTGAGCGCTTTATCGATACACCAGTAAAACGCTACTCCTCTGGTATGTATGTGCGCCTGGCTTTTGCCGTGGCGGCACACCTTGAGCCGGACATCCTTATTGTAGATGAAGTGCTGGCCGTGGGTGATGCCGATTTCCAGAAAAAATGCCTGGGCAAGATGCGGGATGTATCGCAGACGGAAGGAAGAACCATTCTTTTCGTAAGCCACAGCATGCAGGCCGTCAATAACCTTTGTGACAAGGGACTCTGGCTGAACAAAGGCAAGCTGAAGGAGTATGGCGAAGTAACGAGTGTGGTCAATAAATACATTACGGGTGTGCAGCAGTACAAGCTGAAACAAAAATGGGACAAACCCGAAGAGGCACCCGGTAATGATTTCATCCGGATTAAGTCGGTAGAGCTGGTGCCGCACCTGCTCGATGTGGATGCACCACTGGATATACGGACACCGCTCACTGTCAAGTTTGAGTTCTGGAATATGACCGATGATATTTCACTGATGGCAGGGCTGCATCTGTTTACGTATGGCGGGGAGTGTATTTTTGATGTGCCTTCTCCGGCCACTGTTTTCGAGAAAGGCCTTGTGAAAGGAGAGTGCACCGTACCTGGTAATTTCCTGAACGACGGTTCTTATTATTTCTCTCTTGTTATCGCGAAGGATACCTCCGTACCCTTGTTTTACTTTGAGGAGTGCCTGAGCTTTGACATGGAAGACTACCGCGAGAACATACAATGGTTCGGAAAATGGTGGGGTGCTGTGCGTCCTAAGCTTCCGTTCCGCCTGGAGCAATCAGAATTAGTTCTTCAGTAGTCGTAACAATAGGCATCACAACGACAGGCAATAACCCATGCAGGCATTCGCACCGTATCATATCAGCCATATTTACCTCGACCAGCTTTCTGCACCACCAGGGCCCGATCCGCAAAAGCAGGCAGTGTATCAGGTATTCTGGTGGAAATCAGTTGCCTTGGGTCATTTATTTACAGAGCCTGGCGATACTTCTTCGGAAGATACCTATAGGCAAAAGCTTGTTGCGGCTATTCGTCCTGCCGTTAAGATGTACAGCGATTCTTTGAATGTAGAAGAAGTAGAGTGGGAGCAGTTGCTGACAAACCATACGTTCAAAGAATGGCAACATAGTATGAACCGGGCACTGTCTGCCTCTACTGCTATGGTGGTGCCTGAAAAAGTGCCTGTTTCTGTTGTTATCTGTACTCGCGGCAGAGCCTCTTTTCTGAAGCAGTGCCTTCAGCAACTCAGGCAGCAGGCATGCTTGCCTGAAGAAGTGATAGTAGTAGACAATGCCCCCCTTGATGATAGCACAGAAGAAGTCGTGCGGCAGTTTGAGGATGTGACATATGTAAGGGAACCAAGGCCTGGGTTGGACATCGCGCGCAATACAGGCGTGCTCAAAGCCAGTATGCCTGTTGTAGCCTATACCGACGACGACGTTGTGGTGCACCCGCTGTGGGTGTATAGGGTATGGGAAACCTTTCAGGACAAAGCTGTTGCTGCTATGACAGGTTTGGTGATTGCGGCTAAACTGGACACCGAAGCACAGCTTATTTTTGAGAAGCACTGGAGCTTTAACCGTGGTTTCATTGATAAAATATACGATACAGCATATTTTGACAGAACACTGGCTCAGGGGCCTCCGGTATGGGAAATTGGGGCAGGTGCGAATATGGCCTTCCGGAAGGAGGTGCTGGAGGAGGTGGGCCTGTTCGACGAGCTGCTGGATGTAGGCGCGGCCGGTTGTAACGGTGACTCTGAAATGTGGTACCGCATACTGGAAAGCGGCCATACCATTTATTACAACCCGAGGGCTGTGGTGCATCACGAGCACCGTAAGGAAATTGAGGGGTTGAAAAAACAGATATTTTACTACATGCGCGGCTTTACAACCGCTGCCCTGCTGCAACAGCGCCTGCGGCGGGAGGCAGGTTATAAAAGGCACCTTTTTACGGTATTACCTACTTATTACATAAAGCTTATCAAAAGGGGCTTTCCATCCTATGGTTTCCAGTATCGTACGCTATGGCCTGAAATCAAAGGCATTCTTTCTGGTCTGGCTTTTTATGTGCGTAACCGGCGGCCTGTCTCTAAATAAGAACAAAAATCATATGCCTTCTTCACCTATCGCATCGCCCTTGGTATCGGTTATAATTCCCTGCTATAACCATGGCGGTTACCTGCAGGATGCGTTTGAAAGCATATGGAACCAGAAATATCCTGCTACGGAGGTTATTGTGGTGGACGATGGCTCTACAGACAACACAAAAGAAGTTGCTGAAAAAGCGGAGGGAGTGACGTATATCTACCAGAAAAACCAAGGGTTGTCTGCGGCCAGAAACACAGGGGTCAGGCACAGCAAAGGGGAAATGCTGGTGTTCCTGGATGCAGATGACTGGCTCCTGCCGGATGCCCTTCACATGAACGTGCGCCACCTCGTGCAAAACGAGGAACTGGCTTTTGTGTCGGGAGGACACGATAAAGTGTTTATAGATGAAGGAACTGTCAAAGAGGAAGTATATCATGTACCCTCTGAGCATTACCTCCATATGCTGCAGGGTAACTACATCGGCATGCATGCCACTGTGATGTACAGGAGGTGGGTGTTCGATGAGTTTGAATACGATACCTCCCTGAAAGCTTGTGAGGATTATGATTTGTACCTCAAAATAACCAGGAAGTATCCTGTATTGCACCATACCGGAAAAATTGCGGCTTACCGGCTGCATACCTCCAACATGTCAGGCAACATTCCGTTCATGCTGGCTACTGCCCTACAGGTGCTGGACCGCCAGCATGCAAGCCTGCAGACGGCGGTTGAAAAAGAGGCTTTCGTGAACGGCCATGCCGTTTGGGTGGATTATTATTGTAAGGAGCTGTACCACAAGCTGCTTTCCAAAAAAGTAAAAGCGTCCACAAAAGTACTTTCTACATTAGTGAAGCACAGGCCCGTTCTGGGACTCAAATACATCATAAAATCTATCTTACATGCTTAAGACCCTGCTAAAGAAATCAATGCCAGCCTTTGGCCTGAGATTGCTGTACAAAAGCAAGCTTCACAAAGGCTATTTACCACGAGTGGGAACTGTAGATCTTGGCGATTTCGATCGTACAAGCCCTTTCAGCACGCAGTTCGGGTATGACCGGGGTGGCCCGATAGACCGATACTATATCGAAAATTTCCTGCAGAACGAGTCTGGCAGTATTCGGGGCCATGCCATGGAAATTGGGGACAATGCGTATACCATGCAGTATGGCGGCGCAAATGTAACAAAGAGCGATATCCTGCATGTAAATGACACCAACCCGGAAGCCACCATCATCGGTGACATCAGCGACGCTCCCCATATTCCTGATAACACCTTTGACTGCATTGTGCTGACCCAGACACTGCACCTGATTTATGATTTTAAAGGAGCCCTGCAAACCTGCCACCGCATCCTGAAGCCTGGAGGCTCCCTGCTGCTTACGGTGCCCGGCATTTCCCAGATTGAGCACGGGCAGTGGAAAGAGACCTGGTACTGGTCTTTTACGGAGAGGGCCATGCAAAAACTGATGGCCGAGGCTTTCGGTAAAGGGCAGGTAGAGGTGAACGCCTATGGAAATGTATTTGCCGCTACAGCCCTTTTATATGGTATGGGCGCGCCGGAAATAGCGAAAGAAAAGCTGGATTATCAGGATCCGCACTACCAGGTTATTGTCACTGTTAAAGCAACTAAATAAGCGACACATTGAGGGAACGTTTACGCTATATCTATTATAAGTATGTCGCTCCTAAGGCGCTTGTGCTCATGTATCACAGGATAGCTGAGCCGGAGTCGGATGTGTGGGAGGTATCGGTGAGCCCTGAAAATTTTGAGCAGCAGCTGCAGGTACTGAAAAAAGGCTATCACGTTATGCCTTTGAGGGAGATGGTACAAGGGCTCAAAAGGGGAGAAGTGAAAAAAAACAGCATAGCCATTACTTTTGATGATGGCTATGTGGATAATTACCTGACGGCAAAGCCACTGCTGGAAAAATACGGGGTGCCCGCCACTTTTTTTATTGCCTCCGGTAACGTAGGGCAGCAAAAGGAATTCTGGTGGGACGAGCTGGAGCATCTTATTCTTTTCTCTGAGGTGCTTCCTGCTGCTATGGCTCTGGAGGTTGGCGGTGAGCAGATAAATTTCGAGCTTAAGGAAGAGACGCTCCTAAACCCACCCCTTCGGCAGAAGCATAAAGCCTGGATAGCATGTGAAGAGGAACCTCCTACCAAAAGAGGCAGGCTCTTTTATAAACTGTGGGAGAACTTGAAACCGCTGCCCCCGAAGGAGCAACAGCGTCAACTACAGATGATAAGAGATTGGGCCGGTGCTTCAGTTGGGGCAAGGCCGGAATGTGGTATGATGTCGCGGGAACAGTTGCAGGAACTGGAGCAGGAAGAATTATTTGATTTGGGAGCCCACACAGTGTCTCATGCGGCCCTCACCTATCATACGCGGGAATTTCAGGAGAAGGAGATACTGGAGAATAAACGCTTTTTAGAGGAAGTAGCACATAAACAGATAGATCTTCTGACATATCCTTATGGCAACTACAACCACGAGAGTATGGCAATAGCAGGCACGTCAGCGTTTGAGGCCGCGTTCACGACAGAAGAAAAAGCAGTTATTAAAAACGCGCACCCCCACAGGCTGGGTCGGTTTCAGGTCAAGAACCTGGCAGCGCCAGCATTCAGGAAGCAACTGCAGTTATGGAAGTACAGCATCTAAAATAACGATATGTCACATTCAACGTCACCGCTTGTTTCTGTCATCATAGCCTTTCTGAATGAGGAGAGGTTTATGGAGGAGGCACTAGAGAGTGTTCTGGCCCAGGACTACCCTAACTGGGAGGTAATGCTGGTAGATGATGGCTCAACAGATAACAGCACAGTTATTGCCAAAGCCTACGCACAGAAATACCCAGGCAAAATTGTTTACCTGGAGCATGAGGGGCACAGCAACAAGGGCTTAAGTTCCAGCCGGAACCTTGCTATTGCACATGCAAAAGGAGCGTATGTTGCGTTCCTGGATGCGGATGATGTATGGTTGCCAGGCCTGTTATCAAACCAGGTCAGGATTATGCAGCAGCAGTCTGTTGCCATGGTGTGCGAGGGTACAGAGTACTGGTACAGCTGGGATGATGCCGAAAGAGCAGATGTTGTAATTCCCATTGGTACAAAACAGGACACGACGTATTCGCCACCACAGTTAATGCTGGACCTGTATCCCCTCGGCTATGGGGCAGCACCCTGCGTATGTGGCATCCTTATCAGGAAAGATGTGCTGGTAAAGCATGGGGGCTTTGATGAGGCCTTTACAGGTATGTATGAAGACCAGGTGTTTCTAAGCAAAATTTATCTGAATGAGTCTGTTTATGTGTCCTCCCTGTGCCAGAACCGTTACCGGCAGCGAAAAGATTCTCTTGTTGGTACATCCCGCAGGTGGCAGGACTACAACCAAGTAAGAAGGCGCTTTCTGGTGTGGCTCGAAAACTACATGCAGACGTGTGCCATCAGCTATCCGGAAGTAGACAAATTATTAGATAAAGCCCTGCAGCCCCCGCCCCTTGTTTCTGTTGTCATCGCTTTTCTGAACGAGGAGAAGTTTTTAGGAGAGGCTGTAGAAAGTGTTTTGCAGCAGGATTACGATAACTGGGAACTGATGCTGGTGGACGATGGATCCACTGACAGCAGCACGTCCATTGCAAAAGACTATGCGGCCCGGTACCCGGACAGGATTTTTTACCTGGAGCATGAAAGCCATCGCAACAGAGGGCTGAGTGCCAGCCGCAACCATGGCATCGCACATGCCAATGGGGAGTTGGTTGCTTTCCTGGATGCCGACGACGTGTGGCTGCCTGAAAAGCTTTGGAGCCAGGTGGCGATTTTTCAGCAGTACCCCGAAGTGGGCATGGTGGCGGAAGGCTCCATCCACTGGTATAGCTGGAATGATCCGAAACGAAGAGACATTAGAATACCCGTTGGGGCGCCTCAGGATCAGGTATACCATCCTTTTCAGCTCATGTACCAGCTGTACCCCCTGGGAAAAGGAGATGCGCCAGGCCCTTGTGCCCTGATGCTGAGAAAAGAGGCAGTGTTACGTGTCGGAGGCTTTGAGGAGTCTTTTACGAAACAATACCAGCTGTATGAGGATCAGGCATTCTTAACGAAGGTATACCTGCAGGAGCAGGTGTTTATCTCTTCTAACCTCAACAATTTATACAGGCAGAGGCCGGGTTCACTTATAAAATGGGTTAAAGAGGAGGGGCACTACCATAAGGTAAGAAAATACTACCTGGAATGGCTGGCAGCCTATTTACAACAGCAAAATATCAAAGACAAGCATTTGCTGGCTCTTTTAAGAAAGGCTTTGTTCCCCTACCACCACCAGGTTCTTTTCTATATGACTGATACGGTTCCGCGCAAGGCTGTTCGGGTACTGAAAAGAGCTGCTCCGGAACCTATCAAGCATTTTGTGAAGTCGCAGCTTACGGGCTGGAAATAGGCTTAGATTGTTGATTCTGCGAACAGAGGTGCCATTGGCTTTTGTTGAATAAAAATTCTTGTACATGCCGCAGCTTACCGTTTTGATGCCTGTTTATAATGCCGCAAAATTCCTGGCAGAGGCAATAGATAGCATATTGCAGCAGTCATTCCGGGATTTTGAGTTTCTGATAATTGATGACGGGTCTAATGACAGGAGTGTGGAGATTGTGCAGTCGTATACTGACCCACGCATCCGGTTTATTCAGAATGAGAAGAACCTGGGCATCTCGGCCACACTGAATAAAGGAATAGAACTGGCTGCAGGAAAGTACATTGCCCGCATGGATGCCGATGATATCAGTTACCCTGACCGCCTGGCAAAGCAGCTGGCGTATATGGAGGCAAATCCTTCCTGTGCAATGGTGTCTTCCCTGGTGCGTGTGATATCGGAAAACGGGGAGTTTGTACGGCAGGACCAGTTCGAAAGCAAATACTTCTATTATAACCTCACGTTTATCTGCTGGATATATCATCCTACGGTAATGTACCGGAAGAGCGCCGTAGAGGAGGTGGGCATGTACGCAGTGCCGTATGCGGAGGACTTTGAGCTTTTCTGGCAGTTAAGCAGGAAGTATTCCTTCTATAACCTGCCAGAGGTGCTGCTGGATTACCGGGTGACAAACCAGAGCCTGCACCAGGTGCTTAAGAAAGAAGAGTATGCACAGGCGCAGCAGGAGCAGTTGTTACGTAACTTCCGCTACTATGCAGGCCAGCACTACACCATGAAAGACAGCTGTATTGAGTGCCTGCAGCATAATTTTGAACCCTTGCTGGCTGAGCAGAGTGTGAGCAGAGTGCTGGCATGTATCGGGGAGCTGGACAGGCTGACAAAGCATATCCTTGAAAAGGAAAATGTAAACCGGGATCCAGTAGCCATCAAGGAAGCAGCGGAGTATAAAAGGCGGTTCATTATCACGTACTTCGCAAAGAACCTTCCCCATTACAAAAGCGTCATACTGTTGCTCAGGGCAGGTTATTTTAAGCTGCTATACCGGATGGCAAAATCATATTTACTACGGGTGGCATAAACAAACCAAGACAATGCGCTTTAGCAAAGGCAACCTTATCAGAAGTTAATCTAATACCAAGGATTCATGAAAGCTACAGTGATCAGGAACCTAATTCGTGAAGCGGCCTTTCGTTCATGCTCTCTGGTTGCACGTGTACTACCGCTTTGGAAGGAGACAAAAGCAGTGGATGTTTTGCCTCCTGTGCTTTCGCTGCCTGTATCGCTGCCTGTTAATTTTGATATGCTTCCGGAGCCCTTTGCCAGGCAGTTTGTTAAAACCAAGCGTATTCCCAAGCGCCGGATATTCGTTTTGACTAATGTGTGGGTAAGTGGGCGTGCCGTTGTATTTAAAAACCTGAGAATTTTTACCCCAAGCCTGCCCTGGTTAAGGGACATCCCCCTGTACCGTAAAGGGGGGGTGTTCCTGAAACAGTGGGCGAAGAACACCCGGCAAGTGCCTAGTACAGAAACTGTGGCACTTGCCTATGATAACTGGTCTGCCGAAAACTATTACCACTGGATGATAGAGTCATTGCCCCGGCTGCTGCTGGTTCAAAAGAAATTTCCGGATGCGGTCATACTTCTTCCTGAGCCTACTCCGGCATACATACGCACCACCATAGCCATGCTGGGGTTTGAAAAGGTACTGCTCTTAAGCAGGAGAGATGATGTGGTGCTAAAGGTGCATCAACTCGTACTTCCGGAACTGGTATATTATGAGGAGGAGGAGTTTGGCGATTTGCACCAATACAAAAGCAGGAAAGCAGCAGCCGCTGAAGGAAAAGAAACTTCCTCCATGCCTGTTCCCGTGCCAAAACCTGAGGAGGAAGAACTGATTGTTACCGTCAGAAGAAAGCTGCTGCAGCAAATGAGCAAAAAGCCAGTTGCTCCTGTAAGAAAAATATTTGTCTCCCGCAGCCGTCAGAAGACGCGTCGGCTGTTAAATGAGCATGAAGTGCTCCCTGTTTTAGCTAAATACGGGTTTGAAACTGTCTGTTTCGAAGACCTTACTTTTGTGGAGCAGGTGCAGCTCATGCTGGAAACAGCAGTCTTTGTCAGTGTACATGGTTCGAATATGGTGAACATTCTCTTTCTGCATACCGGGGCAACAGTGGTGGAAATGATGAATGAGGCTTTGCTGAATGATGCCTATTACCTGATGGCATCCAGTATTGGCCTGCCATATTATTCTGTTCCCTGTTCCATGGCTGATAAGCGCATCAGCCTTTCAGATGATGCTGTTAAACTGAATGATGCAGACTTGCTGGTGAATGTGTCAGAGCTGGAAGAAACGCTGGTTCAGGCTTTGCAGCAACCTGCAGTTGTTGATACGACTGTTTAATTCTTATCATAGCTCATACCGTTTTGAGGTTTGGCTTTCAGTTATGGATAAACATCAAAGTACACACAAAATTAATTGTGCATAGATATATACTAGTAAAACTTCAGAGATCATGGTTGTAGTGACATTAGCAGGAGGTTTAGGTAATCAGCTTTTCCAGTATGTTATGGGAAAACAGCTGGCTAACAAAAACAAGACAACGCTAAAACTGTACATCTCTAACTTGGGAAAAGAAGACGGAAGAAGCTATAAGTTACACCACTTCAATATAGAGGAAGTTCTTGCCACTGAAAGTGAGGTAGACAAACTTATTGGAGAATATTATAGCAGCTCCCTGTATGCAAAGTTGTATCGGAAAATAGACCAGCGCCGGCCCAAGTATAAGCGGAAGTATTTTATAGAAAGTGAATATTGGAGGTATGAACCTGATTTGATGATGATCTCCTCGAGCGTGCTGCTGGAAGGCTTCTGGCAACACTATAAGTATTATGAGAACCTCGATACAGGAATACAACAAGAGCTAACGCTAAAAAAAACTGCCGCAACCTCCTTTATAAGTTCCTTGAAAGCTATCAGGGAGAATGATGCTTCAGTTTCTATGCATATCAGGAGAGGTGATTATGTAAACGATCCAAACAATCTCGCTTTTTATGGCGTAATGCCGATAACGTATTACGAAAGGGCAATGGGCTATATGAACAGCATTGTGAAGGACCCGCATTACTTCGTCTTTTCTGATGATTTAGACTGGGCAAAAGATAATTTAAAGATGGATGCCCCGATGACATTCGTGGATATTGAGGGTGGGACAAAAGATTACCTGGAGTTAGATGCCATGAGCCAGTGCCGCCACAACATTATAGCGAACAGCACCTTCAGCTGGTGGGGGGCATTTCTAAACAAGAACCCAGAAAAGGTAGTAATAGCCCCTGAAAGCTGGGTTGTAGACCCGGAGATGAATAAAAATATCCAGATTCAGCTTCCTTCCTGGGTTAAAATGTAAGCGCTGTAGTGCAGTCTTATTATTCCCCTGTTTTGCACACACATAAAGCTTTTCCATGTGCTTTACCTGGTACCTCTGATATGAGCACATCCGCAGCTAAACTTCCTGATCTTTCTGCACATCTATGTCCTTATTGTACTGAGTTCTTACATAAACCTTCTAGGCTGCGTTGACAATTATAGCAGCAGTGTCATGGCTGCAGCCAGGTGCAGGAATGCCAGAAAGCTAGAGGCAGTCTTGTCGTATCGGGTGGCGATGCGG
>NZ_BAAGXV010000020.1:0-11876 GCF_054779655.1 Pontibacter brevis
CATTGGGTGTCGGTTAAGTCGCTTGGGTAAGCCATAAGTCTGCAAACTTTTCTTACCCAACAACCGGCACCTATTTTTTTACTCAACTAAATCAAAACAGCCTCTGAGCTTTCATGCTGACTTTGGTACACGAAATCAGCACCAACTCTCATTCCAACTCCAAAGTTATGGGCTTTACCTTAAATCAGCACTATTTGCTCCACCTGCTTTGGGTCTCAATGCTCTAGTATTCATGTAACGGCACTACATTACCCACAGGCGGGAGCCTCTACCGGCAGTCACAGGCAACGGGAAGAGGATTAACAACATTCGTTCGGCTTTATTCAAAACGAGACCAATTGTCAACTTTTTTTCAGACGATTCACTGTTGCTTGTGTCCCAGCCCCCCGTTTTCCCGATACAAGTTTTAGTGTTTATCAGGTATAGGAGTAGGATCGTTCAGAATCAGACGGCAACCGGGAGCAACAAAACGCTGCCCATCACTTCTGAATCATTCCTGGGTCTTCCTGAATCATTCCTGGGTCTTCCTGAATCATTCCTGGGTCTTCCTGAATCATTCCTGGGTCTTCCTGAATCATTCCTGGGTCTTCCTGAATCATTCCTGGGTCTTCCTGAATCATTCCTGGGTCTTCCTGAATCATTCCTGGGTCTTCCTGAATCATTCCTGGGTCTTCCTGAATCATTCCTGGGTCTTCCTGAATCATTCCTGGGTCTTCCTGAGCCTTGGCGGCTCAGCAACAGGTGAAATAAAAATCAGCCAAACGGCAATTTACAGCCGATTTTCTGTGAGAATTGGTGTATTCCTACTTCAACAGCTGCTCATGCGGCGACGCTGCTTTATGCCTATGCACGTATTTCATGCCTGAGGCTTTCCTGTGCCATCTCCTTGGCATTATGCTGAGGCAAGGGTGCGGAGCTGTCCTGCTGATTGCCCCCCGTCACTATGCGCAGGACAGTAGCGTCTGGTTTTCGCGCCCAGCCGTAAGCCTCTGTCCGGCTCTTCTTCATTGCTCAGAAGAAAAACAAGGGCGCTGCACAGAGTGCACACTAATAACATGATGCCGGTCAGGGTAAGGGCTAGTGCCATAGTTCAGAGGTTAGCGATACAATTTTTATTTATATATACGAATATAAGAATTCACATTCCCCTGGTTACACCCCTAGCGTCGCTGCCCCCCTCAAGCTCCTTCACTTGTGCTCTGGATGTAGCGGTAGCAGGTAGCCCTGCCGATGCCAAGAATCTTAGCTATCTCCTCCACTGTCTTTGTTCCGGAATCAAAGAGTATCCTGGCGGACTTTGCCTTCTCCATGGCTGCTTTTGACAGGCCTGTGGGTCTGCCGCCCTTCCTTCCCCTGGTTTTCGCTGAATCAAGTCCCGCCTTTGTTCTTTCGCGAATGATTTCCCGCTCGAGCTCTGCCAGTGAGGCGAAGATGTTGAAGGTGAACCTACCGGTGGGGGTGGCCGTGTTGATGCCGTCCTGCAGGCTCACAAACTCCACCCCTCTTTCCTTAAACTCCGACACCAGGTCTATCAGGTCCCGCAGTGAGCGGCCCAGCCTGTCCAGCTTCCACACCACCACTGTGTCGCCGCTCCTAAGCTGGCTTATCATCTTCTCCAGCTCCGGGCGCTCCTTGCTCTTGCCTGATTTCTTCTCTCGGAATATCTGTCCGCAGCCGTGGCGGGTGAGGGCGTCAAGCTGCAGCTCCAGCTTCTGGTCCTAGGTGGAGACCCTGACCTCCCCCCCAAAACCGGACAGTTTAAAAGTAGAGAAAACGGGCAATAATCGTATAGAACCAAAAGCGAATTGCCATGAAGAAATCAAAGTTTACCGAGGCGCAGATCATCTTCGCCATCAAGCAGTCAGAGACAGGCGTTTCTGTGGCAGAAGTGTGCCGCAAGATGGGTATATCAGAGGCTACCTTCTATAACTGGAAGAAAAAATACGGTGGTTTAGGGGTTAGTGAATTGCGCAAGCTGCGGCAGCTGGAGGAGGAGAACCGTCAACTGAAGAAGCTGGTGGCGGACCTGAGCCTGGATGTAGTGAGGCAGGCAAACTTAAGCAGCTGGCTTATGTTGAGCATCGGCACGACTTCGCTCAGCATCCAGTTTTGGTCGGCAAATTCAAGATAGCGGATGGCCCGCGCATCACTAAGCCAGTACAGGCTTTTCGTTTCGACAGCAATGTCAGCCATCCTTTTAAAATTGCGCCGCAGCGCTTGGCTGTCCGGGTGGAGGAACCACTCTGTATATAAGAACCTGGCAGTTTTATCCACCTCGACCTTAGCATAGTCATCCTGGTACACGTTCTGGAGGTGAAGATGAGGAACCATAAGCTACATTCTTTTTGCGGCGCCTAAATTAGTATACACGGAGGAACACTCAAATGGAAGGAGACGTTTGGCCTCTATTATTTCTTTCACTTGCTCAACCCGACAAGTGGATGCCTCCTTTTCTGGGGCTTCCCATTGGCTGCCAGCGTTTTGCCTTCTTTCTATTATAATACGATATTAACAGCTATGGAATATCTTCCTTATTCCGCACGGGCAAAGCAAACGCAGCACCTGGTAAATCGCGTTACGCGTTACTACAGCCACCCTTTCCTCCGGAACCACTGGTAAATACTGAGAGTCACGAGTATCATCACGGCCATTACCGCAGGGTAGCCGTACCGCTTCTCCAACTCAGGCATAAACTCGAAGTTCATCCCGTAGATACCTACAATAAAGGTGAGCGGCAGGAAGAAGGCCGAGAAGATAGTAAGCACCCGCATTACCTCATTGGTTTTCTGGGAAGACAGGGAGATATAGGTGTTAATCAGGTGGTTGGTACCATCGTTTACCTCCGCATACTGTGTCTCCACATGCACATAAAGGTCCCGCAGGTCCTGCACCTCGACAGGATGAAACTCACCTAACTGGATGTTACTTATAATAACCTCCGACAGGCGGAGTACGCGCCGGCACACGGTAGCCTTGCGTTTCAGGTGGTACAGGCCTTTCGTGAGGGGCGGCATACGCTGGTTCAGGAAAGTTTTTTCCTCGTAATAATCCAGCTCCTCAGCCAGTTTCTGCGCCGGCACCTCAAATGTTTTGAAGGCAGCCTTTACCAGCTTAATGAGCAGGTCAGGCGTTGTTCTTACACGTTTAGTGTCAACGTGCTTTTCTTTCACCTCCCGGATCAGCTCCACAGGGTGGCGGTGTATGGTGATGATGTATTTCTCAGAGAAGAAGATGGCAATTTTATTCGTAAGCTCCTGAATTGTGTCTGCTTCCTGATGTGCATTGGTGTCATAAGTCCGGAGTATCATAAAGGCGGTCTCCCCGATGGCCTCGTATTTGGGCAGGTGCTCCGGCTGCAGCGAATCAATGACGGAGGCACGATGGAGGGCATACTGGGTTGCCACCTCCTGCAGTTCCTTCTCTGTAGGGCTTTCCAGATCTATCCACTCCCAGCCTGCTGTTTCCAGGGGTACAATTGTGCTTCTCATGCTGCGTCTTTTTTATTATGAAACAATAATACGCAAACTGACCAGCCTGAAACCTTCCCGGCTTCAAGAAAATTTATAAGAGGAGTAACAAGAACAAACAAGGGCTTTGCCTACCTTTGCCCCCTTAACCGCAAGCCAATGTAAACCGTTAAGAGTACCGGCCATGATCAGATCCTTCTATATACAAGACAATGAGCTATTCTGGGAGAAAAACCCTGATTTCCTGGATGCAGGTGGAAAGGGCAAAACCGTTTGGATAGATCTGCAGGAACCCACGGAGGAGGAACAAAAATGGGTGGAAGACCAGTACGGCATCGAGTTTTTTACTCCCCAGGAGGCTGCGGAAATTGAAAGTAGCTCCCGCTTTTTTGAAGACAGCACCGGGTTTGAGGCCAACAGTGCTTTTGTGGTGAACAGGGGAGCCACCTACAACACCAACCAGGTTTCTTTCATCCTGAAAGGGGATGTACTCTTTACACTGCGGCGCAGCGATCTAAAGTCGTTTGCCGAAACAGTGCGGAAGCTTAAAACCTTTACGGCTATCAACAGCAAGGCGCTTCAGATATGGTTGTTGATACTGGAAACCCAGATCGACCTGGATGCTGACTTTATCGAGTACCTGACGCGCTCCACCAACAAGATTAGCCGGCAACTGGTAAAAGAAAGATCCATAGAAGAAGAGGTACTGATTCAGATAACCGAGTCGCAGGAAAACACCATCTTAATACGTGGAAGTATTGTAGACAAGCAGCGCCTGGTTTCCTCCCTGCTGAAGAGCACCCTGGTAAGCGAGCCGGAGAAAGAGCGCCTGCGCATCATCCTCAAAGACATCAACTCCCTGCTGCAGCACACGCAATTTAGTTTCGAGCGTCTGGAATACCTGCAGAACACTTTCCTGGGTCTGGTAAACATTGAGCAAAACCAGGTAATCAAGATCTTCACCGTGGTAACGGTAGTGTTCATGCCGCCCACGCTTATTGCAAGCATCTACGGGATGAACTTTGAGTTTATGCCTGAGCTCAACTGGAAGCTTGGATACCCCTTTGCACTGGCCATGATGGTGCTCTCCTCCCTTGGCTTCCTGTGGTACTTCAAGCGGAAGAAGTGGCTGTAGCCGCCCGGTTACTTCATCAATCTAGAGCAGCTGCTGCTTTATTTCAGCTTATCTTTTTCCAGAACACCGGCATTTTCCAGGAGCTTGTCACCAGCACCTTCGACAATCCCTAGCTCGGCTTTAAAATTTCGCTGGGCCTGACGGGGGTGATGACGCTCTGGCTGGGGCTGATGAAGGTGGGTGAGCGGGGCGGCATCATCGCTGTTTTCGCCAGAGTTGCAGGTCCGTTCTTCAACCGCCTGTTCCCTGACATCCCGAAAAACCACCCGGTGTTTGGCTCATCCTGATGAACTTCTCTGCCAACATGCTGGGCCTGGACAATGACGCCACGCCACTGGGCCTGAAGGCCATGAAGGAGATGCAGGAGCTCAACCCCAGCAAGGACACCGCTTCCAACCTTGCCGCTAAACGTGTAGCCGGCCAGGGTATAGGTAACACCCAGCGCGGCGCCCTGTGCCGACACCCGCTGGTCGGCGTTGGTATAAAGTTGGTAAGGCTGGAAACGGCTCAGGGCAATATCGAAGGCAGCGGCCTGTGGGTTTGTCTGGATATCACTTTCCGTCTGAACCACGGTTGTACCCAGTATGAAGTCCCTGTAAGTGCTGTAATGATAGTTCACATCAAACATCAGGGACTTATCGAGCAGCAGTCCCTTGTATCCTACCTCATACGACCGCACCTGCTCCGGCTTCACATAATCTACTTCTCCTGCCTGCAGTATACCTGCATTCTGGATAACAGCCCTTGAACTGTTCGTTCCTCCTATTACGTCCATTTGCACCTGGTTTCCAAAAGCCTGCACCGATGACAGGGTGATGGTGTTGGAACCTGGGCCACATAAATTAAGACCGCGGCTGGTGGCCGGCACCCCTCCTACCAGTATGGCCTGGCCCACATTCAGGAATATAAACTGATCCTGGGTAGTGGGATTGCGGAAGCCGGTCTGGAAGGAGGCCCTGAAATTATGATTCACGGCCACAGTAAGCACAGCTGAGGCCCTTGGCGTAAACCGCCCCTTGAAGTTCTCGTTTTGTCGTACCGCAGTAGTGATTTTCAGCCTGTCGTCAAGAAGCCGTTTGATGGCCTGTGCATAGGCTCCATACTCGTAGATGGTAATGTCATTGCCGGTGGTGTCGCTGAAGATGGTTCCGTTTGAATTGAGGTCATACAGCCTGTAGTTTCCACCCACCTGCAGGTCCACCACCTTTCCTGTCCAGCTGCTGAAGTCATACTGGCCTTCTGAATGATACATCCTGGTCTGGTCGTTGAACTTTGCCCCCCTTCTGAAGTCTGTCAGGTTTTGCAGGCGTTCTTTCTCCCGGTCAAACTCAGGTGTGCCGGGTATCAGGCGGCCCCTGTCTGCAAAACTACGTGCTATGTCATGATCGCCCGGCGCCTGGTCCGGCACCATTCCCAGGTAGGCAGCCGCATACTCCTGAAACCACTGCTGGTCACTTTTCCAGGACCGGTTCAGGTTAAGGGCCAGAAAGCGGGAATCGTAGGAGTCCCCGGAGTTCTCAAAGGTGGAATAAGTACGGGCAAAGTAGTTCTTGCCCCTCAGTTCCAGCTTGTGCTGCTGCAGTGTAAAGTTTTTAATGGCATAGCGGTTTGCAGCCTGGTATACAGCGGTACCTGCACCGTATTTATAATGGTAAACTAGCTCTACCTTCTCTGTTACCCGATAATGCAGCGCTGCGTCACCCTTCAGGCTATAGGTATTGTAATCCACCAGGTCTTCTTCCATGTAACCTGTACGGGCCACCCGCACCGGCAGCCCAAAGGCCCAATCGGCAAGCTGGTTACGGCCTCATCCCCATAAACATGCAGGGCATTATAAGCCGGGTTGTTGCGGTTGCTGCCTTCCGTTGCATAAGACAAAGGATCTACGTTCTCGGTACTGGTGGCATGCCAGTCAAGCGCTTGGAGGTAAGACAAATTCACTTTAAAGGCAAAACGGTTGTTGAAGGCTTTCGCGTACCGGAACATACCTTCGTACATCGGGCTTGGCGATGCATCCTGGCCATCCACATGGTTCACCCCCAGTTTCACCATCGCACTCAGTCCCTGGTAGTCGAAAGGATTCTTGCTGGTCATGTTTATCACACCGTTAAAGGCGTTGGGCCCGTAAAGGGCTGAAGCAGCGCCAGGTATTATTTCCACGCTTTCGGCATCCAGGTCAGAAATTCCTACCATGTTCCCAACGGGGATGTTGAGGCCTGGTGCCTGGTTGTCCATTCCGTCAATAAACTGTACAAAACGGTTGTTGGAGGTGCTCATAAAGCCACGGGTATTGATAATCTTAAAGCCCAGCCTGGTCGTGATGATGTCCACTGTCTTCAGGTTCTGCAGGCCTTCATAAAAGCTGGCAGCTGGTGTTTCACGTATCGCCCGTACATCCATTTTCTCCACGCTCACGGGCGAACGCATGATGTTTTCCTCCACCCTGGAGGCTGTTACCACCACTTCAGAACCCAGCACATTTCCTTCCGCCAGGCCTACATTCAAGTCAGACCTGCTTTCCGTGATGCTTATTTCCTGCGACTGGAAACCGACTATGGAATACACGAGGGTGAAAGGTGTAGGCGTGTTGGTGGTCAGCGAATACCAGCCTTTGCTGTCGGTGCAGGTACCCGTCATCCTGTCCTGTACATAAATGTTCACGCCCGCCAGGGGCTCTCTTGTTCTGGCATCCACCACCTGTCCGGATACCGTAACGGCTGCCTGCGAAAAGGCCTCCACTGTGGGGAGGGTCAGAGCCAGCAGTAGCAGTAGAACTGATTTTTGTAAGACCTTCAGCATATAGCAAGATTTAAAATAAAAGTAACCTGGTAGAAAGATTAGAAATGAGACTGCACAACCGGAGCAAAAAAACGGTCTTAACCGGATTCAATGTACAGCTGCATTTAAAACTATATGCAGCCTCGTGAAGCAACCTGAAAGCTTTACTAAACTTTATTTAAGAATTTCTGGAGGGTAAAAACGTGCTACTTAGATGACTAAGCCCGGGGTTCCATGATATACGCTGTTATTGAGCTTGTAAGGGGAAGCACAAAACAGTTGTGACAGAAAATAGCGTTGATAGAACTATACTTTATAATTTACTTAAAAGTTAAAATAATTATATAAATAAACCTATTATTCATTCAATATTTTTTGTCTCTCTAACGCTGAAATTTTTGTTACCTGAAGCTAACGGCTCAGCAGAGCATTTCTGGTGCTGTGCAGCGCAGATTACACTTCTAAAAGGCGTCAGCAGGTTAGCCTGTGTGGCAGTAAAGACTATCGAAAGCAGGGTAATGAACGAACAGGGTAAAGTTCCTGAAACCACACGCAGCCAATTATGTACACCTCCCTATCGTGATTCATCTTAACAGATCAGCGGAAACTATACAGAAGAAGCGAAGCATGGCCAGATACACGGACAAAGTTAAGAAGACACTATTAACAAAATATTTATAGTTATTATGTCTAAAATCACGTAATATATACAAGCACCTACAACAGTACCCTACTCTCCTATCTTACCACCCTGTTGCTTCTTCTCTGGTCTGCCGCGCTGGCAGGAGACACAGTACACATATCAGTTCTTACATACTCAACCAATCTTTAAAAGCTATGAAGAAAAGCATACTAAACTCAGGCCTTCAGGTCCTTCTGTTTCTTTTTGTGTGTTTCCCGGCGCTCGCCCAGCTGCCAACAGTGGAGTAGGCCCGGCGCTATGATGGCACAGCAAGTACAAGCGCCGATAACCAGGCAATAGCCTTGGCTGTGGATGCAGCAGGCAACAGCTATGTGACGGGGATAAGCGAGAAGAACGGGATACAAAGAATTGCCACCGTTAAATATGCTCCCTCCGGGCAGCAACTCTGGGCGGTGCAGTTCGAAGACCATTCGACAGTTGTCGCCATCGCAACCGACAATACCGGCGGGGTGTACGTCACAGGCGCCGCCAACGGTGACTATATCACCGTTCGCTACAACGCCACCACAGGCGCGCAGGACTGGGCAGCACACTACGACGGCGGCGGCTACGACAGGGAGGATGGCACGGCCACCACGCACCAGCAGACGAGGAAGGATTTAAAGCGTTTGCCAAAAGCTTACCTGCCCCTGACGTCTACAACATCATCACAACCTCTACGCCGCTTTCTGACATCATTACCTATAAGTTTCCAGCCAGCTTACGGCGTCACTATGAAAAGCTGGAAAACTTTCCGGATAGGTACCTGGTGCTGGGCGACGCCGTTTGTAGCTTTAACCCACTTTACGGGCAGCGCATGACCTCCGCTGCCTTGCAAGCCGCCGCATTAGATCAACTGCTGAAGGAACAAGCCAGCCTCCGCAATATTTACAAGCCTTATTTCAAAAAAGTGGCGAAGATTGTTTCTATCCCATGGCAGACCGCTGTGGGCGAAGACTTCCGCTTCCCGGAAACAAAAGGGAAGAAAGCACCCGGAACAGACTGGATAAATGCCTATATTGATAAGGTACACCGCGCCACGCACCACGACCCGGTAGTAGGAGCCGCTTTCCTTCAGGTTCTGAACATGATAGAGCCGCCCACGTCCTTACTCAGGCCTCCTATGCTGTGGCGTGTTTTGAGAAGTATGGCAAAAAAGCCAGCTGTACAGATACAGGCTACGGTTTGAAAACTCGGGCTAACACTTGCACTGTTAGCTACAGGCTTTAGCGAAGCTGCTGTCGTACCGAATCCCTGACATGCAATATTGTGCGCTACCTAAACCACGGCAACCGAATTGTACTGGCTCGGATTCAATCCTGTTTTCTGTTTGAAAAAGCGGCTGAAGTGCGAAGCGGTATCAAATTTAAGATGAACAGCAACTTCTTTGATGCTCATAGAGGAATACCTAAGCAGGTACTGTGCCTCCCGGAGTAACCTCCTGTGGATGATCTCCAGTGCACTCTCCCCCGACTCCTTTTTAACAGACTCGCTCAGATGCTTGGCGGAGATATTCAATAAATCAGCATATTCGTTCACTGTCCGCTTTATAAGAAAGTTCTCTTCTACAAGCATTTTAAAAGCGTGCGTAAGCTGGTACTGCCTGTTCATGTGCTTGGTGAAGCTTAACAGACAAGCTTCACAGGCCCTGTTCATCTCGTAAAGTAACTGAAGCGTCTGCAGCCGGATGATGTTCAGGTGAAAAGCACTTCCCCTGTCAAACTCATCATTTATTTTCTGCATGCCTGCTTTCATAGCGCTAAAGCTGTACGTGTCCAGGTCATACACCGGCGGGTAATCAGGATTCATCTGGAGCAGGTTATCCACTACAGAGGCATTGATGAAGCTCTCATCCAGGAACTCACGCCGGAACAGCAGCATGTAGAGGAGCAGGTCAGGTGAAGAGCCTTCATAAGAGTTGATAATACCGGGAGACACTAAATGAATCGTATTAGGCTTTACTTCAAAAGTAAACTGCCCGACTGTTTTGGTGCTGCTACCCCTCAGGCACAGAATCAGCGCATAATGGTCGGTTTTAATAGGTGGACCGCTGGCTGTGCCTCCCTCATTGCTCAGTACCGCAAAGTCGCCACTATAATCCAAGGTTTCGTACTTGTTCATCCCGAAGGTCTGCTGCTCTTTTTTCTTCTGCGACAAATAGTACCGGATAGTGGACCCGATGTCCATCATAGGGGCAGTAGCAGCATCGAAGGGAGGAGTAACAGGCATCTTTCTTCTTCTCTTATAAAGCTTATATCAAAACAACAATATTTCTTTTTGGTTATTTTATTGCACCAAACCACATTACACTTTACGCTTTAGGGCAAGGGCAAATACAGGAACCGTAAAATTGGTTCTTTTTCAGGGATTATTGGTATTGAGGCCGCAGGTTATTATCCCGAAATTTGCACTCGCTTCTACCAATAAGGTGCAAGCGATAAACGAACAATACTTAGTACGAAATAAAGAGAACAAAAATAGTATGGCAACAACAAAATGGACTTTAGACCCAACGCACAGCGAGCTTGGTTTTAAAATAAAGCACATGATGATTTCTAACGTGACAGGCAAGTTCACGAAGTTTGATGCAGAGGCTGTAGCAGAGGGTGATGATTTTACCAACGCAAGCGTGGTGGCCAACATTGAGGCTGCTTCTATTGACACCAGCAACGAGCAGCGTGATGCCCACCTACGTAATGCTGATTTCTTTGGCACTGATACGCACCCGAACCTGAAGTTTGTATCTACCAAGGTAGAAAGAATTGACGAAGACACTTTCCATCTGTTTGGAGATTTAACCATTAAAGATACCACCAAACCAGTAAAACTGACCGTGGAAGACAATGGTATAGCCACTGACCCTTGGGGAAACGTGAAAGCAGGTTTTTCTATCAGCGGAAAGATCAACCGCAAGGACTGGGGCATCAGCTATAATGCAGCACTTGAAACAGGCGGCGTGATGCTGGGTGAAGAACTGAAAATCCAGGGAGAAGTACAGTTGGTAAAGCAAGCCTAACTGTATCATTCCTTTCTATATATATGTAAGGGGCTGTTCCGGATTCGGAGCAGCCCCTTTTTTCTGCATAAAATGATTGGCAAAAGCCAACTTCTTTTGTGTTTGGTGGTGCCGGTTTAACGCCAGCCCTTACAACGGTTCCTCTATATCCTGATAACCTGGCTTTTTCTTTGGAATTTCATTGCAAGGCCCTTCATACCGAATAAATATGTTAATCCAGAGTGCCCTGGACAACCTGAAGATAACAGGTAAGAGACCGACGACTACAATAGTGACAACGCCTATCATCATGCCCATTGTTACTTCCTCCACAATCTGATAAAGCAGGGCTAAACAAACCAGGAAAACAGCTACGTTAAAGCCAAAGCTAACGTACATCGCGCCGTAGTAATAGCCGGGCTCCGGCTCAAAGGATTGTCCGCAACACCCGCAGTGATCGTGCATATCCGCAAACTTAGTACTATACAAAGTACCTTCCGGAAACATTCTCCCTTCCCGGCATCTCGGGCACTTTGCAGTTAATATAGTATAAAATAAAGAATTTCGCTCACTCATGATTTCAATTGCTTAACCTGGCAGCACGGAAAACTACCGTACAAATCTACCTTCTTTACGGGACTTAAAATCCAATCGGTTGGATTTTGATAAAACGCACTGTCAACTCTCTGCCCACCACACCTAAAGCCATGCCTTAACTAGGGTGTGTCTGATGAATACTTTTTCAGGTAAAACCTAATAAAAGCCAGCTTCAGCATCGCTAAGAAACTGACGGCTAATTTCTCATATCTTGTAGCAACT
>NZ_BAAGXV010000021.1:0-187302 GCF_054779655.1 Pontibacter brevis
GCCTTGATAATCTGTGTCTCGGTAAACTTTGTCTTTTTCATTCCATTTAAAGTTAGTAGTTTTTACAACTTTTAAATGGCCGAACTTCAGGTAAGCCTACAATATGAGTCATTTGTATAGAGGTGAAAACAACTTGTAAGTACTTTGCTGAACTGGTTAAGTACCAGCCTAAACAAAGTCTGTTGGACGAACAAATATATGGGATAGAATGTATGGTCTCTTACTTTATGGCTAAGAGCTACAGATAGAGTGTGAAAGAGCCACAAGCTTAGTTTAATAACTTAACCTGTGTTACTACACTTTCTAATTGCTAAGTTATTGAAGGCTTTTCAGCGGTGGTGGTAGGGGTTGCAAAAGAGCTTAACTTATATCTTATCTTCTGCCTCCTTACGAGCTTCCTCTTTTTGCTCACTATTTCTTTCAGTATTGTCTTCATCGTCATCAACATCTTCATCATTAGTATCATTGAGAATATTGTTGACTTCATTAAGATTTTCACGTATCATTGTTAACAGTACTGTAAATTTACAGTACCGAAGTGTTCTAAAACTCTCGATTAAGATAAAGCAAAAAAAAAGGTGCAAACCCTTGGGGTCTACACCTGATTTTGTGGTTATAGTTCGATATCGGAATCGAACAGTATGTATTTGAAGGCTGCTCTCGCAGTAACTTCAAAGAGAGTCCAGAAAAGCGAGTTAGTTTTGGCGAACGCACGCTTTATGGACTTAGCTATCACCCTCTTAGGGTGATGTTGAGGTAACTCAGGCTCAAGGTCAGATGGCTTGGAACGGCTGTTCCTATTGCCGTCTGGCCTTTTGCTTTTGTTACCCCTCTTTTTCCTCTTGCACATAGGCATCAGAATTGAGAGTAAAACAACAATAAATCAAAGAACTTGGATTAGCTCTGTTACTCAAATATATAAAATTGAACTTGAAAGTCGGGGCGAAAGTTGTTCAATTTATGCACACCCTCCCAAATAGCAGGCAGGGCCGTTTTTGTGGTGTAGTCCACATAGTTATCCACACCGTGGATAACATACATAGGTTACCTATAATATTAAAGTTAATGGATATGATGCTTAAAAAGCCTCTTTTGATGCCTTGGTAGTCTCTCTGTGTTGATAAGTTGATATGTGAAAAGCTTCTTGTGTTGAAAACTACTTTTCATCTTTTTAGCATAAATAGACCAGTTCCAGTAAAAGAATTTAAGAATAGGGAGGAAGTCAAAGCTTGCGACCTTTTTCCTAAATTTGCGAGTAAAATGCGACCTATTTAGCAGAGGTAACTCCGAAAACTGGCTTCACTAAGTTTTGTAGTGTTAAATCTTAGTTGTTGTGTACAAAAGGTATATTTGCAGTTGCTTGTAAGAGCGTGAAAGGGAATTTAAAGAGGGTGCCCTCTGTTTGATGACAATGCTGAAGGAGCAAGAAAAGATAGAAAAACCGAAGAGGTCAATATTTAAAGGCGTGATCGGGTTTGCCTGGAAAGTTTTCTTTCTGGGCTTCGCCTTTGTGTTAGGCTACCTGTTGAGCGTGGACAATAACCTGCTTTACCTGTTTGGTTCCTCACCAAGCCTTGACAAGCTGGAAAACCCCCGGTCTGATCAGGCCTCTGAGCTTTATACGTCAGATGGGAAGCTGATTGGAAAGTACTTTAAGGAAAACCGCAGCCCGGTAGGCTACGACAGCCTTTCCCCGATGCTAATCAAGGCGCTGGTTGCCACAGAAGATATTCGCTTTTACGAACACACCGGTATTGACCCTGCCGCCATCATGTCGGCTGTATACGGTAGCTTGCAGGGCGATGCCCGCGGCGCCAGTACCATTACGCAGCAGCTAGCCAAAAACCTTTATAAAACCCGTACAGACACCTCCAAAGGTGTGCTGGGGCATGTTCCGGGCATCAGCCTGGTTATTGCCAAAACCAAAGAGTGGCTGACAGCCATTAAGCTGGAGCAGCGGTACACCAAGGAGGAAATCCTGGCAATGTACCTGAATACCGTAGATTTCGGTTCAAACTCGTTTGGTATCAAGGTTGCCTCCAAAACTTTTTTCAACACTTCACCTGATAGCCTAAAAACAGAGCAGGCTGCTGTGCTGGTAGGCCTGCTGAAAGCACCCACTTATTACAGCCCCAAATTTAATCCTGAGAATGCCACCCGACGCCGTAATACCGTGCTGGGGCAGTTGGCAAAGTATAACTACGTTACTCCTGCACAGGCTGACTCGCTTAGCCAGTTGCCTTTGGTGCTGGAGTATAAAGTGGAGAACCACTATGATGGCCCTGCCACTTATTTCAGAGGTGCCGTGGCCGACTACCTGAAGGAGTGGACGAAGGAGAATGGCTATGACCTTTACCGTGACGGCCTTAAAATATACACCACCATCGACTCCAGGATGCAGGCACATGCCGAGGCAGCCATGGAGGAGCACATGCGTACGCTGCAGCGCCGCTTTGATAACCATTGGGAGGGCAAAAATCCTTGGGTGGATGAGAAAGACCGTGAGATACCCGGTTTCATTGAAGAAACCATCAAACGTACAGCCTATTACCAGCGCCTGAAGAAAAAGCACGGGGATGACCTGAAGGCCATTAATAAGGAGCTGAATACTCCGCGTGAGATGATGGTGTTTACCTGGGACAACGATTCGCTGGAAAAGAAAGTGACAATGAGCCCACTGGACTCGCTGGCCTATTACAAGCATTTTCTGCACGGTGGCATGATGACGATGGACCCATACTCCGGGCATATTAAAGCCTGGGTAGGGGGTATCAATTTCAAGTACTTCAAATACGACCATGTGAAGCAGGCGCGCCGGCAGCCGGGTTCTACCTTCAAGCCCTTTGTGTATGTGGCTGCCATCGACAATGGCTATTCTCCTTGCGATAAGATTGTAGATAAGCGCATCACCATCAACTATGTGGAGAATGGCAAGAAAATGAACTGGTCGCCTACCAATGCTGACTGGGAGTATACCGGTGCCCCTATGACCTTGCGTCGCGCCATGGGTAAGTCAGTGAATTCCGTAACGGCACAGCTCACAGAGAAAGTAGGCTGGGAGACAGTAGTGAAGTACGCGCACCGCCTGGGCATCACGAGCCCGCTGCAGGAGGTGCCTTCTATTGGCCTTGGCCCCAGTGATGTTTCTATCTTTGATATGGTAGGCGCTTACAGTACGTTCCCGAACCAGGGATTCCATACGGAGCCGATGTTCATCACCCGCATCGAAGACCGCAATGGTAACCTGATTCACCAGTTTGTGCCGAAGCAGAAGAAAGTACTGAGCGAAGAAACTGCTTTCCTGATGGTGCACATGCTGAAAGGTGGTATGGAGGAGCCGGGTGGCACTTCGCAGGCCCTTTGGGAATATGACCTTTGGAAGAACGGCAATGAAATAGGCGGTAAAACAGGTACTACCTCCAACCACTCTGACGGCTGGTTTATGGGAGTTACAAAAGACCTGGTGACGGGTGTTTGGGTGGGTGGCGAAGACCGCAGTATACACTTCCGTACATCGCAGCTGGGCGAGGGCTCCAAAACGGCACTGCCGATGTTTGGCCTTTACATGGAGCGAATTTATAAAGACAAAGATTTGGGCTATACCCTGGGCCGCTTCCCGGGGCCGACCGTCGAAATCAGCAAAAAGTATAACTGTACTACTGTGCTGCCAAGGCGGGCTGAGCCGGATTCCACTGCACTGGATGAAATGCTGGAGCTCCTGAATGTGGGAGGAAACATTTTGTAATACCAGCTTGAAGATAGGCATAAAAAGAGAGGGCCAGCTACACGTAGCTGGCCCTCTCTTTTTATGCTTTTAATAAACCCAGGTCTCTTTGCTTAGTAGATTTTTATCAATTTTTCTCCTCCTCATAAAAAGACTCCAGCGCCTCTTCTAAATAGTTATACTCAAAGGTAAAGCCTGTTTGTAGTACCTTGTTAGCGCTTACACGCAGGCTGGCCAGTACCACCTCACTCATTTCGCCCATAACCAGGTTAATAGCAAAGGCAGGCACTTTGGGAAGTACCATCGGCTTCTTCATGGCCTCGGCCAGTTCTTTCATGAACTCTTTGTTTGTGACAGGGTGTGGCGCCACAGCATTGTATAAACCAGAAAACTGGGGGTCTTCTATGGCCCTGATAAAGAGGCGGCAGGCATCGTCTATGTGTATCCAGGACATATACTGCTTGCCGGAGCCCAGTGTAGCGCCTGCCATCAGTTTAACAGGTCTGGCCATCTGGGGCAGGGCTCCTCCCTTCACGCTCAGCACAATGCCTAACCTGAAAATAACAGTTCGCAGGTTCAGTTCATGCATCTGCCAGGCCGATGCCTCCCACACTTTGCACACCTCCGCCAGAAAATCGTCGCCGGTGGTGCTCTCTTCCGACACCAGCTGATCGCCGGAGTCGCCATAAGCGTTTATGCCTGAAGCTGAAATAAAACCTTTTACGTGGTGGTTTACCTCGTTCAGGCACCTGTAAAGCAGGTTTGTGCTTTGCACGCGGCTGTTGATGATTTCTTTTTTCCGGTCTTCCGTCCACTTCTCGGCTGCCACGCTGGCGCCTGTCAGGTGCACGATATAGTCGGCATACGTAATAGCATTCTCATCGATGGCCCCTTCCTTTACATCCCACTTAAAGGTTTTATAGTTGGAGACCTTGTCAGGGTTCCGGCTCAGGTGGGCTACTTCGTAGCCCTGGTCGATGAGCATCTCTGACAGACGCATCCCGACTAATCCCGAACCACCTGTTATTAATATTTTACCAGACATAATAATTCTTGAGCATGTTTAGGCATTGTTTCCCCTATACGCAATACAGGTATATTTAAGTTCTCTAATATTGAGCAGGAGTTAAATAAGCAGCTTAATTGGTGAAGCCGAGGGTGCAAGGGGAGGATTAGCTCTTACTGCGAATGTGTGACAGGAACTCTGTACGGTATTCCTGTTCATCAAAAAGGCCGGAGTACTCGGCAGTTATCGTGCTGCTGCTTACATCGCCTACGCCACGGCTCATCACACACAAATGGTCAGCCTCTATCATCACAGCCACATTTTCTGTCTGCAGGGCCTGCTTCAGTTCATTTGCTATCTGCATCGTCATGCGCTCCTGCACCTGCGGGCGGCGGGCATAGTAATGTACTATGCGGTTAAGTTTGGAGAGGCCAATTACGTGTTCATTCGGAATGTAGGCAACGTGCGCTTTCCCGATAATCGGTACAAAATGATGTTCGCAGGAAGAGTAAACTGTTATGTCACGTTCCACCAGCATCTTATTGTATTTGTACTTGTTCTCAAAACGGCGTGCAACCGGTTTATTGTCTGGGTGCAACCCGCTGAAAATTTCGTTCACGTACATTTTGGCCACGCGAAGCGGCGTTCCTTTCAGGCTGTCGTCTGTCAGGTCGAGGCCCAGGGTGTGCATAATCTCATGAAAGTGTCCTTTGATGATCTCTACTTTCTCCTCGTTAGAGAGGTCAAATGCATCTTCCCGCAGGGGAGTATCCAGTGAACTCATCACATGGTCGTCCATTGCCTCCTCATCTCTGTCAATATCTTTGTTGTGGTTATCCATTGTATTCCACAAAGTTTCGTTCTGTTTCATAAAGTGTTACGGCTAATTCATACTCGGTGCTGATTTTAGCGCGAAGCTTTTCCCATATCACCACGGCAATGTTTTCTGCGGTAGGGTTCAGGTTCCGGAATTCGGCTGTGTCGAGGTTCAGGTTCTTATGGTCGAAAGTATCCACCACTTCCTGTTTTACGAGATCGCTCAGCTTTTTAAGGTCGTACACATAGCCTGTTTCAGGATTTACGGCACCAGTCAGCTTTACAAAAAGCTCATAATTGTGGCCGTGATAGTTGGGGTTGTTGCACAGGCCGAATACTTTTTGGTTTTTTTCGTCGGACCAGGCGGGGTTGTGGAGCCTGTGGGCAGCGTTAAAATGTTCTTTTCGGCAAATGGTTACTTTCATATTGTTTGCAACAACAACAGCTGTATGTTTGTTCGGTGCCAAGGCAAAACCATTTAGGACTGCAAAAGCTATAAGTTTACAAAGTTAATGTAGCTACCTCGAAACCCAAACCAATTACAGGTGAAAATAATTTCGCCTGCACCCATTCATTCTCCGCCTGATTCCCTATTTTAGTGTGTGGTAACAATAATAAATAGTGCAATTAAACTTTAGCTGATGAGAGGAATTATACTTGCAGTGCTTTTACTCATTACAGGGGTCAGCCAGGCACAAATGGTGCAGGTTATAGAGAAAGAACAGGAGGTAAATGGCGTAATCAGGCGCGGACAACAGCTTTCTATAGAAATTGACCCAAAGACAACCGAGAAATCCTGGAAAGACTACCTGAACAAAAAAGCTGGGAAGGTAAAAAGCAGCAAGGGACTGTTAACCGTGGAAGGTGCTGTAATAGATACAATTTCAAGCACTCCGTTGCGGGTTACTTCCCTTGTTGGCAGCAACGCACAAGGCAGTACTATCTGGTGGAGCCTGGATATGGGCGTAGCCTATGTGGATAAAGATGCGACACCAAAAGAATATGCCGCAGCCGAAAGTTTTATGCGCGGCTTTGCCCGCAAACTGTACCGTGATGATGTACTGCGACAGATAAACGAGGCAGAGGAAGTGCTCCGCGCTACCAAATCGGAGCAGGACCGGGTGGTGAAGGAGGCTAACAGCATCCAAAACCAGATTGATAAGAACCGACAGAAAAGGCTGGATCTGGAAGCTGAGCTGGCGCGTAATGCCGAAGAGCTAAAGCAGTTGGAGCTGAATGTGGAGCATAACGTGAAGCAGCAGGAAATCAGCCGCCAACAGGTGCAGGATATGGAAAAATCTGTAGAACTGGTAAGAGAGAAACTGAAGGCAATCAAATAACGATACTAGGAACTCTGGCCCAAAAGCAACGCGCCCGCTTACATGCATGTATAGCGGGCGCGTTGCTTTTGTTTTTCTCCAGTAATTGACAAAGAAATCTACAGCTTCATCCAGCGCTGTATTTCCTTGTCCGCGAATTTTTCATCGCGCCAGCCTACAACGTTTGTCCGGGCGGCGGGATTGTAGTTTGCGAACCAGCTTTGCAGAATCGTTTTAACGGCCGGGTATTCTTTGCTCAGGGCAGTGTAGTTAGTTACATCTATCTGGCGCTCACTGGGCCTTGCAGGCACTGCCACTATTATATGCTGCAGATCTCCGGCTGTTTCCAGCTGTAGGAGTCCCACTGGTATTACTTCGGTCACAGTACCTGTTTCCAGCCTTTCTGAAAGAACGAGGATCTCCAGTCCTTTGCCATTGGGATCTATCTCTGTGGAGGGTATAAAACCCAAATTGCCGGGGTAGGGCAGAAAATTGACCACACGGTCCATGTCGGCGTCCTTGTCATTTACAAACTCCTTTTTCTCGCGGTCATATACCAGTTTGTGGTTGCTGCCGGCAGGTGTCTCTATTACGGCCTGCAGTTGTTTGTTACCGGTGTAGGCGGGAAGTTCGGTATAGTCTGTCTTGCAGGAGAAAAGCAGCAGCGCCAGCAGGCACAGGCACAGGTAAGGATACAGTTTCATCTTCAGCTTTTTTAATCAGGGTATCACAAAGATAGAAAGCCTCTGCCGGAGAGGAAAGAGAACAGGCTAAGAGTAGTGGGGCAATATATACAGAAATAAAAAGAGGAGCCGATATGCATCGGCTCCTCTCTCACTAAAACTATTGTAATTATGAAAACAGGTATCTTTATCTTCTTTCTTTGATACGAGCAGCTTTACCCTGAAGACCTCTCAGGTAGTACAGTCTTGCTCTTCTTACCTTACCTTTTCTCACTAAGTCGATTTGCTCGATAGATGGAGAAAGCAAAGGGAAAATACGCTCTAATCCGATTTGGTTAGATACTTTTCTTACAGTGAACGTTTCGCCGTTCGTGTTCACGTTCTTACGCTGTATTACTACACCCTGGAACTGCTGGATACGCTCTTTGTTACCCTCACGGATTCTTACGTGTACGTTTATAGTGTCGCCCGCCTGGAAAGATGGGAAAGAGGCACGCTTGTCTGTAGATTCCTGCTCTACGAATTTAATTAGTTCGCTCATGATGGCTATTACTTAAAAGTATCTTCTTCAAATTTCGGACTGCAAAGATATGTAATTATTTCTTACATAAGAATATCTGCAGAAAAAAAATATAATATTTAGCTGCCTTTTCGCTATGAGGGTGAGGCCGGTAGCTATAAAAGCCTCATCTGCATAATAGGTTCCGGATGATTATTCACCCAGCAAATCAGGCCGGCGCTGGCGGGTACGGGCTACTGCCTGCTCGAAGCGCCACTCCTCAATCTTCGGGTTGTTTCCGGATAGCAGTATCTCGGGCACCTGCATGCCTTTGTACTCCGCTGGCCGGGTATAGACAGGCGGAGCCAACAGCCCATCCTGAAAAGAATCCGTCAGTGCCGAAGACTCATCATTCAGCACGCCTGGTATGATTCGGATAATGGCATCAGCCAGCACAGCTGCTCCCAGTTCACCACCAGATAATACATAGTCGCCGATGCTGATTTCGTGCGTTACAAAATGTTGCCGCACGCGCTCATCCACACCTTTATAGTGGCCACAAAGAATGACTACATTCTGCAGCAGCGAGAACTGGTTCACAACCTGCTGGTTCAGCGTCTGTCCGTCCGGCGTCATGTAAATAATGGCATCGTACGTTCGTTCGGCCTTTAGTTCAGACAAGAGTTTGTCTATGGGTTCTATCATCATCACCATACCGGCACCACCGCCAAAGGCATAGTCATCTATCTGCCCGTGTTTGTTTACGGCATACTTGCGCAGGTCGTGGATGTGGATTTCCACAAGTCCTTTTTGCTGCGCGCGCTTTAAGATAGAATGGCTGAAGGGGCTGTCCAGCAGGTCAGGCTGGCAGCTGATGATGTCAAAACGCATTATTGTTGGTCTTCCGAATCGTCTTCGTCGGCTTCGTCAGGGCCACCCGGCTGGGTGTATACTTCAAGCAGGCCTTCCGGCATGTTTACATGCAGTTGCTTTGTCTCATGGTCTGCACGCAGAAACACCTCGTCAATCACCGGCACCAGCATCTCCTGGTTCAGGTACTCCATGGCCATCAGTTGCTGCTGCGGCATGTCGTAGAACTCTTTCACAATACCCAGCGGGCCATAGTTCTGGTCTACTACCTGGTAACCAATCACATCATGGAAGTAGAATTGGTCGTCTTCGAGCTCCGGCAACTCATCAAGCGGCAGGTAAAGGGGCGTGTTGCGCAGTGCTTCGGCCTGTTCGATGGTTTTAACGTCTTCGAACCGGATGATGAAGCGCCCTTTCTGCACTGGCTCCATGGTGTCTATAAAAAAAGGAACCAGTCTTCCTTTTTGCTCAAGGAAAACTGATTCCAAATCTTCATAATCTTCGGGATAGTCTACGTCAAAAAACGCGACCACTTGCCCCTTGGTGCCATGGGTTTTGACGATATAGCCTAACTGAAAGCAGTCATCAATATTCATGGCAATGAAATTTATGCTTGCTCTTCTGTGTTCGCTTCGCCTTCAGCCGGAGCCTCAGTAGCTTCTTCAGCAGCAGGAGCGTTAGCGGCAGCTTTCTCAGCCTCACGCTGACGGATAGCCTCGGCACGCGCCTCTTTTACTTTAGTCTCAGCATCGAAAGCAGCTTTTCTGGCAGCCTCTTTAGCAGAACCAAGGTTCTGACGCTTCTCCTCAATTTTAGACTGCTTCGCTTCTTTCCACTCTGCCAGACGAGAGTCGGCAGTTTCCTGAGAAATAGCACCTTTGATAACACCAATCTGCAGGTGTCTTCTGTAAAGTACGCCAGTGTAAGAAAGCATTGCTTTTACAGTGTCAGTAGGCTGTGCACCGTTCATTAACCACTGAAACGCCTTGTCTTCGCTGAAGTCAATAGACGCAGGGTTAGTGTTAGGGTTGTAAGTACCCAGTTTCTCAATGAACTTACCATCACGTGGTGATCTTGCATCTGCTACTACGATATCATAGATAGCTGCTTTTTTGCGGCCTCTGCGGGCCAGTCTGATTTTTACTGCCATTTTGTATATAAAATTTATGTCGGCGGATCCCGTCCGCCAGTTTTTAGAACCGCAAAGGTAAGAATTTATAGCGGAACAATTGCAAGGTTATGTTAATTTAAGTTGAGGCTATGCGCCAGAATTTCAGTTCTGTAGCCCAGGCTCACGGGGGAAGTAGTTCTGAGAAACAAAAAAGCCCTCCATTGCGGGAGGGCTTCTGTATTTACTGATTAAGCTGCGGCCTGAGATTTAGGCCTTACTGCTTTTACTTTCACTTTGGCTGGCTTCAACTTGATGATGTGGAGCTTGTTCAGCGACCAGATAACCGGCCAGGTTGGATCTACTTCCCACCACTTCACACCGAAGTTCACACGGTTAGGCAGCTTGTGGTGGTTGTTCTGGAACAGTTCACCACCTGTCAGGAAGTCGAAGAAAAGAGAGTTTCTGGATTTGTCGTTGTTGTCGAAGTTCTGGTAGCCGTACTTGTGGCCGCTCCAGTTCACAATAGCGCCATGTACCGGCCCCATCAGGAAGTGGATTGGAAGCAGCAGGAACATCCACCACTGTGTGGCGAAGGCAATGTAGAACAGCACGTAGAATACGCCCCATCCGATTCTTGAATAGTAAGAGTCTCCTATTTTCTCCAGCGCATCCCATACCGGGTAATCGCCCTCAAAGCGGCGCTCCGGTTCCACACGGTTGTTAAGTACGTTGTTGTAAATATTTTTTGTTTTCCACATCATCGTGAACGCATTGTTAGAGAAATGCGGCGAGTGCGGGTCTTTCTCTGTGTCAGAGAAAGCGTGGTGCATGCGGTGCAGGATAGCATAGGCACGCGGCGAAAGGAAAGAGGAGCCTTGTGCCATGTAGGTTAAAAGGTAAAATGCCTTCTCCCAGAAAGGGTTCATGGTGAACATTTTGTGAGCGGCATAACGGTGCAGGTAAAAGGTCTGTACGAAAAGTGACAGGTACCAGTGCACCACGAAGAAGATGAGTATAGCCATTAGCTTATAAGATGATAATGATGTAATTCTGCTGTATGCCTGGCTACGGTAAGCGGGCCATGCATTTTACAAATTTACAATACGAATTGAATGTAAAATAGAGAAGAGGTGGTAAAAGTTCAGAAAATGATGAAAATCATTTTCTGAACAATCTTTCTTATAGCTGCCGGAAAGGTGCCCAGGTGGCATTATGGGGCGGCAGGGCGCTTACTGTTACAGGTGTTTTAAGCGTTGGGTGCTCAAACTGCAACTGGCGGGCATGCAGGGCAATGCTTTTATCGGGCAGTGGCTGTGCTGCCCCGTACTTCAGATCGCCCAGTATAGGGCAGCGCATGGAGGCTAGCTGCACCCGTATCTGGTGCGACCTGCCCGTAATGGGGCTTACCTCTAGCAGGTGCCTGCTTTGCTGCGTGCTCAGGAGTTTGTAATGCAGTTCAGAGCGCTGGCCACTCTTGTTTTCTTTGGCGTAGGCTTTGGTTATGTTTTTAATGCCGTCTTTTACAAGCCAGTGCACCAGTTTTCCCTCTTCCTGCGCCGGCCTGTTCTGCACCACAGCCCAATAGGTCTTTTGGGTTTTCTTGCTCCTGAACAGCTCGTTCAGGCGTGCCAGGGCTTTGGACGTTTTAGCCAGAAGAATAACTCCGCTTACGGGCCGGTCGAGGCGGTGCACCACCCCGATAAACACATTGCCAGGTTTGTTATACTTCTCCCTGATGTAATCCTTCGCCAAATCAGCCAGCGTGGTGTCTCCTGTCTCATCGCCATGCACCAGCAGCCCGGCAGGTTTGTTTACCGCCAGCACATGGTTATCCTCATATAAAACTTCCAGCATCATGATGGGCTAAGGAGCTGAGCAATGCCAAGGCTGTTTTAAGCTATGGTATTGCTCAGCCCTGTAACTTTGCTCTCTAATTGTCTAACTTTAGTAGGCTTCTTTTTCGTTGGGGAAGTCCAGGCTCTTTACATCTTTGATGTAGTTGGTCACAGCATCCGTCATGATGGTGTGCAGGTCGGCATAGCGGCGCAGGAAGCGGGGCTTAAATTCTTTATTAATGCCCAGCATGTCGTGCACCACCAGTACCTGCCCGTCCACATGCGGACCGGCACCAATGCCAATTATTGGGATCGTCAGCGTTTCTGCCACCCGCTTTGCCAGTTCTGAAGGTATCTTCTCCAGCACAATAGCAAAGCAGCCCAGTTCCTGCAGCAGTTGGGCATCGTCTATCAGCTTCTGTGCCTCTGCCTCTTCCTTGGCGCGTACAGAGTATGTGCCGAATTTATAGATGGACTGGGGCGTAAGGCCCAAGTGGCCCATAACCGGCACACCTGCACACAGAATGCGGGTAACAGATTCCTTTATCTCTGCTCCGCCTTCCAGTTTAATGCCATGTGCCCCGGACTCTTTCATGATGCGAATGGCTGAACGCAGTGCCTCAGAAGAGTTACCCTGGTAAGAGCCAAACGGCAGATCCACTACCACAAAGGCTCTGCTGACGCCCCGAACCACAGAGGAGGCGTGGTATATCATCTGGTCCAGTGTAATAGGCAGCGTGGTTTCGTGGCCTGCCATTACGTTAGAGGCAGAGTCACCAACCAGCAGCACATCGGTTCCTGCAGCATCCAGAATCGTCGCCATCGAGAAATCATACGCGGTCAGCATGGATATTTTCTCGCCGCGTTCCTTCATATTCTGCAGCTGGTGCGTGGTTATTTTCTTTACGTCGCTTTTATGTACAGACATAGTTGATACAGGTTTAGGCTGTAAAGCTATAAAATCTAGAAACAAAAACAGCCACATAGAGCGTGGCTGTTTTTGTTTCTTATCTGTATAGGCCGGTGTTTCGGCTTCTTTTCGTAAGCTTCAGGTCGCGCAGCAGCGCAGATCTGGCGTTGATGGTAATGTTGTACCCCCGCATAATTCCGAAAGGAACCCAGCCAATGCTCATGTCCCAGCAGTGCAGGTCGCGGTGAATGTTTACGTTGGCGTGTGCAATGTTATGGTTCACGAAATCGTAGGTGGCGTTATAGGACACCTGCCATTTCTCTGTAATACCCAGGGTGCCATTCATGCCTGCTGTTTGATTGATGGTGACAACATTTGTCAGACTGCGGTTATAAGACAGGGTGTAGTCCAACGAAAGTGTCCACGGAATTTTAAAGTCAACGTACTCTGGCAGCAAAGGGTCCATGTCCTGCTGCAGGGCAGGCAGGTTCGTCGGGGAGGTGGTTTCCGTTTGTCTTGCCTTCGGGTTCAGGTTGGTGCGCAGGTTCAGGTTGGCATTGGTTACCCTTGCCAGCCTGAGCTTTGTGATGTCAAAGTAATACTCATCTACTCTTCTGGCAACACCTGCATCGTTCGTGCTGATTCTGTAGGGGTCGAAACTGGATGCCAGGGTAACATCCACCATCTTGAACAGGCGGGTGTTCATGGTAAGCCGGATAGGAGCAAGCCTGAAAGAGTCGGCCGCAAAGTCATAGCCGGAGCTTAGCCTCAGGTTGTTGATAAGCGTCACCTTCTCAAACTTCGTTTCTGCTGTGGCCGTGTCAGATTTAGCGCGCACCTTCATCTCAATGTTATTGTCTATCGAAAATCCCATCGCGCTGCTGAGAGAAGAACCTGGTACTCCGCTTCTGAAACGCGGCAGCGTCTGTACCCGCGCCAGGCTGGTGCCGGGGTCTACCCCGGTCACAAGTGTCTGATAGAAGCCAAAGCGGGCATCGCCAAAATCAGGACGGTAGTTGTAGCTTATGCTTGGCCTGACAAGGTGACGGATGGCCTCCACGCGCTTGCCTTTGACGTAGGCGGTACCGTAAATAGTTGTGCTGAGGGAGGCTCCCGCAGCATACTGGTACACCCGGCCAAAGTTTGTGGTGTCTATATCTACTTTTTGAGAATCAGGGTCGAAGCGGAACGAATATTTCTCATCCAGCCAGGACTCGCTGTAACTAACGCTCGGTGAAAAGTTGAAAAACCTGAATACTTTGTAATTACCAAGGCCGATGCTCAGGCTGTGGTCAGCCTGTTTTCTACCATTGTCCCAAATCTCTTGCAGGGTGTTGAAGCTGATAGGAAGTGTTGTGTCGGCCTGGGTTTCGCCAATCACGTTCGTTAACCCCGGAAAAGTCCGTGCAGGTACATAATTCGATACCTCATTACGGGCTCTCACGTTGTAGCCAATCGTGAAGTTTTCGTACCAGGCGCCGGTAGAGGGTGCATCCGTGAAAAGTTCATAAAGGCTTACCGTTGTCATGCTCAAGCTCAGGTCAGGAAGCACAAAGTTCATCCTGCCGGTAGTGGTGTTCTGGTCCTGGCGCGCGTTGATGGTATAGCTGAACGGTGAGTTCGGTATCGTTTTCTGATAGGATATAGAAGAGTTAAAGGACGGCGACAGGTAATTGGCCGTGTTGGTATAGTTTATACGCTGGTGCAAGGTGCTACCTGCCCGCACATTGGCCGAGAAGCGGCCACGGCCCGGCTTCTGCACCGGTGTGTGCGACCAGTTGATCCAGAAGGTCCGCTGTGTTGGCGGCAGCACGTTTTCGTTTGTAGACCTGGCGCTGTAGGCTATGTCTGCCTCATCGTTCTTTAAAAAGTTGTAATCAAAGCTGAAGGAGCCCCTGTAGCCGTAGCGCTTCACATAGTCGGTTTTAGCATCTATGTTATAGCCTCCCAGCGAGTAAATGTCTGCCTGCACCAGCGTGCCAATGTAGTCGTTCCAGGCAAAGTAGTAGCCAATGTCCTGCAGGTAAAAGCCACGGGTGTTTTCTCCAAAGCTCGGCACCTGTATACCAGACGATCTTTTCTGCGCCTTAGGGGTAGGGAAGAGGCCGAAAAGAAAGCCCAGTGGTGTTGGAATATCTCCGATTACGAGGTTGAACGGTCCGGACATCACCTTATCGTTCGGTATCACTTTAAATTTCTGGGAGCCAATGTAAAAGTGCGGGTGCTCCAGGTTACAGGTGGTGTAGCGAGAGTGCAAGCCAAAGAACTCGTTGTTTTCGTTTCTTTTTACCACCTCCGCATGTATGTAACCCTCGCCCTGTTGCGTTACTACCTCAGAAATGCGCCCCCTCCTGGTTTTATAGTTGTAGGCGATTCTTTTGGCTGCGTACGTCTCGCCTCCATCTGTAAACAAAGGCACCCCCAGTTCTTTGCCGGTCGAGTCGGTGAGCGTGGTGGCGGTGAGCATGTTGGTCTCGTAATCTATCTCGATGTAGGCGGCATTCAAAGACATGGTGCCATAGTTGATTTTGGCATCACCATAAAGGTGCACCACCTTGCTGTCTACCTCAAAGCGTATAGAATCTCTGGCAGCGTATTTGATGGTCGTCTGGATATCACCTCTCGGGGCGGAAAGGGTTACAGAGTCCTGCGCAGTAAGCGTTGTATCCTGCCCTGCGACAGGCAGTTGCTGCAGTTCCTGACCCTGCACTCTAAAAGGTGCAAGAGTGGTAAAAGGCAGCAGTAGTAAAAAAATTAAAAAGTGGCGCAAATCTTCAGAGTTCCCTAAAAGTTTACTTATTTTGTACAAAGTTATTGTTTAACTTTTAACTAACGAAAGTTGTGAAAAATATTGTTGCTGTTTCGTTTCTGGCTATCGTTTTAATGCTGTTTTCTTCTCATAAACTGGAATATAAGAGAAGCTATAAACTGCGTACGGTTGTGATAGATGCTGGACATGGGGGGAAAGATGTGGGGTGTAACGGGAAGTTTTCACATGAGGCTGATGTTGCCCTGAAGCTCGCCCTGCAGGTAGGAACGCTCATAGAGCAGAACCTGCCCGATGTAAAAGTGGTGTATACCCGCAAAGATGACAATTTTGTGGAGTTGATTGACCGGGCGGGCATCGCCAATAAAAACAATGCTGACCTTTTTATCTCCATTCACCTCAACTCAGGGCCAGCTACTGCGTTCGGAACAGAAACCTACACCATGGGTATCCAGAAGTCTGAAGGCAACCTTTTAGTAGCCAAGCGTGAGAATGCCGTGGTTTTACAGGAGGACAACTACAAGGAGAACTACAACGGCTTCGACCCGAACTCACCGCAGAGCCATATCCTGTTTACGTTGCACCAGAGTGCTTATATAGACAACAGTCTGCGCTTTGCCGACAAGGTAGAGAGCGAGTTCCGCGACAAGGTGGGGCGCAAGAGCCGGGGCGTGAAGCAGGCGCCCTTTCTGGTGCTCTGGAAGTCCTATATGCCAAGTGTGCTGATTGAGTGCGGTTTCCTGACTAACCCGACAGAAGAGAAATTTCTTAACGATAAAACGGGGCAAACGTATATGGCATCAGGTATATACCGGGCCTTCAAAGCATATAAGAAAGAGCTGGAGGTCATGAATTAATACAAAACACTCTTGCGTGAAAATATCTAAAGAAGTAAAAGTAGCCTTGTTGGCCATAGCAGCCATTGTCATCCTGTACTTTGGCTTTATGTTCCTCAAAGGTTCTGACTTGTTTTCCGACACCAGCTCTTACTATGTGGTGTATGACGATGTGGACGGACTGACTGCATCTAACCCTGTCATGCTGAACGGTATCAAAGTAGGTACGGTGCAAGGCATGGAACTGCTGGTAGACCAGGGGAACCAGATACGGGTACAAATAGATGTAATGAAAGAGCTACAGGTAGGAGACTCTACCATCGCTGCTCTCGCTAACTCAGACTTTTTGGGGGGGAAGGCCATCACGCTGTATCTCGGTAATAGTACCACCTACTATGACGGCGGCGAACAACTTATTTCTTATAAGCAAAGCAGCATCGCTGACATCATCTCGACTAAAACAGTACCGGTAATAGATAAAGTGGACACCACCCTTGCCCGTGTAAACAGAATGCTGGAAAGCGAGGCAAAGGGCAATGTGCAGGACATACTGGCTAACACAAGAGCTACCACTGCGGCCATAAACGAGATTCTTCGGTCTAACCAGGAAAACATCAACCAGATCACTTCTAATATTAACGCCCTTACGGCTTCCCTGCGCCAGACAGAGCGCAACATTAACCGGTTGGCCCTGAACATGGCCGAAATCACGGACACGCTTAAACAGGTCGAAATAACCCAGTTGGTGCGGAATGCCAACGATGCTGTGGCAGAGCTGGAGGCGGCCGTTACCAAGCTTAACACCAACCAGGGCTCTATGGGAAGACTGATGAACGACGAGGCGCTGTATGAAAACCTGAACAACTCTACAGCATCACTCAATGCGCTGCTTCGGGATATTCAGGCATATCCGAAGCGTTACGTCAACTTCTCTGTGTTTGGCCGCAAAGACAGGTACAAGGTTGATGAAACAGGCCGTGTGGTGTCGTTGGAAGAAGTAAAAGAAATGCAGGACCGAAACCCGGAAGAGTTCCGCACAGTGCCCGATACAGTTTATGTGCCTGTGCCGGTACAGCAAACAGGAACCGGGGCCTCCGCAGTGCCTGCTAAAGCCGACTCGGTTAAATCAAACTAAACCCTTAAGGCGTAAAAATTGTATATTTGTGAAATCCGCTTCCAAAGGCGGATTTTTCTTTTTGTTCTGTCAAACCTACACCTCAAAACAGTCTGCATGGATATTGAATTCAACAAAAATGAAGATGCCTTAAAGCAGCTGACGTACCAGCTGAAAACAAAGCTAAACAAAGTATACCAGGGGGGAGGAGAGAAGCGCATCCGCAAGGAGCATGAGAAAGGCAAGATGACGGCACGTGAGCGTATCAGCTACCTGCTTGATGATGACACGGAATTTTTAGAAATTGGTGCCTTTGCCGGTGAAGGCATGTATGATGAAGTGGGCGGATGCCCCAGCGGTGGTGTGGTAACAGGTATCGGTTACATCAAAGGCCGGCAATGTGTGGTAGTGGCCAATGACGCCACAGTAAAAGCAGGGGCATGGTTCCCGATCACAGCCAAAAAGAACCTGCGGGCACAGGAAATCTCTATTGAGAACAAACTGCCGATTGTGTACCTGGTGGACAGTGCCGGCGTTTTCCTGCCCATGCAGAACGAGATTTTCCCGGATAAAGAACACTTTGGGCGCATGTTCCGCAACAATGCCGTAATGAGTTCAATGGGTATCGTGCAGATAGCCGCTATTATGGGCAGTTGCGTGGCAGGTGGCGCTTACCTGCCCATTATGAGCGATGAGGCGCTGATAGTAGAGGGAACGGGCTCTGTATTTCTGGCAGGCTCTTACCTGGTGAAATCCGCCATTGGCGAGACCATTGATAATGAGACGCTGGGTGGTGCGACAACGCACTCAGAGATATCCGGTGTTACGGATTACAAATGCAAAGACGACCAGGAGGCCCTGGACCATATCCGCAACATCTTCGACAAGATGGGCGACAACCCGAAAGCAGGCTTCAACCGGATGGCGCCTGCCGATCCAAAGCTGGACGAGCAGGAGATTTACGGTCTGCTGCCAGCCGACCGTGCGAAGCCTTACGATATGATGGACATTGTGCTGCGCCTGGTGGATAACTCTGAATTTGAGCCTTACAAAGACCTTTACGGACAAACCCTAATCTGTGGCCTGGCCCGTATCGACGGCTGGTCAGTGGGCATTGTGGCGAACCAACGCAAGATCGTGAAGAGCAAGAAAGGCGAAATGCAGATGGGGGGCGTTATTTATTCTGACTCAGCCGACAAAGCTGCCCGCTTTATCATGAACTGCAACCAGAAAAAGATTCCGCTGGTGTTCCTGCAGGACGTCTCCGGGTTTATGGTGGGTAGCAAGTCAGAGCATGGCGGCATCATAAAGGACGGCGCCAAAATGGTGAGTGCCATGTCTAACTCTGTGGTGCCGAAGTTTACCATACTGATTGGCAACAGCTACGGGGCCGGCAACTACGCCATGTGCGGCAAAGCCTACGACCCGCGCCTGATCTACTCCTGGCCAACAGCCCAGCTGGCCGTGATGAGTGGGGCAGCGGCTGCTAAAACACTGCTGCAGATCCAGGTGTCCTCGCTGAAAGCAAAAGGGAAGGAAATTACGCCGGAGGCAGAGGCAGAACTACTGGAGCGTATCACAAACAAGTACAACGAAGAGCTGTCACCTTACTATGCGGCTGCGCGTCTGTGGGTGGATGGTATTATAGATCCGTTGGAAACACGGAAAGTTATCTCTATGGGAATTGAGGCTGCCAACCACGCGCCTATCGAGAAGAAGTACAATGTAGGGGTGATACAGACTTGATTAATTGGTGAAGAATCCAAAATCCCGGATAAAAAATAGGAAGTAGCGCCCTGCCTGCCGTACACTTAGATAGAAAATATGAGGTGCAAGGGCAAGAATGCCAGTGGTTTCTGATTTGGAAAGATAATCCATCAGAAATAGTACGTTTTTTGTCTGCAACTTTAAAGGGCCTCGGTTCTGTTTTGAGTATTGAATTTTTATATAGGAGAGTATAGTGACGAAGAAAGAAATTAAGGCGCTGATCTCGCTGTTAGAGGATCATGACCACGAGGTGGCGCAGCATGTTGAACAGCGGATAGTGTCGTTGGGAGAAGGAATAATACCGTTTCTGGAGGAAGAGTGGGAAGAGACGCTTGACTCAGACCTCCAGAAGAAAATAGAGGACCTGATTCATAACCTGCAGTTTGAAGGGCTGCATGTCCGGTTGAGAGCCTGGAAAGAAAATGGCGCTGAGAACCTGCTGGAGGGAATGTGGCTCGTGAATTCTTACATGTATCCTGATGTGGAGTTCGGCGATATCACGAAAACAGTAGACCAGCTTTACTTTGATGCCTGGAGGCACATGAAGGATGAGATGCATCCGTATGACCAGGTGAAGTCGCTGAACAATGTGCTGTTCCGGGAAAAGCGCTTTTCTGCAAATACCAAAAACTTTCACTCGCCGGCCAACTCAATGCTGCACCTGGTGCTGGAAACAAAGCGGGGAAACCCGCTGACGCTCTGTGTTATTTACATGACGCTGGCGCAGCGCCTCGGAATGCCGGTGTATGGTGTAAACCTGCCCAACCTGTTTATCCTGACATATAAGATGGATGGCTTGCAGTTTTACATCAACGTGTACAACAAAGGGCTCATCCTTTCGAAGGCAGACATAGACAATTATATCCTGCAGCTTAACCTGAACCCAGTCGATATATTCTATGAGCCATGCTCTAACTTAGATGTGGTGAAGCGGGCACTGCGTAACCTGTCTTTCTCATTCGAGAAGATGGATGACCTGGAAAAGGCAACAGAAGTAACCAAACTGCTTACTGCCATCACTGATGAAGAAACCGGGATTTAAGCAGGGCAAGGGTACATAAAAAAGGAGCAGGCAACTTAACTAAGTTGCCTGCTCCTTTTTTATGTGTTATAGTCTAATACTTCTTAATCAAACAGCCGGTGGCACGTTTATCAAGTGTGGCAACGGTTTTGTTCGCGAGTACCGAGTCAATAACGCTCCTGAGGTAATAGTTCTTCACCCCACTCTCCACCTGCGGGTTGTCGTCTATCGCTCCTTTGTACTTCAGCACAAACTCGTTTCCTGTGTTGTGCAGCACAAAAACTTCCGGTGTTTTGGTAGCGCCAAACTGCCTGCTGATCTTCTGGCCCTCATCGGCCAGATATGGAAAGCTGTAGTTTTTTGCGGCCATTGTCTCCAGTGTCTCACCACCGTCTCCTAAGCCAGGATTTACAAAAACAAACTGCACTCCTTTGTTGGCATAGGTGCTGGCCAAAGTAACCAGGCGGTTTTCGTACAATTTAGCGTAGGGGCACTGGCTGTTGGTAAACACCAGTACCACCGTTTTGGCATTGGTGAAATCAGCCAGGGAAACAGTCTGGTTGTTACTACCCTTCAATGAAAAGTCCGATACTTTGTCGCCCAGCTGATAGCCACCAGACTGAGCAAAAGCACCAACTGAAAGAAAAAAGGCTGTAGCAAGAGAGGCTAAGTAGTTCATAAGGGTTATCGTTTGTTGTCTTATTTAATCACTGTCAATGCAGTAAGTAAGTACGTGTTCCTGAAGCGTGGCGTGGTGAATCTGATACAATTTAGAAAAATTTTCGATTTGTACACGGCCCTGCAGCACATTTGGCTCTTTTCCCGGCCTTACCAGCAAGTTTTCCTTTAACACCAGCTTTTTACGGCTGTACAGTTTATACAATGTTTCTTTGGCGCTCCAGTAAAGACAGGTAGCCGTTTCGTCGGAAGCCGTGTATTGCTTCTCCGCTTCTGTAAGAAACTTATCTGCAACACGCAGCGCCTTTGGGGTTATCAATTCAATATCTATGCCAACCTGATGCTGCCCTGAAACTATAACAGCAGCCAGGTGGGGTGAGTGCGTTAAGGACAGGTGCAGGGGCTGGTCCGGGAAGTACGGCTTGCCGTTTTCATCCCGTGCCAGCACCAGTGGCTCAGGTGTGATGTGCCGTAGCAACTCGTAAACCAGTACCCGGCTTGCCAGCCACTCCTGTTGCCGCATGGGGTGTGTCTTGCCAGCCAGGGCGCTAACATCAGCATAAGATGGCAGCATGGCACGTAGAACCGCTGCAGGCTCCTGCAGTTGCCAGATGCCGAGCCAGGTGTGTGTGTCTACTTGTCGGGTGAGGAGAAGGGGCATAGCTAAATTGGCATGGTGGAGGAGGTTTTATTCACGCACGCACCGAAGGTTCGGCGTATTTATTGTAAATTTAGCTAAAATTAGACATTTAATAGCGTTACGGCATTATGGCCAGTAAAGTACAAGTACAAAAAATAAGCACCCTTACCGGGCACCGCGATTGTGTTTATAGCCTGGAGCGGTCGGGGGAGGAGCACATTGTTTTCTCAGCCGCCGGCGATGGAATGGTGGTGGCCTGGAACCTGGACGATCCCGAAAACGGAGAGCTGATTGCACGGGTAAATACGTCGGTATACGCCCTGCGCTACATGCCGGAGCGGAACCTGCTGCTTATTGGGCAAAACCAGGAAGGCTTACAGGTTATCGACCTGAAAGATAAAAAGATACTCAAGTCGGTACCGCTGCCTAAAGTGGCGATCTTTGATATTGCCTATATTCCTGAACTCCAGAAAATTATGGTAGCCATGGGCAACGGCGCCCTGTGTGTGTTGAACAGCGACACATTTGACTTGCAGACCATCGTGCGCAAAACAGACCAAAGCGCGCGCAGCCTTGCTTATAACCCGCAGACCCAGGAATTGGCTGTGGGCTACAGCGACAATAAGATACGCATATTTGATGCCGGAACCATGGAGCTGAAGCATGAGCTGGCTTCCCATACCAATTCTGTTTTTACGGTGGCTTATTCGCCGGATGCGAAGTTGTTGCTGTCGGGCAGCCGTGATGCGCACCTGCGGGTGTGGGAGGTAACGGAGAACTACAAGGAGCGCGGTTATACCATTGCGCACATGTACACCATCAACCATATTGCTTACAGCCCCGACGGTCAACACTTTGCCACCTGCAGCATGGACAAGTCTATCAAGGTTTGGGATGCCAGGACCTTTAAATTGCTGAAGGTGATAGACAAAGTGCGGAATGCCAGCCACGGCACATCCGTGAATAAATTATTTTGGTCGGCTCATCAGAATCAGTTAGTTTCGTGTAGTGACGATCGCACCATTTCGGTCTGGGATATTAAAGAGCTTGAGTTATGAAGATTACACCATTAGAGATCAGACAAAAAACGTTTGAGAAGGCTTTCAGAGGGTTAGATAAGGACGAGGTAAATGCCTTTTTGATGACGCTCTCGCAACAGTGGGAAAAATTGCTGGACGAGAACAAGGACTTGCGCATGAAGCTGGACGCTTCGCACCGTGAAACCCAGAAATTACGTGAGGTAGAATCTTCACTCTACAAGACACTGAAAACAGCGGAAGACACCGGTACCAGTATAGTAGAGCAGGCAACAAAATCTGCAGAGCTGAAAGCCCGCGAAGCCGAACTAAAGGCAAACGAACTGCTGAACCAGGCCCGCAACCAGGCCCGCCAGGTGCTGGAGGAAGCTACCAGGCAGTCAGAAAAACTGATTGCCGAGATGAAGCAGGAAGTAAAAGTGCTGGAGCAGGACTACCAGCGTATGGAAGGCCACCTGGACACGATGGTGCGTGAACTGAAGAACCTGGCCAACGAAGCCCTGGAGAGAGCTGAAAAGACAAAGGCAAAACCTAAAACCAGTACACAGAGTATTCTTTCAAGAGCCGCCGACGTGAAAGTAGAGAGCGCCGAGCTACTGAAAACCTTGAAAGAAATGAAAACTACTACCGAGCCTACGCCATACCAATTGGCAGAATCTACAGCAGCCAATGCACCTGTAGCCATCCATAACAGCAACGGGTACCACCCACTGGGTGATCCTGCGCCGGACGTAACACAGCCGCAACCAGAGGTGCCAAGCCCTATTGAACCAATGGTGCCCAATGTGCCGTCTCCTGAAATCGAGCCAGTGCAGCCGGATTACCCAGGACGTGTGCCAGCCCCGGATATTGAGCAGCCTGTACCAGACATAGAGCCCGTACAGCCGGATAAGCCGGAAATACAGCCTCCCCTGACGGAGCCATCGCGTAACACCTATGCTACCAGCGGTGCCGGCGCAGTAAAGCAAACTGCAACTGCCGGGTCTTTTTTTGATGAAATAGGCTAACACGGCGATGGGACAGATTGCGCTGGAAGGCATGGAGTTTTTTGCCTTCCACGGCTTTTATGATGAGGAACAGAAAATCGGCAACAAGTACGGCATTGATCTAATTATAGATGCAGATCTGCGCCGTGCCGCCGAAAGCGATGACCTGCACGAGACGGTTAATTACGAGGTGCTGTACAAACTGGTGCTGACAGAGATGAAGACACCGGCCCGTTTGCTCGAACACCTCGGGCACCGCATTATAGATAAGGTGTACGAGAAGTTCCCTTTTGTGCAGTCGGTAAAAGTAAACGTATATAAATTTAACCCACCTCTCGGAGGTATCTGCCAGTGGGCAAAGGTGAGCTTGGAGGAAGTAAGGTAGATTAAAAAACATACAAATACAGGATACAGAAATTTTGTCCTGACAACACAAAAGCGGCTGGCTCATGAAAGGGCCAGCCGCTTTTCTATTTCTGCAGGTTCAAGTACTCTTTCTCCCTTTGCTGTTCTATTACTTCCAATATGACAAGAACGGGAAACTGTTACTTTATTCACTGGTCCCGCTGGAATCAAAAGCTTAACAAAGACCTCATAAACTAAAAAAGCCTGCAGAAGCTGCAGGCACTTTAGGTATATGATTAGGTAGTATTAGTTTCGTTAAGAATTAGCTCAGGAAGGCGTTCAGCATCCAGAGCGTTTTCTCATTCTCATTAATATCTTCGCTGATGAGGCCAACTGTACCCTCATCGCCTGATTCAGCGGCTAATTTAAGAATCTCGCGCTCCAGGTCCAGCAAGGTGCTCAGGTTCTGGTGTGTCACCGACACAGTTTCTTTGTCGCCGCTCAGGTTGCCTGCTTCCTGTATGCTGGATACCCGCACATAGTCTGAGAAGGTATGTAGTGGCTGCTGCCCGATTGTAAGAATACGCTCTGCAATGGCGTCAATTTTGGTGAGTGCCACCGTATATAGTTCCTCAAACTTTGCGTGCAACTGGAAGAAGTGAATACCCTTGATGTTCCAGTGGAAGCCGCGCAGGTTCTGATAGTATAGATGATAATTGGCCAGCAACTCGTTTAGTCTTTCAGCAATCTGCTGGCTTGTTTCTTTCTGTAGTCCAATATTAGTTAGTTTTTCCATAGTCAATTTTCTTTGTTTGTGTGTAAGAATATGTACAAAGATTATGCTAGTATGTTTATCAATCAAATTGATAATAGTTATATATGTATAAGTTTTATCTATTTATTAACTTTGTCTGTGCCTGTAAATGACTAAATCAGGTATACTTATATAAAACTAATATACCCGGCTGATGACACTTGTGCAGTTAGAATATTTGGTGGCGGTGGACACTTACCGTCATTTTGCCACCGCAGCAGAACATTGTTTTGTAACGCAGCCTACGCTCAGCATGCAGTTACAGAAGTTGGAGGAGGAGTTAGGTGTGCAGCTTTTTGACAGAAGCCGGGTACCAGTGCGTCCGACGGAAGTAGGCAAAGATATTATTGCACAGGCCCGGATAGTGCTGGCAGAGGCCAAGAAGGTGCAGGAGATTGTACTAAACCAAAAGCAGGAATTAAGCGGCGAACTGCGGGTCGGGGTTATCCCCACACTGGCACCTTACCTGATTCCCCTGTTTATTACCAACTTTTTGGAGAAGTACCCGAACGTGCGGGTAGTAGTGCAGGAACTGCTCACCGAGCAGATTGTAGAGAAGCTGAACCATGAGCTGCTGGATGTAGGATTGCTGGTAACGCCGCTGGAGAACAAATCCATCAGGGAGCTACCTCTTTTTTATGAAGCCTTTGTGGCATATGTAAATCCGGACCATGGGCTGGCAAAGTCCAAAGCAATTGATCCGAGCCAGCTGGACCTGGAAGAACTGTGGGTGCTGAACGAGGGCCACTGTTTCAGAAGCCAGGTGCTGAATATCTGTAACAGGGGCGTGCATGTGGGCACCGAAGGTAAGGGACACCTTGATTACAGGAGCGGCTCACTGGAAACACTCAAACGTATAGTAGAGACACAACACGGGCTTACACTTCTACCAGAACTGTCGGTGCTGGAGATGCCGGAGGAGAAGCTGCAGTTAGTGCGCCCTTTCCAGGAGCCACAGCCGCTGCGCGAGGTAAGCCTGGTCGTACACCGCAGCTTCCTGAAGAAAAAGCTGGTAGAGGCTTTGCAAAAAGAAATTATCGCTGCTGTGCCCGAGAGCATCCGAGAAAGAAAGAAGCAGCAGGTAGTGGCGGTAAAATAGTTTCTTTCAGGCGGAAAAGTGCCAGCTCCGCACTTTTACTGTTGATAAACCGCCACACATCCTCTTGCCTGGTGCTGCCGCTCACCACCCGAAGAAATAACTTATGAGCCTGAAACAAGGTACATGGCATAGAGAGAACAAATACACAGGATATGCTTGCCGGACCTGGTAACAGGTGACGGTGACACGTACCAAATCAAACCATGCGGTTCTTTACCTCATTACTTTTCTTTCTTTTCTTAGCGGTTACAGGACTTGTGCATGCACAGGCGAACGATTCACTGGTTGCGAAGCCTTTTCAGCTAAGTGGGGCTGTGGATGTATATTATGGGTACGACTTTACAGAACCTGCCGGCAAAAACCGCCTTTATACTACGCAGGCCTACCGGAATAACGAATTTAACCTGAACTGGGGCTTTCTACAGGCTGATTATAATACAAACCGTGTGCGGGCTACCCTGGCGCTGCATACAGGCTCCTATGTGCAGGCAAACTATGCAGATGAGCCAAATGAGCTGACCCGGCTGATAGCACAGGCAAACGCAGGTGTGAAACTGGCAGAGGGCCTTTGGCTGGATGCAGGTATCCTGCCGTCGCATATCGGGTATGAGTCCACCTTCTCCGGCGATAACGAGATATATACCCGGGCACTGATGGCAGAAAACTCCCCCTACTTCGAGACAGGGGCGCAGCTAACGGCAGAGGTGTCCTCAAAAGTAAGCCTGACGTTCCTGGTGCTGAATGGCTGGCAGAACATCCAGGAAACAAATGATGCGAAATCTCTGGGCTTTGGCATCAGCTACACTCCGACAGAACAGCTGGAGTTGAGCTATAACAACTACTATGGCAATGAGGCACCTGAGGGAGTAGAAGCAAAGCGAAGGCTCTTTCATAACTTCAACGCCCGCTGTATCTTTTCCGATAGGTTCACGGTTGGGGCCAGTGCAGATTATGGTCGCCAGGAATTGTTTGACAGCAACGAGAAGGGTACTTGGAATGCAGGGTTGCTTGTTGCCCGCTACAGGTTGAGCGACCGCTTTGCTCTGGCCGGCAGAGTAGACCACTACAACGATGCAGACCAGATTATTGTTAAAACCGGAACCGCTGCTGGCTTCCAGACGTCAAGTGCCTCCCTGAATTTTGACTACATACCTGCCCCGGACTTTCTGTGGCGGTTTGAAGCACGCGGATATGGCTCCAAAGACAACATCTTTCATGGCGAAGATGGAAGCAGTAGAAATAATTTACTGCTGGTAACTTCTTTTTCGGTGAAACTGTAAAAGGGCTGAACCCTGAACAGGTTATACAGCTTTGCTTGCAAAGCAGCGAAGTCCGTGCCTTTTAGTAAAAAAGGAAAGGCTGCCTTTGCGGGGCAGCCTTTCCTTTTTTACTGTATGTAAGCGCGTGTGCTGGTATCGCTCATTAAGCGTTGATGCCAGCTTCTTTCAATGCCTTTACCATAGCATCTCCAATTTCAGCCGGAGATTCCACTACGTTTACGCCATTCTCACGCATGATTTTCATTTTAGCGGCAGCTGTATCTTCAGCACCACCCACAATGGCACCAGCATGGCCCATGCGGCGACCTGCAGGAGCGGTCTGGCCAGCGATGAAACCAACAACTGGTTTCTTATTGCCAGTCTCGCTGATGTACTTGGAAGCCATGGCCTCATAGTTACCACCAATCTCACCGATCATCACGATGGCATCTGTCTCAGGGTCTTCCATCAGCAACTGAACAGCATCTTTGGTAGGTGTACCGATGATAGGGTCACCACCGATACCGATGGCTGTGGAAATACCCAAACCAGCTTTCACAATCTGGTCAGCAGCCTCGTAAGTCAATGTACCAGACTTAGAAACGATACCAATGCGGCCTGGCTTAAACACGAAGCCTGGCATGATACCTACTTTCGCTTCGCCTGGCGTAATCACACCCGGGCAGTTAGGACCGATCAATGTAACATCCTTATTCTTCAGGTAGTTTTTAGCCTGCACCATGTCTTTTACAGGAATACCCTCCGTGATAGCCACAATAACTTTGATGCCCGCATCAGCAGCTTCCATGATGGCGTCGGCGGCAAAAGCTGGTGGTACGAAAATGATAGATACATTGGCGCCAGCCTTTTCAACAGCCTCTTGAACTGTGTTGAAAACAGGTCGGTCGAGGTGCGTAGAACCACCTTTTCCTGGGGTCACACCACCAACTACGTTAGTGCCGTACTCGATCATTTGCTGTGCATGGAACGATCCTTCCGAGCCTGTGAAGCCCTGCACGATCACTTTCGAATCTTTATTTACTAAAACACTCATGTGTATCTTGTTTAGTTTGTGTATTGACGGTCGAACTATAAGCTTGTGCAAAAATAGGCTTTTTTGTGGCCCCTGCAAAAAATAGTTGTCCCTAATATAGTGTCTGGCAATGTAGTGCGACGGAACAACTTCGTCCTGTTACGCTGTTGGTTAAGTGTCCGGAACGACTGCCACCGTAAACACGTAAACGCATTTTTTGCTTTATCCGTTGGCAACAAGCGTGTCCTGCTTCTGCGTGGTCTATAGCCGGCCACAGAGGCAGCAGAAAGGTGCACCTGCAACGTGTTGTGGTGCTGCCTGTTCAAAACTTAAAACGATTTAAATTCTTACATTGCAATAAAAACAAAACAGATGAAGTATCTGAACCATATTACCGAGGCAATCGGTAACACCCCGCTGGTTAAGCTGAACAATGTAACCAAAGGCATCAGGCCTACAGTGCTTGCCAAAGTAGAGTACCTGAATCCGGGCAACTCTATCAAAGACCGCATGGCCATCAAAATGATAGAGGACGCGGAGGAAGCAGGTATCATAAAACCAGGCGGAACCATCATTGAGGGAACTTCCGGCAACACGGGTATGGGCTTGGCGCTGGCCGCCATTGCAAAAGGGTACAAGTGTATTTTCACACTCTCTGATAAACAAAGCAAGGAGAAGATTGATGTGCTGAAGGCAGTAGGCGCCGAGGTAATTGTGTGCCCTACCAATGTGGCGCCAGACCATCCGGATTCCTACTATTCAGTTGCAAGGCGCCTGAACCAGGAAATTCCGAACTCGTTTTACCCAAACCAGTACGACAACATGTCGAACACGGCAGCGCATTACGAGTCCACAGGTCCGGAGATTTGGGATCAGACAAATGGTGATATCACCCATTTTGTAACAGGTGTGGGCACGGGCGGTACTGTTTCCGGTATATCCCAGTACCTGAAAGAGAAGAAGCCGGAGCTTATTACGGTGGGTATTGATACCTACGGCTCAGTGTTCAAGAAGTACAAGGAGACTGGTATTTTTGATGAGAAGGAAATTTACCCTTATGCTACAGAAGGTATCGGGGAAGACATTCTGCCCAAGAACGTGAACTTTGACCTTATCGATACCTTCCTGAAAGTATCGGACAAGGACGGTGCCGTGATGACCAGAAGGCTTGCCAAAGAAGAAGGATTGTTTGTAGGCTGGTCTGGTGGAACGGCTGTATATGGTGCCCTGGAGTATGCCAGAGAAAATGACCTGACAGAGGATGACATGATGGTAGTAATATTGCCCGACCACGGATCCCGCTACCTGGCCAAACTCTACAATGATGACTGGATGCGTGCTCAGGGCTATATTGACTAAGTATTCAGTATATTAGCTAAAAAGGGAAGCCCGGGTTTGATGAGCCCCGGGCTTCCCTTTTTAGCAGGAGGGAGAACATTGCCATTACAGCATGGTTTTATTTTTTTTAGTAGGAGAAGATTGTATACTTTTACAGACACAGCCATAGAGCTTTATTACGGATTCTGAAGGAGCGAAATGTTAGTTTGCAGCTTCTAACCAACAGGCACAAACAAGTAAAGAGCTGAAGTGTCAGGTAGCCTGTTGTAGAGGCAGTTACAGGCGAAACAAGGAGAGGGAGTTGCTGTTTGTGGAGTTTCTATAAACTTCTTCATCTGATTGCTCCGTATACAGAGATGCACAGGGTTTAATTATACAAATGAAAAAGAAATTATCAGGCGTCTTACTTATTGACGACGACGATACAACGAATTTCCTGAACCAGCGCCTGATCGACAGGATGAAGATAACAGATAATGTCCGTACGTTCGTGAATGGTAAGCAGGCCTTCGACTACCTGTACAATGTTAGCAATAACAATTACGAGGAAAAGAACAAAGATTACTTTAAGCCTGAGCTGATATTCCTTGATATCAATATGCCGGTGATGGATGGGTTCGAGATGCTGTCACTGTACGAGCGCCTTGATGCCAGTTTCCGGAACAACATTATTATGGCCGTGCTCACCACCTCCACACATCCACAGGATACTGCCAATTTTAAGCGATACAATGCCGAGTACCTGACAAAGCCCCTGACAGCCGAAAAAGTAAATGCGCTGCTTCAGAAACTTTATGCTCAGAAAGAAGCATAGCCAGTACAGCATTAAAACAGAAGCGGGCCCTGCATGATTTGCAGGGCCCGCTTCTGTTTTAATGTAACATCAGAAAGAGAAACCGCCGTTAGACTTCATCAACAGGTTAAGGAGCACACCAATGCCTGCCAGCAGTAGCCCTAGCGCAATAAGCCGTTCCAGTTTTTTACCCCGTGGCGTTTTTTTCTTAAACAGGTTGCCTACCACCGAGCCTACGGCAAAAGCAAGCATCAGGGGCAGGCTGCGGCTCCAGAGCACATTGCCCAGCAGAAAATGGCTGATGAAGCCAGTAAAACTGGTGACCACCAGTATGAAAAGGGAGGTGGAGGTGGCAATCTGGGCCGGCATCCGGAAAAGCTTTATCATCATGGGCGTCTGCAGAAAGCCTCCCCCGATACCGAATAATCCTGCCACCGTACCAGATGCAAAGCCAAAGATAGACACCACGCCGCCGTTAAGCCGGTAGGCAAGTTTTTTCGCCCTGTTTTTCCGGATAAAAGAAGTAGGCGCACGCCGGATGCGGTACATCATGCCGGTATGCCGCGGTGCTTCTTTCTTTTTAGGAGGCAACAACATCAGCACGCCAATGCCTAACACAAACACCGCAAAAACCATCTGTAGCTCCTGCACAGGCAGAAAAGCTACCAGGAAAGCCCCCAGCACTGTTCCTGCCATGGCCGGCAGCTGAATCAGGATGCCAACCAGATAATCTATGCTTCGGTCGCGCAGGTTAAAAAGGGAAGCAATAATGGCTCCCGGCATCATGGCCGACATGGTGGAGCCGATGGCAATCTCAATGTTATAGCCAAAAAAGATAATCAGGATAGGAACGAGAAACACACCTCCGCCAAAGCCTACGGTTGTTCCAAACGCACTTACAATGACACCCACTATAAAAAGTACGAGCTCCTGCATCTGCTTTGGCTCCCTTTTACGGGGCCTGTGATATGTTCTTAATCTTTTTCTGCCACAGATACGAATCTGAATTCATCTCCGTTGAAAAGGCCTTTGTCGCTCAGTTTCAGGGAAGGTATAACCAGCAGTGCCATAAAAGAAAGCGTCATAAACGGCGACTCCAGTTTGCTGCCCATCTCTTTGCTCATACGGTCCAGATCGGAGTAGTGCGCTGCCACCTGGTAACCATCCTCCGCCGACATGATGCCCGCTACAGACAGCGGCAGCAATTGCTGCACACCGGCACGTACGGCAGCCACACCACCTTTGGATTGTATGATAAGGTTCACAGCCCTGGCAATGCTTTCATCATCCACACCCACGGCAACAATGTTGTGCGAGTCGTGGCCTACAGAGGAGGCAATGGCTCCTTCCTTTAAGCCTATATTTTTGATGAAGGCTACGGCCGGTGGCGCATTTTCATAACGGTTCACTACGGTTAGCTTCAATATGTCCTGCGCCAGGTCAGGCACTATAAAGCCGTCCTCAACCTTTGGTGCTGCCCAGGTTTCTTTTGTGATGAGCTGCCCGTCAAACGCCTCCATCACCCGGATTTTTGTGGCGTCCCCGGACAGTACCGCAAACTCTTCCGGCGATTTGAGGTCTGTGTTAAAGTTGTTGATTTCTTCGCTTTCCGAGAAAGCAATCTTAGACTTGCCGTGCGCTGCCACCAGTTGCCCGTCCAGGTAAGTGGCCTGCACGTTAAAGTTGTCCAGGTTATCCACCGTAATAAAGTCGGCGGGATCTCCTTCCCGTAGCAGGCCTACCTCCAGCTTATAATGCTCTACCGGGTTCACGCAGGCGGCCTGCAGCACGTGAAACAGGTTGTTGCCGGCTGCCAGCGCCCGTTTTACCAGCAGGTTAATGTGTCCTTCCACCAGGTTGTCCGGGTGTTTGTCATCGGAGCAGAACATGATGTTTCGGTAATGCTCCGGCAGCAGCGGAATCAGGGCTTCAAAGTTCTTTGCCGCGCTGCCCTCCCTTATCAGGATCTTCATGCCCGCTGCCAGCTTGTCTAAGGCTTCCTCTGCGGTAAAGCATTCATGGTCGGTGCTGATGCCGGCGGAGGCATACTGCCGGGCATCTTCGCCCCGCAGGCCGGGGGCGTGGCCGTCCACTACCTTGCCATACTTCTGCGCCAGTGCTATTTTCTTCATCACGTCCGGGGCGCGCTGCAGGGTACCGGGCCAGTTCATCATCTCGGCAAGGTACTTTATCTCGTCACGCTGAAACAGCTTCTCAATGTCTGCAGCCGTAATCTCAGCGCCTGCTGTCTCAAAGGGGGTAGCCGGAACACAGGACGGAGCGCCAAAATAGAACTTAAAGGGCACCTTGTTTCCGTTCTCAATCATGTACTCCACACCCTTCAGGCCAAGCACATTCCCAATCTCATGGGGGTCTGATACGGTGGCCACGGTGCCATGCGGTACGGCCAGCCTGGCAAACTCGCTGGGCACCAGCATGGAGCTTTCGATGTGCACATGAGCATCCACAAATCCGGGTAATATATAATTAGTAGCCGCTGTGGCCTCACGAACTATTTTAGAAATGCGGCCGTTTGAAACATGAACAGTGCCTTCGTATATCTCCTGGCGCTGTATGTTAACGATGCGTCCGCTGATGGAAAAATCGGTATGCATGGTAGCAGGTGTTTGTTGAAAATTGCCCTGTTAATGGGCTGAAAACGGTAAATTACTTTATATTTGCATTAAATTCAGTTGATTTGAGAAAGATAATTTCATACCTGATTCTAGCGAGTTTTCTGGCTACGGGCCCTTTGGCCGGCTGCACAGCCAAAACACCTCAGCAAAAAAAGACGGCATCTCTCAAAAGAAAAAGCAAGCGCGGCAACTTACCCTGCCCTTGCGACTCTAATTAAATTCTCTTTTAGTTTCTTTTCTATATGAAGAAAATCGTAATCGCACTCGACGGCTATTCCTCATGCGGCAAAAGCACCACGGCAAAATTAGTAGCAGCAGAACTTGGGTACGCTTACATAGATACCGGAGCCATGTACCGGGCGGTTACATTATATTTTCTGCAGCACCACGTGTCGCTAACCAACCCAAAAGAAATTAAAGATGCGCTGGACAAGATAGAGGTAGACTTCCATTACAACCCCAAGAAAGGACGAAACGAAGTCTATCTGAATGGCCTGAATGTGGAGGATGAGATACGCAAGATGTATATATCGAACCAGGTAAGTGAAGTTAGCGTAGTTCCGGAGGTGCGCCGGGCTATGGTGGCACAGCAGCAGAAAATGGGTAAAAAGCGCGGCGTGGTGATGGATGGCCGTGACATAGGAACAGCTGTTTTCCCGGATGCGGAGGTAAAGATTTTTATGACCGCAGACGTAGACACACGCGCTAAGCGGCGCCAGGAGGAACTGCTGGAGAAAAAGCAGCTAGTGAACCTCGACGAGATAAAGGAAAACCTGCAAAAGCGCGACCACATAGACTCTACCAGAAAAGAGAGCCCCCTGCGCCGGGCTGAGGATGCACACCTGCTGGACACCTCGCACATGACGATTGACGAGCAGGTGGAGTTTGTGATGAATAAGGTAACCTCAAAAATATTAAGAAACGAAATTTCTTTGCAGCAGAACTGAAGCAGAAAAAATGAACGTAACCATAGATAAAAACTCCGGCTATTGTTTCGGGGTAGAGTTTGCGATACAAATGGCTGAGGATGAGATGGAGCATTGCGAAGAACTCTACTGCCTCGGAGATATAGTGCACAACGGAATGGAAGTGAAAAGGCTGTACGAAAAAGGCCTCCGCATCATAGACCGTGAGCAACTGCAGGAGTTACGTGATTGTAAAGTACTTATCAGGGCACACGGCGAGCCGCCGGAAACCTATAAGCTGGCACTGGAAAATAACATAGAATTGATTGATGCCTCCTGTCCGGTGGTGCTGAAACTGCAGAACCGTGTGAAACATGCCTATGACAGTGGTAAAGCCACAAATGGGCAGATTGTCATCTACGGCCAGGTTGGTCACGCAGAGGTAATTGGCCTGGCAGGCCAGACAGGCGATGAAGCCATTATCGTAACAACAGAGGACGACCTGCATAAAATCGACTTCACCCGCCCGGTTACCCTTTTCAGCCAGACAACCAAAAGCACCAAGGGCTTCTACCACATCAAAGCCCTGATAGAGGAACGCATGAAGCAGGCAAACCAGGATAGCACCCAACCCGTGTTCGATGCGAACGACAGCATCTGCCGACAGGTGTCTAACCGTGAACCGCAGCTGTCCAGGTTCTCCACAGAGCACGATGTGATTGTGTTTGTGAGTGGTAAGAAAAGCTCGAACGGAAAAGCCCTTTACAGCGTATGTAAGCAGCACAACCCGAACAGCTATTTTGTAGAAAACGAGGAGGAGTTAGAGGAAGCATGGTTTGCAAATGCTGCCAGCGTGGGAGTTTGTGGTGCAACGTCTACCCCTATGTGGTTGATGGAGCAGGTGGCAAACAGCATTGCTGCCATTGAGGCCGAGCCGGTGTAAATATTCCCGATATACTATATTGGCATTTTTGCTACATTTAGGCTTTGCTTCGGCAAAGCCTTTTTTGTTAATAACAGCACATGAACCGATTCTTCCGCTTTCTGAACGTAATTTTTATGCGAAATATCTTCCGTTACTTTCTTAACGGACTCCTGATCATAGCACCTCTTGCGCTTACTGTTTTTATTGTGGTGGGAATAATCGACTGGCTGGACAGTATATTCGATTTGGGCGTTCCCGGGCTGGGTATTCTGCTGATGGTCATGCTGCTGACGTTGGTCGGGTTTATTGGCTCTTCTTTCTTTGTGAAGCCCTTTTTTGTGGTAACCGAGCGCTTTATGCACAAAGTGCCGCTGGTGAGCATTATCTACTCCAGCATCAAAGACCTTTTCGATGCTTTTGTGGGCGATAACCAGAAGTTTAATCAGCCGGTAATGGTGAAGATGACAGAAGACTCTGAAAACTACAAGCTGGGTTTTTTAACGCAGGATACGCTGGTTTCTATTAATATCGAGGACAAAGTAGCCGTATACTTTCCGCACTCCTACAACTTTTCCGGAGAACTTTTCCTTGTGCCGAGGCGCAACGTAACATTCCTGGATGTGCCCAGCAGCGAGGTTATGAAATTTATCGTATCAGGCGGGGTATCCAAGCTTTAAATTTTAATAGTTGAAAATTGATTGTTGGGGGTAGAAGAACAGGTGTGTCAGAATTTACTACAAGTATTTTATCAGTAGGGAGCGTTTTGCGTAATTTCTATTTAGCTACTTTGCTTATTCAGTACATCATGATTCAATAGGCTAACCATCCAAACATAGCACAACCAACAAAAATAACCAGCAACCCCATACTGACTTTGCCTTACGTCATTCAAAATAGTTCTAAACTGCACTACCGGGTCATTGGGCACGGTAGCCGCACGATGCTGGCTTTTCATGGCTACGGGCAGAACAGCTCCTATTATTATCCAATGGAGCAGGCCCTCGGTAACGACTATACCATTTATGCCTTCGATCTTTTCTTTCACGGGCGCAGCTATCTTCATAAGCGGAGCATGCCCCTCTCCAAAGACTTCCTGCAGGAGCTCATCGAGCACTTCCTGGAGAAAGAGCAGATAAGCCGTTTCTCTTTAATGGGCTTCAGCATGGGCGGCAAATTTGCCCTGACGCTGGTGGAGTGCATGCCGGAAAAAATCGAAGAACTGTTTCTGATTGCACCAGACGGTATCAGAACAAGCTTCTGGTACAATATTGCCACTTACCCCGGTTGGTTGCAGCAGTTGTTTAAGCGCACCGTGGTGAAGCCGGACATTTTCTTCGGGTTGCTGCGCATGCTGGACAAGTATAACATCGTGCACAAAAGCATGCTTCGGTTTGCCCATTATCAGATGGACAGTACCGCCAAGCGCCTGCGCGTTTACCGCAGCTGGATTGGTTTTAGAGAGCTTAACTTCGATATCCGGAAGATTGTGCGCCTGCTGAACAGGCACCAGGTAGCTGTAACGATGTTTCTGGGGGAGTATGACCAGATTATTGCCCCTAAGCGGGTAGGGGTGTTCATTGATGCACTGGATAAAGGTGAATTGGTTATCCTTAAAACAGGGCATTCCTACCTTCTGCAGGATGTGGCATCGCTGCTGCACCGGAAACGAATGAAAGGCGGGCGTTAATATAACCGGCGCCAACAAACATAGCCCCGCCTTTTGTGGTTATTCCTGTACAGGCAATAAACATTGTACCCCTGTAGGAGTATACTTAGCTTGAATTAAAAAGCAATACGGACACCACTGTTGCTACTTACAGGGAGTATGCGCAATTTTGAACCTTCACACCATAAGAATCTATACATGATGAAAAAACCACTAAGCTTTGTTCTTTCTGTTTTTGCCGTTGTTGCCTTAAGTACCGGCTGTTCTAATAATGAGAACGGGGAAAACAATGAGATAACCAAAACAGGACCAACTGAAACACAGCAGGCTCTTGGTGAAACAGGGATTGGCATACCAACAGGCCCAATCGATAAAGACTTAGAAAGAATTACGCTGCCGGAAGGCTTCCGGATAGACTATTATGCCAAGGATGTGGATAATGCCCGCTCCATGGCTTTAAGTCCTTCAGGGATACTTTTTGTGGGTACCCGTGAAGAGGACAAGGTATATGCCATCGTAGATGAGAACCGCGACGGCAAGGCTGACGAGGTAGTGGTGGTTGCCTCAGGTTTAACTATGCCGAATGGTGTAGCCATCCGTAACGGGGCCCTGTATGTGGCAGAGGTCAACCGCGTTATCCGGTTTGATAACATTGAGCAGACATTCCGCAACCAGCCACAGTACCAGGTGGTAAATGACCAGTTTCCGAGCGACGCCCACCATGGCTGGAAATACATTGCTTTTGGCCCGGACGACAAACTGTATGTGCCGGTGGGGGCACCTTGTAACATCTGTAAATCTGAAAAGCCTATCTACGCTACTATCAGCCGCATGAACCCGGATGGCTCTAACCTGGAGATATATGCCGAGGGAGTGCGCAATACAGTAGGGTTCGACTGGCACCCTGAAACAAAGGACCTGTATTTTACAGACAATGGCCGCGACATGATGGACGATAACACACCAGCGGATGAACTGAACCGTGCTACGGAGAACGGGCAGCACTTCGGCTACCCGTTTTGCCACGCAGGTGATGTGCCGGACCCGGAGTTTGGCTCGCAGCGCAACTGCAGTGAGTTTGTGGCACCTGTGCAGAAGCTGCACCCGCACGGTGGCTCGCTGGGGATGAAGTTTTATACTGGTAACATGTTTCCGGAGGAGTATCGGAACCAGATATTTATAGCACAGCATGGCTCCTGGAACCGCTCTGAGAAAATAGGCTACAGCGTAGCAACCGTTACGACAGATGCCAACGGGCAGACCACGCACAAGCCATTTGCTGAAGGCTGGCTGCAAGGGCAGGAAGATTGGGGCCGCCCGGTAGATGTGCTGTTGATGCCGGATGGTTCAATGTTGGTATCGGATGATAAAAACGATGCCATTTACCGCATTACATACCGTAAGTAAAAATACATGCAGGGTTAGAGGGTAGGAGTAGTTGTGGAGCAGCCAACATGCCAGTAGCTGCAAGAGCGGGAGGCGGAAACAGGAAGCTTAACTGCTCCACTCATAACCCAGTATGCACAGTTCATTGTTAATGTTGCCTTGCTGCCTATGAAAGAGGGAAAACAAACACATCCAAAGCCTGAGAAAAAAGTAATCGGAAGGCGTGAGCTGGTCTCGTTTCCGGAGCTGGACATAGATGAGATAGAAGCCAAAGTAGATACGGGAGCTTATACGTCCGCTATTCATTGCTCTGACATACATGAAGAGACGAAGCCAGACGGAACAAAGGTCATTGCCCTGGACCTGCTGGACCCCTCACACCCACAGTACAATCACAAAAAGCTCAAGTTTTCGGAGTATGATCTGCGTGAGATAAAGAGTTCTATTGGTGAGGCACAGGAACGCTACGTTATCCGTACAAAAATAAAGCTCTTTGATGAGACAATAGAAGCTGAGTTTTCGTTGTCGGACCGTAGCGATATGAAGTACCCCGTGCTGATAGGCAGAAAGCTGCTCAAGGGAAGGTTTATAGTGGATGTGTCCCGAAAGAACCTCGCACACAAATTGAAGATCAAAAAAATCAAGAAATAAAGCATTTATGAAAATTGCCATTCTCTCCCGTAATCAGAAGCTGTATTCTACCCGCCGCTTAGTAGAGGCAGCCGAGCAGCGGGGGCACCAGGCTGTTGTATTAGACCACCTGCGTTGTGACCTTGTAATTGAGCAGGGCGACCCTCATATTCTTTACAAGGGCGAGCGTTTAACTGATATAGATGCCGTTATTCCGCGCATAGGGGCTTCCGTAACATTTTATGGTACCGCCGTGGTGCGGCAGTTTGAGATGATGAAGGTAAAGAGCGCGGTTGACTCCCAGGCCATCGTGCGCTCCAGGGACAAATTGCGCAGCCTTCAAATCCTGTCTCGTGCTGGTTTGGGTATGCCCAAAACAGCTTTCACCAATTATTCAAAGCAGACATCCGAGTTGGTGAAAGAAGTGGGAGGTGCCCCGCTCGTAATCAAGTTGCTGGAAGGCACACAGGGGCTGGGCGTGGTGCTGGCAGAGACAAGAAAAGCCGCTGAGTCGGTAATAGAGGCTTTTCATAACCTCAAAGCCCGTATCATTGTGCAGGAGTTTATTTCAGAGGCTGGTGGCGCCGATATCCGGGCGTTTGTAGTGAACGGCGAGGTAGTAGGTGCCATGAAGCGGCAGGGCAAGGAAGGGGAGTTTCGCTCTAACCTGCACCGAGGTGGCAAAGCCATGCTGATTAAGCTGACCCGCCAGGAGAAAGCAGCGGCTCTGTTGGCTGCGAAGTCGCTTGGCCTGGGCATTGCCGGGGTAGACATGCTGCAGTCCAAGCGCGGGCCGTTGATCCTGGAGGTTAACTCATCGCCAGGCCTGGAAGGAATTGAGCGCGCCACGCAAAAAGACATTGCAGGAAAGATAATCGAATACATGGAAGGGCTTACAGAGAAGAAGCTGAAGAAACAAGTAAAAGAATAGCATGCCTGAAACCATTGTGATCAACGGTAAAAGCATAGACCGTGGAGAAAAAGTGCTGACGAAATTAGCCATCAGCAAACTGCCCAGCGGTACCGTTATTGAAATACCCATCTATGTGTTCCGCTCTGTGCATGATGGCCCGGTGGTGTTGCTGATGGCCGGTATGCACGGAGATGAAGTAAATGGTACAGAGATTGTGCGGCGCATGCTCAGCAAGAAGATGCTGTACCCCCTGAAAGGCACCATCATTGCCGTGCCGGTGCTGAACATCTACGGTTTCCTGAACTTCTCGAGGGAGGTGCCTGATGGCAAAGATGTGAACCGCAGTTTCCCGGGTAACCGCGACGGCTCACTGGCCAGCCGCGTGGCCTACCGCTTCATGAAAGAAATCATTCCTTACGTTGACTATGGCCTGGACTTCCATACAGGTGGTTCCAGCCGCGCCAACTATCCCCAGATACGCTGCGTGCTGTCCGATTACCGGAACGAGGAACTGGCGCGGGCTTTCGGTGCTCCCTTTATACTGAACTCCCCTTACCGGCAGGGCTCGTTGCGCAAAGAAGCCGCCAAACTTGGCAAGTCGATCATGGTATATGAAACCGGCGAGTCGCTGCGGTTTGATGAGAAGGGTATTAGCGTGGGCATAGAAGGCACCTGCCGCGTGCTGCACCACCTGGGCATGATGGCAAACTTTACGCCGCCACATGAAGAGAGTGTGGTATGTATGAAAGACATCTGGCTCAGGGCAAAAAATGCCGGGTTGTGGCGCAGCTATGTCAGGTTAGGCGAGTATATCAAAAAGAACCAGAACATCGGTAGCATTACAGACCCCTATGGGGAAATGGAAGTGCGGCTGAATGCTCCTGCCTCAGGTTATATTGTCGGCCTCAACAACATGCCCGTCGTAAACCAGGGCGATGCGCTGATGCATATTTCTTTTTGAGAAGTGTGAGGTGCAGGCTGCCAGGTGAAGAACATTGGAAGGAGGGGAGCCGCTGTGAAAATTTGCAGCGGCTCCCTCAACTATATAGGAGTATAAGAGTATAGAAGTGAAATACACGGAAGCCATCCAGGGTGTAACCAGAAGCGTATGAAGAAAAAGAAGCCTTTTGCAAGCAAGTTCAGGTACCTGGTTCTGGCTGTTTTCTCTTTTTTAACGATGGGCTTTTCATGTGAAGAATATGTTGAACCTGAATACACCCACATCATCCAGGAGACGCTAACCTTAACTCCCTACAAAAAGACCTACAAGGTAGGCGACACTATCTGGATTGAGACCAATATTCCAACAGGTAAATACCTGTACGACACAAAGGTTTTCCAGAGAGTGCTTATCGACTCAGTGTCCCTGCCCCTGAACCTGAATTACTACAAGCTTTATAAGAACCCTTCGAGGACAATAGGCGATTTCATTAAGCCGGTACATGCTGACCTGGTAGAGAGAAAAAGTCCGTACCTGTCTTTTAGATACGCCTGCAACCAGCCTGATTATAACTTTAAAGTTGGGCTAGTACTGCTATCATCCGGTATATACTCCCTGCGTATACATGACCAGAACTACTTCTCTAATTGTATCACCGGCTCCCAGGCCTCTCGTTCAAGAATATACTATAAGTTTGATGTAGCCGATAGCAATAAAGATATTTTCCTGGCGATTCCTCCTATCTCAAGGGGCGGGTGGGGCACAGACAAAATGGATGCAAAAGAGGAATTTGTGCTGCAGGTGGAATGGTAAAAGCATTCATTAAATTGAAGGCTTCAAATAAGAAGAGCCCTCGCTAGAACTAAAGCGAGGGCTCTTCTTATTTGAGAAGGGTGTAGGTGCGGCGTTTTACTAATCAGTCATTTACTCCCTTAAAACACATATCGCACATGCAGTGCCGTGTCCCAGAAGCCGCCACCAACTGGTATGTTGAGGTAGGGCTTTACATCGGCACCAATGGTGAAGGGAATGTCGCGGATGTAGTACTCCAGGCCAAGCACACCGTCTATACCTACACCAAGAACATTGTCGTGATAGCGCCTGTGGCCACGGTCATAGTAGTCGTGCCCGTCGTAGAAGCCAATGTGGCCCCCCAGGCCATAGTACCACTGCAGGCCATTGGCATTAAATGCCGGCGCATGCTTCTCGTACAACACCGTTATAACCGTGCCTTTGTATTTAAAACTGGTGCTCACGATACCCTCCAGTGCAGCATCGCTCTTGATAAAGTGTTTCACCGTAAGGCCGGATGCGGCACCTCCACGGAAGCCGATGCCTGTTGTATACTGCTGCGCCTGCGCGCCAACTGCTATGCATAAAACGATAGCAAGTGCTAAAGAAATGCGGTAAATTATTGTCTTCATGAGAACGAAAAGGTTAATATATAAGCAATAGGTGTAGCTGTGCAGGGGGCACAGCGGCTGCAAATATAGAAATTCTAACGAAGCAGGAAGTGACTATTGTGTAAGGGGAGCTACTTTTTACTTTCTTTCTTGTAGTTCTGCAGGTAAGCAGTTTTCTGAGTACGGCGGCCAATCAGCTTAAAGAAGGATATAAACTGTTGCGCATCAAGCTGTAGAGCCTTGGCAAAAGGATCCGGTTTTCCCTTTTTCTCGAAGTCTTTGACGTAGTGTTCGCGCACGTGCTGTGCCTCATCCAGTTCCTGCGCGGCCTCTATGTGCACCAGTCCTGTCTTTTCCCACAGCTTGCGCCACCAGTCTATGGTGTGGATAAAGTACCAGTACTTCTGGTAGTCCTCGCGCAGGAAATCGGGCACCTGTTCCAGGGTTTCTATTTCCTTCGTAAAGCAGACGTCCACAATAGCAAGGTGCCCCTCCGGCTTCAGGAAGCGGGCAATATAAGGCAGGTATTTCTCATCGGTGCCGAAATAGGTGTAGGAGTCTACCACAATCACCACGTCGAAGTATTCTTCAGCAAAGGGGAGGGAGCGGGCATCGGCCTCCAGTGGTGTTACTTTGTTTTCGCAGCCGGCATCAAGTATGCGCTGGTAGTTATCGCTGGCAGAGATGGCATTATCCACCGCCCACACGTCTACACCAAATTCTTTTGCCAGAAAAATGGAGCTGATGGCTTTGCCACAGCCTAAATCCAGCACCCGCATGCCCGGCTTCAGTTCCAGGGACTTGGTGAGGCTTTCGAGGTTGAACAATACGTTTTCGCCCATAGAATGCTTGCGCACCCATTCCGGGTCATAGTGCGATACTTTCGGGAAGACGTGCTGTATAGGCTGAGAAGGCATAAGAAAGAGGCTGTATATGCCTGCAACTTACGCTGTGGCAGGCGCTAAAGTTTAGCGCCCAGTTCGGCAATGTCGTCTGAGGGGTGGATGTGTACCCCGGGCTTGTCCTGGGAAGCGGCGTAGAGCATCCCCTTGGCCACTGTTTCGCCCTCTATAGGTTTGTACTTCTCCAGTGGCCCAATCATCAGACTACTCAGGGGCTTCATGATTTTGGACGCCAGTTCTTCGCCTGTCCGGTGCTCTTCCCGCTCGCCCAGCAGCAGCGATGGCCGGAAGATGTGCACACTTGTAAAGGGCTGCTGCTGTACATGCTGCTCCATCTCGCCCTTTACCTTGTTATAAAAAACCATGGAACCGGCATCGGCACCCATGGCTGAGACCACCAGAAACTGAGAAGCTCCTTTATTAGCCGTAACCTGTGCCAAATCCACCACATAGGTATGGTCTACTTTATAGAATGCCTCTTTGGAGCCAGCCTTTTTAATGGTAGTGCCGAGGCAACAGAAAACATCGTCTGCCACCAGCTCGGAGCCATGCAGTTTCAGGTTGTTGAAGTCAACTACCCGCTGTTCCAGGTTGGGGTATATCAGGGGCAACTCGCGGCGGCCAATTGATACCACCTCACTGTAGCGTTTGCTCCTCAGGAGCAGGTTCAGAAGGTGTCCGCCAACCAACCCGCTGGCTCCTGCAATAAGGGCAGTTCTTACTTTTTGCATAAGTCATTCTCTTACGCAGACAGTACGTTCTTTATGGCTATATAGTCTAAAAAGTATAATAGTTTAACTGAAAAATTGTTGTTCTGGGGCACCTGGAGCGTTTTATACATATTGTCGATGTACCGTTCCATGATTTCGCTGGAGCTGTCCTGTATCGCGTTTTTCCATACCAGGCGCAGTTCGCTACCCGGTGCAAAACGCCAGCTGTATACCAGGTCCAGGGTAAAGGTATTGTAGTTGATGTCGTTGAATTTGGACAGGTCGCCGTTGCGTGCTAAACTGGTGGCCTGCAGCAAGCCTTCCGGGCTTAGTGCATAGAAATTCCTGTACTCCGCCCTGGACCAGTAGTGGCGCATGTTCAGCGTCAGGCCTGCCCGCTCGTTAAAGATATAGGCACTGGAAAGGGTGGTGCTCAAGGTGGTAACGGTGCGGTCGCCGAAGACAACGTGGTTGTAAGCATCCTTACCCGCATAGCCAATGTTGCGCTGCTCCAGCCTGTAGCTGTTGCCGTTCACAAACGAGAACTTGTCGTTTACACGGAAGCGCGGACTGAAGTTTGCCCACCAGCTGGTCTGGTCGTAGCGGTCGGAGCGCCAGAGGCCTGTGGAGGCATCGAGGGCCATGCGTTTGCGGTAATCGGTGCTGATGCCCAGGTTCGTGTCAAAGCCGCCTGGCCGGACAAACACCTGCGGAAAGCTCCGGGCCTCAAAGTAATCGTATCTGTCGCCGGGCCGGTAATTGAAGCTCCAGTAGGCGCTCATGAAGTTGCGGAAACGGACGTTGCTGCTGCCGTTCACGCTCAGGCTGATGAACTCGCGCGGCGCATACAGCATGCTGTGGTGGACGCTCAGGCTGTTGCCCCATGAGAGGAACTTCCAGACAGGCTGGTAAAAGCGGTAGCTGACGCCGGCGCTGGTGCTCATCTCGTTGTTGTTGCTGATGTAGCCCAGGTCGTTGATGTCGTAGGTGTCGGACTCCACGTTGTGGTTCAGGTAATACTGCAGGTTGCCGCTCACCTTCGCTAGGTTGATGTTGTACTGGTGCCCCAGCGTTATGTCCTGCAGCTGACCTTCCGCATTGGTGTACTTGCCATACAGCTGGCTCAGGTTACTGCCCGCCCTTAGTGCAAAGGTGTTGCTCTTGTCGGCAAGGCGCAGCTGCAGGCCCGACACATTGGCATCGTAAAGGCCTTTGCTGCGGGTTACGTTGGTGTTGGTGAAGGTGATAAAGGAGTTGCGCGGCAGCGTCTGGTCCAGCACAAATACATTGTAGTTGGTGAGCGGGTCTGTAAGTACTTCCCGCTTTTCGCCTGTAAGGGAGTCTTCCACCACGGCATACATGTTTTTGGTGAAGGCGTTGAAAACTCCGACACCCAGTCCTTTGCGGGTTCTGCCGGATACCTTGGCAGCATTCAGCAACTGTGTGACACCCGGGTTTTCGATGATGGCTTCGCCTGCCCGCAGGGAATCCTTTGCCGCGCGGTGCAGCAAAGGTGCTTGGCCAATGCGGCGGGAGTAAAAGAGACCTGCTTTGTTGAACAGTTCGGTTCCCTCAGTAAAGAAAGAACGGTTCTCGTTAAATTTTACTTCAAAAGGACTCAGGTTCAGTACCTGGTTATCGGACTGTGTCTGGCCAAAGTCCGGAATGAGCGTTACATCCAGGGTAAAGGCGTCGTTGATGCCGTACTTCACATCCATGCCGCCATTGATGGATTGCGTAACAGCCTTTCGATTTTCTTCTGCTTTACCCGGGTAGTGGTTTACGTAGCCTGAAATGTAAGGCATAAACTGCAACCGCACCGGCGACTGAATGCCGTCGATGCCAATGGCGCGGCCTTCCTGGTTCACCAGTCCCTCCACTGAATTGTCTACATAGCTCCAGAACGATTTCTCGCGGGTGCGCCGAATTACGCGCATGTAGTTCACACCCCAGGTCTGCACTTCTGCCTTCGGAAAGCGGATGGCAGCGTAGGGAATACGCATTTCCACGGTCCAGCCTTTGTCGTGCGTTTTCACGCTGCTGGCCCACACAGCATCCCAGTTCCAGTCTTCGCGGCCCTGTGAGTGCTTAATGTCCGTCTGCACCCCGGCAGCCGACACCAGGAAGGCAAAGGCATTTTGTTTGTCGTTGTAGGTGTCGAGGTACACCCCGAACATGTCAGCGTTGTTCTCGCCGGAGTCGCGCTGGCCAAGTTGGGTTAAAACGGAGTCGGGGGCGGTGTCGTGGAGCAGGGCGCCTATGTAGATGGCGTCGTTGTCGTAGAGCATGTATACCTCCGTCTGCTGCGACGAGGGCATGCCGTTCAAAGGATCGTAGCGTATAAAGTTTCGGGCAGGATATGCCTGCTGCCACACGTCAGGCTCCAGGTAACCGTCCAGTACAGGAGCCTGGGTTGTGCGGAGGGCTTTCGTGCTTTTGTTTTTCCTGGTGGATTCTTCTGGTTCGTTGCCGTTATCTGTTGCTGCAGCACTGCCCGCACTTAAAAGGAGTGCGAGCGCAAAGGGTATAAATTTGTTAAGCATAATCAATCGCTGGGCCTGGTGAAAGCACAGCCGGTAAAGGTGATCGAATAGGTTAGGTGCAGGCAATAAGTAGTGGTAGTAGGTGCGGCTGTTATTTCAGGCGGATGCTGTCTTCCTCCAGCTGTATCTTGCCTGCTTTGTACAGGCCTCCGATAGCGCGTTTAAAGGTTTTCTTGCTCATGCCTAAGGTCTTGTAGATGTCTTCAGGCGTGCTGTTGTCGGAAAGCGGGAGCCAGCCACTGCCCTGCAGCAGCAGGCGCATAATTTTATCGGCGGCATCCTCCGATTCACTCTTGACAGTAGCATCCGGCTTACGGAGCGTCACGTCAATCTTATTGTCCGGACGGATGGTTTTAACATAGCCGGTGACTTTATCGCCCATCTTTAGGTCCTGGAACACCTCGTTCTGGTAGAGCATGCCCATGTAGGCGTTGTTAATGATCACCTTAATGCCGATGTCGGTAAAGTTTGCTATCAACAGTTGTACCTCTTCGCCTTCGGTGAGTTGTATATTCTCGTTCTGCAGGTATTTGCCCAGCTTGGAGGTGCCCACCACACGGTCTGAGGTCTCATCCAGATACAGGTACACACAGTACTTGCGGCCTTCCTGCATCTTGTCTTTCTGGTTGTTAAGTGGTACCAGCAGGTCTTTCTCCAGTCCCCAGTCCAGGAAGGCGCCAAAAGGGGCGGTATCGGTGCAGGTGAGGCAGGCAAACTCACCTACGGTGGCATAAGGCTCCAGGTCAGTGGCAATTAAACGGTCTTCGGAGTCGCGGTACACGAACACGCGAATCGTGTCGCCCACCTGTGCTCCTTTGGGAATGTATTTAGCAGGAAGCAGGATGTCGCCGTCATCAGAGGAGAGGTACACTCCGAAATCCACTTCGCGTGCTATCTCCAGTTCGTTATAATTGCCAAGATCTACCATAATTTTATTTTCTGTGTGCTGTGTTGTCTATGTGTTTGTTCTTATACGGGATACCTTACAAATCTAACAAAATCCTGCCGCCGTTGAAAGCGGTAACAGTGGATCTATGGGAGTTGGCTATATATTTCGAGAAGAATATAGAAGAACGTGCCTGATTAGAAGAAAAGCGGGTGTGTGTCTGTTCTTGTGTGCTGTTCCAGCAACAAAAAAGGCAGCCTGTTCTCAGGCTGCCTTTCAGTTATATGTGTCGTCTAGCTTAAGCTTTTGCTTTGGAAGCAGGCTTTTTCGTTGTCGTTCTCAGTCCTCTTGAACCTGCTGAGGCTTTGTCCTCTTGTTCCAGAATATCCTCCGGTTTGTGCAGCAAACCAATAGAGAGTCCATCTTCACCTAAGAAGTGCTCAATGTGGTGGCAACGGTCTTCTGTTTTGAACAGGATGCCTTCCAGCAGGGTCTTGGTACCGAAGTCACTGTGTTCCATGGCAAGTTTGATAGACTTGCGCAACTCCACGGCTATCGTCTTCTCATCTTCCATGTCCTTCTGCAGCATCTGCCGGATGCGGAACTCGCCTTCTTCCTCATGCTCGATATAAGAAAGCTCAATCTGCTTTGCCGGGTGGCAGGTAGGCACAACGCCCATTACGGTCAGGCGCTCGGCAATGGCATCGTACTGCTCATGTATTTCATTGTAGTGCTCTTCGAAGAACAGGTGCAGGTCGCGGAACTGCGGGCCTTCTACAAGCCAATGGTGCTTGTGGTACTGGTTATATAAGATAATGAAGGAGGAAAGGTGGCGGTCCAGTTCTTTTGCCATTGTGGTGGCAGTGTCTTTTGTTAAGCCTACCGGGTTTCCTTCATATTCTGATTTCTCTCTAACTTTTTCCATAGTAATTGTATTCTTTTATTCTACACCTCTTTAACAGGTGCAGGCCTCAAAAGGATACGGGATTACCTAATAAAAGTCAGCTACGCCAGGGCGTGTAAACTGGAAATCGTGGAAATCATAATAGGGCCGCGAAGTATTAAAAATGCGGAAAGCCCTGACTTCCTCGTTAACCGGAAGCTTTGGGTAATAACTCAGGGAGAGCTGTATGGTGCTGAAGGACAGGTATTCATTCCGGAAGCGGAGCCCGATGCCATAGCCCCGGTAAGGCACATCTTTAAACGGCGAGCTTTTGTTTCCGGCAGAAAGCCAGGCTAGATCGGCAAAAACTACGGTGGCCAGTTTAAATCCGAAAAGAGAAAAGGGGGTATAGAGGTTTGCCTCATAATTGAGGGAGACACGGCGGGAGCCCCGCAAAAGAGTGGAGCGGAATCCGCGCAGCCCGTTTTCGTCATCAATGGAAAGCAGTTCTTCCGGGTTACGGTTAACGCCCCAGGTGCTGCGGCCCCAGACATAATGGCGTAGTTTCCAGTTCCCCCATTCCGATAGCTTTGTAAAGTATAAGGTTTCCAGTTGCAGTACCCCCTGTTCCCACTCGCCTTCCCGCACAAAAGAGCCATAGGAGGCTTTGCCATACAGGTAGCCGAAGTCGGTCTGGTATTTAGCCAGTGAGATGGAACCACTTAAGTACATTCGGTTTCTGAGGTCTCCATTCTCGTAGCCGGTCGTCAGGGAGAGGAGCGTACCGGCCGGAACATCCTCTGTTCTGCCAAAGCCAAACAGGTATCGGTCTTTGTAGTACTTCCGGATGCTGTAGCCCAGGCTCCCCATTACCAATATGTTGTCCTGAAAGCTGTCAGAAGGTTTAACAGAATAATCTGTTCGGGTAAAGCGCAGCCCCAGGATGAGGCGGCTGCGGGGCTCGTACCCCAGGTTATACGATTTAAAGCGGAAAGATCGGCCCAGCCAGGCATCCTGCTGGTTATAGCCCAGGGTGGCAAAGGTGGCAACGGTGTCGTCGGAGGTGGGGGGAAGCATGATACGTTGCTCTATCCAGTTCACGCCAACCGCACCGGCATACTTGGTGTTGGTAGAGAAGAAATCGCGGCGCAGGTGCACGCTTTTCTCTTTGTAAAAGTTCTTGTCAACGTAAGCCACATCAGCAGAAATGTACGTGCGGCCAATGTTCTCAATAGAATAATAGCCGGCGGCCTCCCAGGGGCGCGGCCTGTTGTTCAGGCCAAAGCGGTAGGAGGCCTCTGCCTGATGGCCCTGGCCCAGAAAGTTCAGCTCCCGCAGCGTTATGCGCCCCCGGCCGGAGGAGGGAGTGTAAGAGCCGGAGCCTCCCAAACTGAAGATGTCCTTTGTCACCACAAACACATCCACACTGTCTTCGGTGGTTGTTTCCTCATTCACAATGATGCGTGCATCCAGGATATAAGATGTCTGGCGCAACAAACGCTCCGACTCTATCAGTGCCAGTGGCTCGAGCGGTTCTTTTTTCTCAAAGAGCAGTTTATTGCGGATTTGGCCGCGGCCTGTTCTTACGTGCAGGGAGTTGCCCAGCTTTTCATAGAAGTTTCTCGGAACCCTGGAGGTATCGTGGACGGAGTAGCCAAAAGGTTTTAATGCCATGATATCGATGCGGCGCACAATTTTGTAAGTGTGCTTCTCATACTCTTTCTCAATCAGTTCGGCATCCAGCCCATACACTGCTTCATCCACCCTGTCGAATACCAGTATTGCTTTTAACAGCTTGCCCATAATTGTTTTCCGCTCTGACATCTGCCGCAGGTTCTCTATCACGCGGTCATCGAATTTCTGCCTAGTGGTATCGGTAAGGGTGGAGTCCTGCCTGAGCGGGGGAGTAGTTTGCTGTGCCTGGCACACTTCTACCAGCAGCAACAGCAAGCCTGCAAGGCATGCTATTGGTAAACGGCGGAAGTTTGGGTGCGAACTAAACATGAACAGGAGTTAACGGCGCTTTGGGTTACATTTTGCGCCTACTAATATAACGCTTTATTAAGCCAATAGTGTTTCCTGCAGATCATAAAATAGCATTTGCTACACAGTAGGTTGTTGTGGAAAGGAGGTGATTTGGTTGTGTGCTAACTTTTTTAGTTTATCAACAGGTGTTGATAACATTGTGTATAAAAAAATGCTAATAATATTGGTTTGATAAGCTGTTTGGCTGTACCTTTAAATTGTTAAAAGTACAGAACATCAGGAGTATGGACAGTAGGACGAGTGATAAGCTAAAGATATTAGCAGATGCTGCAAAATACGATGTATCCTGCTCTTCCAGCGGTGGGAAGCGCAAAAATGAGAACAAAGGATTAGGCAATGCTGAGGGCATGAGTATCTGCCACAGCTATACAGAGGATGGCCGTTGTGTCTCGTTGCTCAAAATCCTGCTCACAAATTACTGTATTTACGACTGTGCCTACTGTGTTACCCGCAAAAGCAACGACGTGGAGCGCGCCGCCTTCACGGTGCAGGAGGTAGTAGACCTGACGATAAACTTCTACCGCCGGAATTATATAGAGGGCCTGTTCCTGAGCTCAGGCATTTTCAAAAATGCGGATTACACGATGGAGCGCCTGGTGCGGGTGGCTAAAAAGCTGCGGCAGGATCATAAGTTCAATGGCTACATCCACCTGAAAACAATACCGGGTGCCAGTGAGGAACTGATAAAAGAGGCAGGGCTGTATGCCGACAGGCTGAGTGTGAACATTGAGCTGCCGTCGGAAGCAAGTCTGCAGCAACTGGCACCGGAGAAAAACTATACGGAGATTCTGCTGCCGATGGGGGCCATCAGCCAGCAGTTGGTGCAGGCAAAGGAAGAGAAGAAGCTGTTTAAGTCGGCACCTGTCTTTGCGCCTGCCGGCCAGAGCACGCAGTTGATTGTAGGAGCCTCTGCCGAGAACGACCACCAGATTCTGCAGCTCTCGGACCAGTTGTATAAGTCTTTTAGCCTAAAGCGCGTGTTTTATTCCGGTTATGTACCAGTGAGCAGCGACAACCGTTTGCCCATCATCACAGAGCCTCCCATTATCCGCGAAAACCGCATTTACCAGGCCGACTGGCTGATGCGCTTCTATGGCTTTGATGCAAAGGAGATAGTAGACGAGCAGCACCCGAACCTGGAACTGGATATTGACCCGAAGCTGGCGTGGGCGCTGCGCAACCGCTATGCTTTTCCGGTGGAGATAAACACAGCCGATTACGAGCTGATTCTGCGGGTGCCGGGCATTGGGGTGAAATCGGCTAAAAAGATTGTATCGGCGAGGAGGTTTACGCTGCTGGGCTTTGACCACCTGCGCCAGATGGGAGTGGTGCTGAAAAGGGCAAAATACTTTATCACCTGCGGTACAAAAAGCCTGCAGAAACAGGAGCTGGACTCACAGCAGATTCGCAACCGGATTCTGTTTGGCGATGGCTCTGTTCGAAGCGCGCTGCTAACGCAGCAGCTGGATTTGTTCCGTCAGGTTGGCTAAAAGAGGGGGCATGTATGGAGAAAGGAAAGAGAAAGGGGAAGCTGTATGTGCAGCGTCGTTTGTCTTTAAAAACAATGGCCGCAGCAAAAAAGAAATTAGTTAAATCAAATCATACATCTAATTCTGTTCAAACAAAAGAAATTACTGTCATGAGAAAAAACCAGAAGGTTGCCCGTGTGTCTCTTTGCTGCAAGCTGAATATGCTGGTTCCGCAAATACAGAGCCTGACGGCCAGGATGCAATCAGAGCCCGGAGACAAAAGCCGCAGCAATTATACCGGAAGCAAATAACACAGCCTGTATAGCCATGCACCTTTACACCTATGATGGTACTTTTGAAGGGCTGCTGACAGTGGTGTTCGAGGCCTACGAGCGGAAAGCGTGGCCTACGGGCATTGAGCAGGAGCAGGTGGCGCAGCCCAGTATGTTTGGGGAAACCATTGCGGTGGTGGCAGACGAGCAGAAGGCGCAGCGGGTATGGCAGGGCTTGCAGAAAAAGCTGTCGGTTGGGGCTCTGAAGGAGCTTTATTATACCTATCTGTGGGAGCAGCCAGGCTTTGAGCAAATCATTTTTGACTACGCTCGTCTGGCTTTTGGAACGGATGAAAATATAGAAGGTAATTTTGCCGCGCCCTGTGTGCTGCAGGTACAGCAGGCAGCTAAGCAGGTGCACCGTGAGAAGCACAGGATGGAAGCCTTTGTGCGTTTCCAGAAAACAGCTGATGAGTTATTTTACGCCACTATTTCCCCCGACTTTAACGTGCTGCCGCTAATTGTAAGTCACTTTAGCAAAAGGTACGCCGACCAGCGCTGGGCAATTTATGATACCCGCCGCCGCTATGGCGCCTATTATGACCTGCATACTACTGCTTTCATGAACTTAGAACTACCACCCCTGCAGCGCACAAAGGTGCCTCATGCTGCGCTGGATGTGGAAGAAGACAAATACAGGCAGCTGTGGCAGGTATATTTTGAACACGTCAACATTCCGGAGCGCAGGAACCCCAAACTACACCTGCGCCACATCCCCAGGCGCTATTGGAAATACCTGTCGGAGAAACAGCCTCAAGCGCTTCGTTAGCAGCTTCTGGTGCATCTACCCAATGTTTTGTATTAAAAAAAGAAAATTATTGCACTGAAGTTGCAACCATTTCCGCTTAAAATACGTTTAATATTATATATATTACTTTTAAGTTGTAACTGCAGGAACAAATCCGGGGCAAGCTTTGCCTCGATTTTTATGCTGCGCAAAACATATCATGCACTATGAATTCAAGGGTACGAAAGAAACTAATTCAAGTAGCCCGAGGTCGGGCGCACCTGATGTCCTTCCAAAATCTTATCTACGAGGCTGAACTAGGCCTGAACTTAGAAAACAGTTATGAGAAGTCGATGCTGACGGAAGTAATCGACGAGATTTCAGAGAAAGAACATGCGGCTGGCAGGCCCCTGCTAAGCGCATTGGTTCGCGTAAAAGGACAGAAAAACCAGGGTGACAACTTCTTCAGGCTCTGCGAGCGGCTTGGCTATGGTAGTTGGAAAGATTTGAAACGAAACCACAAATTTATTGAGGAACAGCGGGAAGCATGCCGCGAGTTTTGGCAGGACGGAAAAAACTTTAAATCTTACTTGTAATAAACAGGAGGTAAACCCTCTAAAATAATAAAAGGTAGAGCGACAGCACTAATTCACTTAGGCTGTCGCTCTACCTTTTTTGCGTATTTAGCAGCCTTGCAAAGTACCGCTGTTTCTCCTCGGAGCAGCACCGACCTACTTCTGCCGAACCTGAAAGGAATTTAGGTTTCGCTATAGTACAATTCTATTTTACAGTTATAACTCCCGAACCAAATATTGATTGCTGCATCACCCTGATAGAGTTGAATCCAGACGAAGCAGCTACTGATTACTAAAAAGGAAGGCCTTGAGTTGGTTCAGATTTTAGAACCCGTTCCTATGGCGGAGTGGCGCCTTTAGGCTATTTTTTATATTGAATTTATCCGAGCCTGGTCTGCTCTCCTTTCCAGGAGTGGGAATAAATTAAGTAACAGTATAGCGCTTAAAAGCCAGATTTACAGATGCTGAGGCATATAATTAAAATATTATATATTTATATTGGATATATAAAGTAATATTATTTTATTTAGATAAACCTTAGAAGCTTGCTGCTGGCGCTGAAGGAAGCATCAAAAGCCTGAATTCTAAGTTACAGAAGCGCTTTTCAAACATATACCTAATTCTATTCACTGTACAAAAGCTTGTCTATGAAAGCAAAACCTTCCACTAAACTCTTCCTGTTGTTTTTCCTGTTCTGCGGCTCATGGTCGGAGGGATGGGCGCAAGCTGCTAAGTTCGGCAAAATTGATGAGGCAGAACTAGCCATGCGCACCTATGATAAAGACACCAGTGCAGCCGCCGTTATCTTGTCTGACTATGGTTATACTTCCTTTAACCTCACAGGTGAGTTACAGGTGGTTACTCAGCGCCACATGCGTATCAAGATCCTGAAAAAATCCGGCTATGACTGGGCAAATATTTCGGTGCCATACTACATGAATGGCTCTACCAAAGATAGGGTAGGCAGCATCAAAGGATTTACATACAACCTCGAAAACGGCAAAATCCAGAAGGAAAAGCTGGATTCCAAAACTGTTTTTGATGAGCAGCGCAATGAGTACTGGCACCTCAAGAAGTTTACAATGCCCAATGTAAAGGAAGGTTCTGTGATCGATGTCAGCTATGTGATCATGTCTGACAGGGTGTACAACATGCGGGAGTGGGAGTTTCAGACAACCATACCTACTGTCTGGAGCGAGTACCGGGCTAGTATACCCCAGTACTTCGATTACAAGTTTCAGATGCAGGGCTATCACCCCTTGCACAAAAACGACAAGCAGAATCAGGGAGGGAACCAGATTGTTAACAATGCCTATGTGTGGGTGATGAAAGATGTACCTGCCCTGAAGGAGGAAAAGTACATCACCACCCTCGGTGACTATCAGTCTAAAATAGAGTTTGAGCTGCAGCAGGTGAATATACCCGGTAGGGGCGCCGAGGTCATGACAGGAAACTGGAGCAAGGTAACAGATGACCTGCTCTCCTCAAGCTCCTTCGGCACACAACTAAACCGCAGCGGTTTCTATAAAGATGACCTGGCTGCCATTAGCGCAAAGCATAAGGAGCCGGAAGAGCAAATGAGAGCCATCTATGAACTGGTGCAGTCGCGGATGAAATGGAACCAGCACTATGGCGTTTATACCAGCAACCCTATCCGGAAGGCATATGACCTGCGGCAGGGAAGTGCGGCAGAAATCAACCTGCTGTTGACCTCCATGCTGCTGGAGGCTGGTCTGGATGCGGGTCCGGTGCTGGTAAGTACCCGGGAGCATGGCCGTGTAGTTACATCCTACTCCCCAATGATAAACAAGTTTAATTATGTAATAGCGCATGTGAATGTGGGTGGCAAGGAGTATTTGCTGGATGCCACGGACCCGCTGCTGCCTGTGGGCATGCTGCCGTTCCGCTGCCTGAACGGCAGCGGCCGCCTCATCAAGAAAAATGATCAGCGCTGGGTAGAGCTGAGTGCCAACACTACCTACACCAGGTTATTCGATGCAACTATCACCATCAGTCCGCAGGGAGAGATAACAGGTACTGGTCACGAATCTGCCGGCGGTTATAAGGCGCTTTACATGCGTAAGGAGATTTTAGATGAAGGGGAGAGTAAGTTTGCAGAGAGCCTGGCCAAAGAAGTGGGTGATTTTAAAATCAGTAAGCCCCAAATCAAAAATCTGCGGGATGTAAACAAAGCGCTGGATATTACCTATAACATCAGCGCCGGTGGCAGTGGCCAGGCAAATCACATCATCTACCTAAACCCTATGCTGGGGCAGGCCGAGGAGGAAAATCCTTTTAAGCTGGAAAAGCGCCTTTACCCTGTTGATTTCGGTACACCGATAGATGAGACATACATCTGCCGCATCACTATACCAGAAGGCTATGAGTTGGATGAGATTCCGAAGGGTCTGATTGTAAACCTGCCTGAGAAAAGCGGCCGCTTTATGTATGTGGTGCAGCAGGAGGGTAATACGTTGCAGGTGCTGAGCAAGGTCAGCATCAGTAAACCAATGTTCTCAGCTCCTGAGTACGCCGGACTGAAAGAGTTTTATAACCAGATCATAGCCAAGCAAGCGGAGCAGGTCGTGCTAAAGCGAATTGCAGCGAACTAGCCTGAGGCTTAAGCAGCCGATTCAAACTTAAAAAAGATTTCTATGTGCAAGATTTATACTTTTCTCTGGCTACTAGCAGGCCTATTGCTCTTACAGCCACAGGCTAGTGCAGATGGCCTGCGCAGCCTTCGTGAGCCTTCAGAGGATACCAACATTATTATTCGCTCAGAGGAGACCATGTTTACGGTCACATCCATCAGCAGCGGCACAACTAAATATAAAGTGTCCATCACTATTTTGAACATTAAAGGAAACCATCGGGCTAAGCTGCGTGTAGGTTACGATAAGCTGCAAAAGGTAAGCTACATTAAAGGCACTTCCTACGACCGCTCAGGCAACAAGATCAAGAACCTGAAGAACAAAGACATCACAGATGTGAGCGCCATAAGTGATTTCTCCTTGTTTGAAGACAACCGGGTGAAGATTGCGGATCTAACCCATACTGTATACCCCTACACGGTAGAATTTGAATATGAACTGACTTCCAGCAACCTGCTGTTCTACCCCGGTTTCTATCCGCAGGACGAAGAGGGCCTGGCGGTGGAGAAGGCAAATTATGTAGTGCAGATGCCAATAGGAATGAAACTGCGCTACCTGGAGAGCAACATGCCACAGCCGGTAAAGAAATCAACTACTGCCACACACGAGGTATATAGCTGGCAGGTGCAGGACCTGAAGCCGGTAGAAACCGAGCCCTACGGTCCCGGGCTGGAGGAGCTGGTGCCGATAGTACGCACCGCGCCGACTGACTTTGAGGTAGAAGGCTACAAGGGCAATATGGAGACCTGGAAAAGCTACGGGCTGTGGGTAGAGCAACTCAACAAGGGGCGCGATGTGCTGTCGGAGGCTACAAAGCAAAAGCTGACGCAACTGACATCTAAAGCGAAGACACAGGAGGAAAAGGTGCGGATAGTATACGACTATCTGCAGGGTAAAACCCGCTATGTATCTATTCAGTTAGGTATTGGCGGCTGGCAACCCTTTGAGGCCAGCTTTGTAGATAGCAAAGGCTACGGCGACTGCAAAGCGCTTACTAACTATACACAAGCCATGCTCAAAACCGTTGGCGTACCGTCTTACCAAGCCCTGATACGTGCCGGAAACGGCGCGCCGGCTATCAGGACCGACTTCCCCAGCAGCCAGTTTAACCATGTGGTGCTGTGCGTGCCCATGGCCACTGACACGCTGTGGCTGGAATGCACCAGCCAGACAGAGGCCGTAGGCTACTCCGGCAGCTTCACCGGTGGCCGCCATGCGCTGCTGATAACCCCTGAAGGTGGCAAGCTGGTAAAAACACCCGATTACCTGGCCTCCGACAATGCTCAACTGCGCAACATTAAAGTAACGCTGGATGAGAAAGGCAGCGGTAGCGCCAGCGTAGTCAGCCGCTACACAGGCTTGCAGCAGGAGTCGCGCGACAATGCCATACAGCACCTGCAACCGGAAGAGCAGCGAAAGTGGTTGTACCAGCAGGTAAAAATACCCGCTTTTGAGATAAACAAACATGCTTTTGTGCAGCAAAAGGACAAATTGCCCGCAGTAACAGAGCAACTGGAGCTAAGCCTGCGCCAATGTGCGACCATCAGCGGCAAGCGCATGTTTGTGACACCTAATTTGATGAGCAAGTGGACGTATGTGCCGAACCAGAAGGAAAAGCGGCTGACGGAGGTGGTGCGGGGCATGGCTTTCCTGGATGTGGACACGGTGGAGTTTGAGCTGCCAATCGGCTACACAGTAGAGTTTGTACCGCAGGATGTTGTGTATCAATCTGTTTTCGGGGAGTACAAAGCCACTGTGAAAGTGGAGGGGCAGCGGGTTATCTACATGCGCCGCATGCAAATGGGAAAGGGCCGCTTCAGCCCGGACTCATACACGCAGTTAGTTACTTTCCTGAACAACATCATCAAGGCAGACAGCCAGCAGATAGTTTTTGTGAAGAACATCCCGTAAAGGGCTTCCTGTAAAAAGCCAGAGCATTTGAAACAGTATTTTAGTCTCAGGCTGCTTTAAAGCAGGCGGCATAGCAGGCCCCGGAAAAATTGAAAAATTTTTTTCCGGGGCCTGCGTCTTTTCAGGAGCGGCCTCGTCATCAGGGTGTAAAAAGAAAAACACCTAAAAGAGAGATAGCCATGAAAAGATTCCATGTAAACGTGCGCGTAAAGAACCTACAAGAGTCAACAGCATTTTACACCGCCTTATTTGCCTCGGCGCCCACTGTGCTGAAAGAAGATTATGCCAAATGGATGCTGGAGGACCCGCGCATTAATTTTGCTATCTCGCTGCACCCTGAGAATACGGGAATTGAGCACCTGGGAATACAGGTGGAAAGTGAAGAGGAACTGGCGGAAGTATACGGCAACCTGAAAAATGCAAAAGGCGCCATTCGCGAAGAAGGCAAATGCACCTGCTGCTATGCCAAATCTGAGAAGTCGTGGATAACCGACCCGCAGGGCGTGGACTGGGAAGCGTTCTATACGTTTGGAGAGGCAACTGTATACGGAGAAGGTACCAACGCCAGAATTGCAGCAGAAACAGTAAGCGCTTAGTTATAGGAACAAATAATATATCGTAAAACAGCAAGTGAGCAGCAGGTATTGTATATTTATACCTGTTGCTCATTTATTCTTTCCGGATATTTTTATGCAAACGATGTGTCTGAGTGCAGTGCTGTTAACGGAGATGCAGCCTGAACACTATCCACAGGTAAAAGAAATATATGAAAGAGGCATCGCTACCCGCCACGCTACTTTTGAGACAAAGGCGCCGGAGTGGGAGGAGTGGGATGCCAGGCACCTGCCAGGGTGCCGCCTGGTGGCTCTGGCTGACGGTGGAGTGGCGGGTTGGGCTGCGCTTACGCCTGTATCAGGCAGGTGCGTGTACAGCGGCGTGGCCGAAGACAGTGTCTACATACACCCGGGCTTCAGGGGAAGAGGCATTGGCAAACTGCTGTTGAGTAAGCTTGTAGAGCTGTCGGAGCAGCAGGGCATCTGGACGCTGCAAGCGGGCATCTTCAAAGAAAACGAAGCGAGTATAAAGCTGCACGAGCAGTGCGGTTTCAGAAAAGTGGGCTACCGCGAAAAGCTGGGCCAGATGTACGGTGAGTGGCGGGATGTTTACCTGCTGGAAAGAAGAAGCACAACAGTCGGAGTATAAATATTAGTTATGAAAAACTGCTGCATCAATCCTGAGCAAATTAAAGCGGCTGCCACAGACGCCTGTGCAGCTGTGGCTCCTGTATTTCTGGCTTACGAAGCACAGCTGAAAGGCTTTGTACAAAAGCGGGTAATGGATAAAGAGGTGGCGGATGATATTCTGCAGCAGCTCTACCTGAAGCTGTACAAAAACTGTGAGCAGCTGCAGGAAGTGCAGAACCTGAAAGCCTGGCTTTACCAGATTACCCGCAACACGGTGTATGATTTCTTCCGGGAAAACAGCCGTCGACAGCCTTTGGACGCGGAAACAGAGCTACTGGCAGAGGAGTTGCCCGGGCAGGAGCGCCACGAGGTAGAGGCCCTGGTGGAGCCGCTCATCAGCCTGCTGCCCCCGGAGTACGCCGAGCCGCTCCGCCTGAGCGAACTGGAAGGCATCAGCCAGAAGGAAATCGCGGAACGGCTGGGCATTTCCTATTCAGGTGCCAAGTCCCGTATCCAGCGCGGCCGCGAAAAGCTGAAGCAGCTGTTCCTGGAGTGCTGCCACATAGAGGTGGATAGGAGTGGTAACTTAATTAGTGCAGAAGTCCGAAAAGATTGTGCTTCTTTACAGGAAATGAAGAGCAGGTAAAGCCTCCTTACTTGCTCTTCATCAGCAAGAAGTCTATCAAAGTATTATTTTTCTTATTTTGTAGTTTCCCGTTTCTGAAACGTACAAAATACTATCTGAGACTAGAGCTAAAGCCGAGGGCCAACTAAACTTTGCCTGCACACCTGGCCCATCAAGATAACCTCTTTCGCTACCGGCCAAGGTAGTGACTTTACCCTCTGGCGATATCATCCGAATCCGGTGGTTGTTGGTGTCAGCAACATATATAGTGCCATCCGGTGCTATAGCTATTGATAAAGGGTCATTAAACTGTGCAGTTGTCACATCGGCATCAGTATACCCGATACCACCCCCGGTCATAGCACTAACAACGCCTTCAGGGGTGATCTTACGGATTTTGGAATGAAAATCTACTACATATAAATTATTGTCTTTTCCCACAACAATTCCTCTTGGCTGAAGGAACCTTGCCTGAGACCCGGCTCCATCTGCATATCCTGCTTCACTTCCTGCTAAAGTAGATACAGTTCCATTAGGCGTAATCTTACGGATTTTGTGATTATTCGCATCAGTAACAAACAAATCCCCATTAGGAGATCTGGCAATATTGAATGGGGCAGAAAATTGAGCTTCTGCTCCTGTTCCATCAGCGTAGCCACTTACACCACCTGCAAGCGTTCTGACAGTGCCATCTGCAGTAATGGTGCGAATTGTATGAAAATCCGTAACATAAAAGATTCCGTTGGAGCCCAAAACGATTCCGCTTGGAATAGTAAGTTGCGCGCTGGCACCCACTCCATCAGTGTGACCACGGGTACTACCAACGAAAGTACTGACTTCCCCACTCGGGGAAACCTTCCTTATTTTATCATTGCTCTGATCGGTAATATAAAGATAACCATCGGGAGACACGGCTATTTGGGGAATTTCTGAAAATTGCGCCTCTGCTCCTGTTCCGTCTGCAAAGCCGCGTGTACTCCCGGCGAGAGTAGAAACTGCTGCGGTAGCAATAAAGCCGAACTGTTGGCTTTCTATACTCCTTCCATTCGCTTTCACTTTGAAATTGCCATTACCCGCCCTTACCGGAACAGTGACCGTTAACCTGGTTGAGGAAGCAGTAATAACTTTGGCAGGCTTATCATTTATAGTAACCTCGTTCTCACTTAAAGTACTGCTAAAACCTGTTCCTGTAATTGTTACTATGCTTCCTGTCGGTCCTGTCTCCGGGGATATAGATGAAACAGTTAAGGAAGAAGAGGGGGCATCAGCCTTGTCACAGGACATGAATGCCACAGTAGAGAAAAGAAGCAGGTATAACTTGTTCATGTAGGTGTTCTTATGTAACAATTATATACATATATTTTTAGATATAGAGCGTTCTGTGAAACTATATTTTTACTGCCCTTTTCAAGCTTTATTGTTGATAAATCATGTAGGAAAAGCATCGGTATAAGTTTTAAGCGCAAACAGAATTACTTCTATAGCTGATTCTGTTCGCGCTTAAAATTTGTACCGCAACTGCGCCTTTACATCCGACCTTCGGGGGCCTTCAATGGTTTCAAGGAAAGAGCCGATGGTGTCCTGGTTGCGGTAGTACGTTATTCCATACTTTACCCAGATATCGAGCTCGCGCAGGAGCCGGAACTGCAGCAGTGCATAGAGGCGGGTGCCCCTGCCGCTGAATGCCGGAATAGAGAAAGCGCCTAGCACGTCGCGCTCATAGGCATACTGGCGGGTGTTGTAACTGTCGGTGTCGAAGAGGGCGTAGCGGGTACTGAGGCGAACTTTGTTAAAAGTAAAGTTCACATCCTGCGCAATCAGGTATCCCGTAGTTCGCGGCGACTCCTGGCTGTAGGTGCTGAACTGCACCCGCGATTTCAGGTTCAGCGTGCGGGTAGGGGTGGTTTCGTAGTAGACCAGGTAATTACGCCGCTCCGCCTGTGCCACATAGTCTATGTTGGTGGCGTTACCTGGTACATTGCGTCCCTTGCTCTCATAGCGCATCTGCGCATAAAGGCCGCTCTGCCGGTTAGGCCTGAAGTACAGCCGCACTAAATATTCATGACCATAAGAGGGGGCGTCCACCAGGTAGCGCAGCCACGGAAACCGGAAGCGGTCATAGTAAGCTGTGATTTCCCACTTGGGGAGAGGTCTTATTTTGATGCCCGTGTAAAAGCCTTGTTCATTGATGTTGCGGGTGCCCTCACCAAAAGCGTTGCCATAGAATGTATGGAAATTACGGGCATAATAGCGGTACAGCATCGAAAGCTCTACGTTATTGGCCAGGCTGGCGATAAGGCCGTTGATGCTGCCTACGCCACCACCCTTGCTCATAGCCGTTTCCCCGAACAGGTACACGTTCTGCCAGGTGTAGCTGTAGTTTACGCCGATGTTGTAGTTGCTGGTACCGTTAAACTCAAAACGCTGGTAAGGTGCTCCGGCCTTCTGAATAGGAGAACTGTAGTGGGTGCCCAGTGCGGTAATGCCCGCTGAAAAAGCTTTATCACGGGACTGGTAAGAGGCGTTGGCCCCATACACCTGTTCCCGTACCTGGTGTTTGTTGGCCAGTTCAGTAGGTGTCCGGTGGAAGCCGGTGGTTTGGATACCGGTGAAGTAGTTGTTGAAGGTGCTCAGCGTGTTTTGTTGTTCTTGCAGGTTGGCATCCACCCTTTTGTCGGAGTAAAAGCCGGTGATGTCTGTTTTGCCTGCTGTATAGGTAACTGCTGCTCCCCGCAGAAATGCATACTCCAGCACCGAACTGTAAGGCCGGATACCCAGGTTGGGCCTGCTCACGGTGGTAATGGTTTCGCTGCCTTTGCCCACACTATAGCCTGATGAGAGCAGCAGGCCCTGCCCGAACTGCAATTGGTAATCGCCGAGGGCTATTGTTTTGAACCTGCCCCTGTTGTATAGCTGCAGGTGCGCCGTGTAGTAATCGAATCCGTAGCGGCGGGTGCCGGGCGACCAGGTAAACTCCTCTCCGGCGTCTTTCTCTGCCGTAATGCCAAAGCTGTAGTCGCGGGCGTGGCTTACGCGGTAGCGCAGGAACAGTTTGTTCGGGGAACCCAGGTACCGGGTAGTAGAGCGGCTGGTCGTATCTACTGGTGCATAACCCCGGCGTTGCTGCAGCGTGCGCTCATACCGCAGCACCAGTGCGTTGTTGTCTTCGCCGATTACACGTTGCCACAGCGGCCGTTGGTCTGCCTGGAGGCCTGCATCCTGCACCCGTACAAAAGGGAGCAACTGGTAAATGGTGAGCAGGTCAAAGTCAGGGATGGCCTGTAGCTCATAAATGCTCAGGAGTTTCCCGTTTTGTTCTATGTACTGGAAGAAGGAAGCAATCTGCGGGCGCGAAAGCAGGTAAAGGGAGGCCAGTTCCTCGGGCGTGGTATGGTTGAGGTCGATGGGGCGCTGGTAATACTGGAAAAGCGTTTCGTAGAAGTCTTCGTAGTTCACTGTTTCATCATCCTGCTCTGCAAAGAGCTCCTGCACCAGCAGGTCAAGGTCGATGTTCTGGCGTGCGTAATCCTGCGCCTGCAGCGGCAACACAAGACAAAACGTAATCCAGCTTAGCAGTAATTTTTGAACCATAGGCTATCGGAAAATCTAATGCTTACTTATACCATAGTGCTTCTTTTTTGAGAAGCGCCTGTCTTATAGGCTACTAAACATTTACCCGCTGTCATTTCACTCGTTTCTTATTGCTGCAATTTGATAGGTGATGGAAAGATATTGGCTGAGGCCAAGCAGGGTAGTGGAGCCAAGGGCATAATCTACCTGCAGTTGCCGGGCTTTGAAGCCAGCGCCGAAGGTGGCTTTGCGGGTAAGCGTACTAAAGCCGGATCGAAGTACGAACTTCTCCTGTAGCAGCGCATACTCGGCACCTGCTTTAAAGTCGGCGTTGTGGTCAATGTTCTTCTCTGTTTCTGCGGCCAGGAGCAGCCGGGACGTTGGGCGGTACGAAAAACCGGCTTTCATGATGGTTGGCAAACGCTCATCTTCAAATGAGGCCAGCCTGGCCTGGTTCAGGTTGTAGGCGTATGCACCAAAGTACAGCCCGGGAATCACCTCGCCCTGCACACCTGCTGAAAAGGCAACGGCTTTCTGGCTGCCATTTTCTTTCACAGCCACCTGCCATACATCTGCTTTCGCTCCGAGGCTGAACTGCCCCAGTTTATGACCTATTCCCAGCCCCACATGCTGCTGGCTGAACAATGCATCGCCGAACCTGCTTATACTCAGGCCATAGGTTCCATACTCTGTAGTGGGGTAAATGGCATGCAGGGCAACAGTGGTAAAGGCGAGTTCGCTGAAACGGTTCTCTGCATGAACACCTGCCTGGGGCTTATCTATGCCGGCAATGCCTGCCACATTCTGATGCAATGCCCACACATCTGTCAGGGTAACGGAAGCGTTGCCCAAAGCGGCTGCCCGTGCGCCCAAGGGCCCGTCTGCCTGCGCATTTGCCCTGCTATAGAACAGCAGGAATCCGAATATAAGAAGCGTTCCTGATAAAGATTTCTTTATCACTTTTTCATATGATTTATATTTTGGGAGTACGGGTGTCGTTTTGTAATATTTGCATTTTAAAAACAAAATTTTTTAAAATGCCTTTATATGGCTTCTGGAGCTAATATTTATAGATGTATAAATTGGATTTAGGTACGTAAGCCGCTTGAAAGAACAGCTTATTGCTGTTCCTGTTTTTGTATTAACCTTAAGCTGAGGAAGTGTGTGCTTGAGTGGGTGAACACAACGTAGAACTAAGGCTCAAAATTCCCAAAAGAGTATTTTGAACATCATCCAACGTGTATGAAATAAGACAAAAAGAAAGGCGCTGGGGAACCCCAGCGCCTTTCTTTTTAGATAAGCCACAATGCTTAAGTTGCTTTAGTCTTTCACCTGCAGTTTTACCTTGGCTTTGCCATTCTTCTTCTCAATCTTGAAGTCTGTATTGCCGTTGCGGAGCTTCTGGTTTGCTTCTTCTATGGTTGCCTGCAGCAGCTCGCCTTGCGGAGTCTTCGCTTCAGCCGTGGCCGCGTCGCCGGCACCCGGGTTCTCATTGTCCACAATCGTCATTTCATTGATCAGGTTGGTGGCACCTGCAAACTTGTCAATCAGGAACAACAGGTAACGGGAGTCCATGTTGATGCAGCGCTTGTAGTCCGGGTCATATACCAGGTCGCCGGTCATGGCTTCCCAGTTGCCGTCGAAGGCAAGACCAATCAGTTCGCCGCGTCCGTTGATAACTGGAGAACCGGAATTACCGCCCGTAATGTCATTGTCGGTGATGAAGTCGGTTACCAGTTCACCTTTAGAGTTGGCATAGCGACCGTAGTCTTTTGCCTGGTACAACTGCTTCAGCTTAGCCGGCACCACGAACTCTTCGTTGTTCGGGTCTTCTTTGGCCATCACGCCATCCAGGGTAGTATAGTAGTTGTACAGCACACCATCCTGCGGGCTATAGTCTTTTACAGTACCGTAGCTCAGGCGGATAGTAGAGTTCGCATCCGGGTAAAACACTTTGTCCGGGTGCATCTGGCGCAGACCAGCTACATATAAACGGTTTGCTCTGTCCAGCTTCGCATTGCTTTCTGCCAGGGCAGGGGCAATGTTGTTTCTGTAGTTGTTGATGATGCTGTTTACAATCTGGAAGGCCGGATCATTCTCCAGTTTCTTCTGCGTCGGGTTGTTCTTCAGGAACTCGCGTGTTTTCTGCTCCGACACCACCATAGAGTTGTTGTACACATAGTCCGCCAGTTTCTGGAAATCGCCTTTGTGCTTCTGCACAAGCTTCTTGAACTCTTCCGGCTGCTGCTCCTTCGGGATGTCCTCGTAGTAGTTCTTCATTAAAGCCGCGAATACTTTTTTGTCAGAAGGAGCATGGTAATCTTTAAAGTGAGACTCCACGCGTGGCATGATATCTTCCACTGCTTTCTGTACAGCAGCAGGGTTGTTGGAATTCAGCGTGTTGTAGAGTGGCGTCAGGCGGTAAGCCATCAGCAGCGACTCCACACCCAGCACTGCCTCGTTCAGGTACACCGTTCCCAGGTTATACTTTTCGATGTTGGCATACGCATCGTTAATCTCGTTCAGCACATTGCCGTAAGTAGATTTGCGCGTTGCATCGCCACTGTTGGCCCAGTTCTGGAACTTGTCCTCGTCCACTATTTTTCCTTCGATGGTGCGCATGCGCTTGATGCCTTCGTTCTGGCCAATAGAGTACTTATAGTAATTGGCCGTAGAAGCGTACTTAGATGCATACTTAATGCGGGTAGCCGGATCTTTGTCCATGTCTTCTTTCCACAGCGCAAGCTTCTGCTCACGCAGCTTAATGCGCGACTTGTTCAGTTGGTTTACTTCCAGTTTCAGGCCGTGCGAGGTCATGAAGCGCTTGGTGCGGCCAGGGAAACCGAATACCATCGAGAAATCTCCCGGCTCTTTGTCTGCAATGTTAATCGGCAGGTGGTGCTTTGGCTTGTAAGGCACGTTCTTATCTGAGTAAGCAGCAGGCTTCCCGTCCGGGCTCATGTACACACGGAACATCGAGAAGTCGCCGGTGTGGCGTGGCCACATCCAGTTGTCGGTGTCGCCACCAAACTTACCGATAGAAGAGGGCGGTGCACCTACCAGGCGCACATCAGAGTAGCGGTTGTACACAAACAGGTAAAACTCATTGCCGTTAAAGAAGTCGCGCACGTAGGTTACGTACTCCCCGTTGTTGCTGGCCTCTTTTGCCAGGGCCTGCACACGCTGTGCTACCAGCTGGCTGCGCTGATCTTCCGGTGTGTTGTTGTCGATACCTTCCAGCACTTTGCCGGTTACGTCATCCATACGCACCAGAATGTCCACGAACAGGCCTTCGTTCGGTAGTTCCTGGTCTTTGGATGTGGCCCAGAAGCCGTCGGTTAGGTAATCGTGCTCCGGAGCAGAATGTGACTGGATAGCGCCGTAGCCACAGTGGTGGTTAGTTAAAAGCAAGCCTTCCGGCGAGATGAACTCCCCGGTACAGAAACCGCCAAACTGCACAATGGCGTCTTTCAGGCTGGAGTTATTAACAGAGTAGATTTCTTCGGCAGTCAGCTGCAGGCCCTGCTTCTGCATGTCTGTATGGTTCAGACGCTTGATAAGCATGGGCAGCCACATACCTTCGTCTGCTTTTGCGGCAAAAGGCGCGCTCAGCGAAACTAAAAGTAAGAGTGAGAGGATTCTTTTTAACATCGAAATTTGTTTAGATGAATTAAACTATTGCAAATTTAATAAATTATTACGGCTCCTAACAATTGTTAGGCTTGTAGGCCGCTGCAAAAACCAAACCATGTCCTGGATACTGAAGAAAATGATGCTGGCGCTTATCTGGGTATACCAGCACATGATATCGCCGCTGACGCCTTCCGCCTGCCGCTATACCCCCACCTGCTCGCAATACGCCGTGGAGGCTATAGGCAAGTATGGCCCCTTTACAGGTGGCTGGATGGCGCTGAAGCGCATTGGCCGTTGCCACCCCTGGGGAGGGAGCGGGCATGACCCGGTGAAATAGCCACCGAAGTAGGCCGGCCTGTTTATGTGCTGTTTGCGAAGCATGTAAAACACACATCACTTTAAGAAATTTATAAAGCTTTTATTAGGACTTATGCCTGTAAGTGTATTTTTTCCTTTGATTCGTCTAAAGACTGGCGTATAGCTTGGGTTTTCTGGTATTTCTGGGCATATTTAGAAATCAATAAAATTCCCGCCAAATCTATATGCTCCTAACCTTACTGTCGCACCAGTGGAAAGCAAACAGCCGCTCACCTGTCTTTCAAAAGAGCATCGTGCTCAACATTATCCTGGCACTGCTGGTTCTTTATTTCGGTGCGATTTTTCTGTTTCTTGGATATAACCTGCACACCATTCTGGCCAAGGCATACCCGGAGCAGCCACCTGTAGCCATCTTTAATGGGGCTTTGCTGTTTTACTTCCTCATTGACCTATTCTTCCGGTTTATGATGCAGGAGCTGCCGGTGTTGGCTGTGCAGCCTTACCTGCACCTGCCCATCCCGAAGCAGAAGCTCATCCACTTTGTGCTGCTGAAGTCGGTGCCGAGCATTTTCAACCTGCTCTTCCTGCTGATATTTGTGCCCTTTATGCTGTCGGCGGTGATCCCGGCATATGGAGCCGGTGCTGCGCTTGCCTGGCTCCTTGCCGCCACGGCCCTCACTTTTGTGAATAATTTCCTGCTGGTTTATTTCAAACGGCAGCTCAGCAGCAAACCCATGCTAACCTTGCTGTTTGGGATTGGGGTAGCCGGGCTCATGCTACTGGACTATGCCGGCGTCTTTTCACTTTATGCTGCTTCAAGAGTCGTTTTCGGTGCGCTGCTGCTAGAGCCCTGGCCGGTAGCGGTGCCAGTGCTTTTGCTGGCGGGTGTATACGTACTCAATTACAATTTCCTGAAGGCTCACACGTATCCCGAGGAGCTAAGGGTGCGCGAAAACAAGCGGGTAGAGGGGAAAGGTATTGCCTTCCTGAATCGATTCGGCGAACTAGGGAAACTGATAGAGTTAGAGCTAAAGCTTATCTGGCGGCACAAGCGTTCTAAGTCAGCGGTAATGATGTCAGTTATCTTCTTGTTCTATGGCTTTATTTTCTATGGTAAAGATAATTACCAGAACGACTTTGCCATGTATATTTTTGTGGGAATAGCCATGACAGGCATGCCGGTATTCAATTTTGGGCAGTTTGTGCCGGGCTGGCAGAGCGCGCATTTCGATGCCCTGCTGACGAGGCGCATTTCCCCCTACCAGTTCTACGCTGCCAAGTTCTGGATTTTTGTGCCTACTGTCGCCCTTGTTTACATCCTGACGCTGCCTTACGGGGCTATCTTTGGCTATCAAATTTTTCTTGTCAACACAGCGGCCATGCTTTTTAATATTGGCGTGAACGTATTCGTCATATTTTACTTCTCTGTCTACAACAGAAGCCGGCTGGACCTGAGCAAAAGTTCTGCTTTTAACTGGCAGGGCGTGGGTGCCTCTAAGTTCCTGATGACCCTGCCTCTGCTGGTATTGCCTTCGCTTCTTTATGCTCCTTTTGGCTTGATGGGAGTGCCTTATGTAGGCGTAGTTGCCATTGGGTTGACAGGCCTGGTAGGGATTATCTTTCATAAGCCCTTGCTGCACTGGACAGCCGGGCGGTTTGTACAGCATAAATATAAGCTGGCAGCCGGTTTCCGGCAGGCTTAAAGCTTTCTGCACAAGCAAAAACATTCATCTTAGAGTCATCACTTAAACAAATCACCCCAGTCCATGATAGAGGTAAGGAACATCGAGAAAAGCTACAACGGCACCGTTGTCGTGCATATACCAGCGTTAACCATTGCCACCGGTGAGGCAGTAGGTGTGGTGGGTAACAACGGGGCGGGTAAAACCACGCTTTTCCGGATGGTGCTGGACCTTATCCGCCCCAGCAAAGGCGAGATGTACAGCAAAGGCACCAACGTGTCGAAGTCTGAAGACTGGAAGGAGTACACCGGTTCGCACCTGGACGAAGGTTTCCTGATAGATTACCTGACCGCCGAAGAGTACTTCAAGTTTATCGGCGACCTGCACGGTTTGTCAGACGGAGACGTTACAGAGCGTTTGCTGCCCTTCATGGATTTCTTTAACGGTGAAGTCCTGAACCAGCGAAAATACATCCGCGACTTCTCAAAGGGCAACCAGAAGAAGATAGGCGTAGCCGCTGCCGCCCTCTCTGATCCGGAGCTGCTGATACTGGATGAGCCCTTTGCCAACCTGGATCCCAGTTCCCAGATACGCCTGAAGAACCTGCTCAAAAGCCTGCGCGAGCAGAAACGTATCACCCTGCTTATCTCCAGCCACGACCTGAGCCACGTCATTGAAGTATGCGGGCGCATTGTAGTGATGGAAAAAGGGCAGCTGGTGCAGGACATGCAAACGACTGAAAATACACTTACCGAGCTGGAAACTTATTTTACGGTATAGGTGGCTTGCCACCTTCAGGTAAGTCAGAAGTCCCTTCCATATTTAGGAACGAAGCAACTCTCTCCGATTTGCTATCTTGCTATTCTCTTCATCCAGTCTCCGATTACTTCCAGTGCTGCTGGAGCAAACGTCTCCTCCAGTTGCCCATACTCTGCAGGTCCGCCGGTTTTGGCTGTCTGGAAGAGGTGGTTGAGGTTTGGTAGCTCCATAATGGTATATTCCCTGTTGCCGCCGCCTCTCAGCGCCCTTTTGGCTGCTGCCATGTTCTCCTGATAGGGCACCTGCAGGTCTTTGGTACTGTAGAGCATCAGCACGGGCATCTTCAGCCTCCTTAGGGTGGGGGCTGGGTCGTAGGCGAGATAATAGCGCATCCAGGGCGAACTGAGCTGGTCCACCACTGCCTGTTCACTTTGCGTCGTCAGTCCGAGTTGCTGTTGCTCCTGCGTCGTCAGCGTCGTCTTTGCCTCCTGCTCCAGTTTCCTTATCAGCTCGGCGGCTCTTACTATATCTCTTTCTGTGGCAGCGATGTTAAACTGTGCCTCCCGAAGGCTCAGGTACTGCCGAAGTTGCCTTTCCGACACACCTGCGTTTTGCAACAAGGCTTTGTTTTGTGCCAGTAGTAACTCAGTACCTGGCACGGCACTGCCTGCCAGCAATACGACAAAAGCCGCCAGCGGATTGTCTGCAGCTACCTGTGCTGCTACCAGGGCACCCTCACTGTGCCCTAGCAAGCCTACTTTCCGGTGGTTGATACCCTTAAAGTTTTTTAAAAAGGCATAAGCAGCCGCTGCGTCAGAAGCAAAGTCCTCTGTGGTAGATGTGGCAAAGTTACCGGATGATTTACCGACGCCACGATCATCAATGCGCAGCACTGCAAAGCCCTGGCGGGTAAGGTAATCGGCGAGAACCAGGAAAGGCTTATGTCCCATCAAGGTTGCATCGCGGTCTTGTGGGCCGGAGCCGTTGAGGAGCAGCACGGCCGGGTGCGGACCACTGCCTTGTGGTATGGTAAGTGTGCCAGCCAACGAAATACCAGCGGCTTTGTTCTGCACAGTTACTTCCTTGTTCTGGTAGGGATACGGCGGGGTTGGCTCCTGCGGGCGTGTTGCGGTCTGTGTGACGGTACCTTTTTGCAGTGGCAGCGCAAAGGCCTGCCCGGACTGCTTCCATTGCCCGTCTATCGTCTCAGGGCTTGTTAGCTTCCCTGCATAGGCTCCGCCAATAGCTTTTATGTCGATGTACAAGCTGTCCTGCACCAGCCGCACCGACTGTACCGGAATACCGTTAGCGCCTTGCTTGGGGCTGTCCATGGTGGCGGAGAGGGTGCCATCCGGGGCGGCACTGATGTGGAAGATGATGGGCAGCTCTGTTCCCATAACGCTGAGAGAGCCACTCCAGTCGCCAGTAACAGGCCCGTGCTGCTGTGCCTGCCTGGCCAGTGCGGTGCCGGTAGAAAGTATAAGAAGGAATAAAGAGAGGAGGTGTCGGTTTAACATAGTTTATTTGGATGCATTTAAATTTTTACCGGTACCGCTGAAAGATGTAAAGCTTTAACTGCGATGCCTCTGCCACCAACTGCACTGTTGTTCCTTCCATATCATCAAACTCCAGCTGAAAACCATCTTCGTAGCCGCGCTGGTTGGTCATACGCCACATCCAGTTGATTTTCTTGCGTTGGTTGGAGATTTGGGTTCTGCTGAACTGCTGTTCCAGCTCCTCGAAATCAAGCTCCGGCTGCATACAAATTGTTACTTCATCAGTATCCTCATCCACCGCAACAATCAGGTAAGCGTCCTCCAACCGAAAAACCACCTGCTGCAACCAACCCAATTGCAGGTCATTTAAAGCAAAGGCATTGAGCACTTCTTTTCCTATCAGGGCATCTAAATCTACAGTACTTTCCATTTAATCCGAAGGTATGGCATTATACTTTACTCAACTATAGCAGCATCTGTTTTGGCAATCTTTTTTTACATCATCATACGGCTCATACTATGACTCAGGAAACTCTTCCCTCAGCGCCCCGTCGGTTGGATTACTGCTGCAGCACCTGCTCCAGGCTGGCGCGTATGGCTCCCTTTTTAGTAGTGGGTTGAGGAGGCGTAGCCTCGGTGATAGTGGCAATCAATCCAGAATCATATATGCTTTCCGGGAAAAAAATGGTATATTTGTTTATGGCCGCGGCCTCAATCATGTTTTGCGTTACACGCTCCATGTTGTTTTGCCACTTCCCGTAAGGGTAGTTTATCCCGTGGAAGATGTGCGTTGCTTCTGCTCCCAGTGCTTTTAGCAGTTCACCGTCCTGTGCATCTCCTTCTATCAGCTGTAACGTAGGCCAGTGGCCAAATAGCTTTGCCGCCTTCTGCCTGTTTCGTACCAGCAGGGTTACCTGCTCCTGGTGCTGCAAAAGCTCTTGTGTAAGGGCATATCCGATACTGCCTGTTCCGCCGAGCACTAAAAATCTGAAGGTATTGGTAGCCATGTTCCTGTGGTTATAAGGTAATGGTACAAAGGTATGTGTACCGATAGGTTTAGAAGTTGACAGATGCCGCAAACCACTTGACCAATCGCGCAAACAATAATAAAAACGTGGCCCTGGCTGCAAAGGCTTTGCTGCAGGAGCTAAGGCTGCAGGAACTATTCTATGCTGTTGGCTGTAATATATAGTTAGTAGAATATAATCAAAACAAGAGAAACCAATCTATTCATAATATGACTGATACACTTTTAGCGAAAACACCTATCACACACGAGCATCTTGCAAAAGCCATCTCTTACATGCAGTACCTTGAGATGATTGACCGTTTGCTTGCGGAAGGCAAAACCACCGGCGACAATCATTCAGAGGAAATGGTAGAATACACCCGTATGAACATGCACCGTATGTACCGCATGGAAAAGACGGCTGTGCTGGATGATGAGATAGTGCAGCTGCTTTTGAGTGTGGAAAATAAGATGACCTGGGTCGTGCTCACAGAAGCATGGTGCGGGGATGCAGCGCAAAACATTCCGGCGATTGCCAAGATTGCGGATGCTTCTCCACTTATAGAAGTAAAACTGCTGCTGCGCGATGAGCACCCTGCCATAATGGATGCTTACCTGACAAACGGCACCCGTTCTATTCCAAAGCTGATTGCGCTGGATACGGAGACACTGGAGGTATTAGGAACATGGGGACCACGCCCTGAACCGGCCCAGCAGTTGGTAGAGGACGCAAAGGCGAACAGCCTCCCTTTCAAAGAAATGGCAGAGAAGCTGCACGGCTGGTACGCCAAAGACCGTAGCCGTACGCTGCAGCAGGAGTTTAAGTGCCTGCTCCGCAACTGGGCGCAGCTCACTTCTCCGGAAGACCGGCTGGTAGAGCGCTGCTCGTAAGCACGTACCTACTGAAACAGGAAGGGCGATACCATGGTATCGCCCTTCCTGTTTCAGTAGGAATTGTCATCTCTCTTTGTGTCGGGACAATAGTATGGTCTTGTTCAAAGTATCCTTCGTTGTTTAGTGCTGTAGCTTCTGCAGGTTGGTCGTTGGTGAAAACACTAACAACGGCTAAAACACCAACAACGGAGAAGAATATGTTTCTTAAAATGCTTCGTAACGTAACTCTTTGCACCAGCGAATCTGGAGACTCGTAGATTCCCGCGCCAGGGCTGATGGTTATGTGTGGGCAATTTGTTATTTACGTCTTTTCTGTGCCAATACCCGCCGTAGGCATGAGTACCAGCCGCCAGCCATCGGGGTCTTCTACGGTTATGGCGCCTTTGTGCTTCCAGTAGGGATTCTCCGGCGCTACCTCCGGGTGTCCCATTTCTTCCAACCGCTGCACAATCAGCCTGATACGTGCTTCATCTGGTAGGTAGAGTACCAGCAGGTTATCGCGGGAGGGGGCAGGGCAGGGGCTGCCGGCTGCATGCTGCGTAAATTCAAGGTGGTATGATAAGCCGGGCAGGCCTATCATGATACCATTATACCCTTGGTGGTTCTCGAAAGAACCAAGTTTTCTCAGGCCAATGCCCTCGCAGTAAAACCGTTCCACTTCCTGCAGCTTGTCGGTTGGGCGTGCCACGCGTACCTGTGCCACCGGCAGGCTTTCCGGCCAATCCTCTATCATTTTTTGCTTACCTGGTTTAGTACCGGTTTCTTCAGGGCAATATCCGTAATCCTGTCACCTACTTCCAGCTGGTGCACGACCGGCATTCCGTCTACTACTTTCGCAAAAATGGTATAGCGGCCGTCGAGGTGTGGTGTAGGGGAGTGGGTGATAAACCACTGGTTACTTTCTGTGTCTTTACCTGCTGAGGCCATGCCTACGTAGCCCTCGCCGTAGCGCAGTGGTGCAAATTCGGAACGGATAGAATAGTCAGAGCTGCCCCAGCCGTCGCCGCGCTTGTCGCCGCCCTGCGCCACAAAATTAGGCACCACCCGGTGGAAGTAGAGCCCGTCGAAGAAGTCTTGATTAACTAAGTCTACAAAGTTCGCAACAGAACCAGGGGCATCCTCTACAAACAACTGCAGGGTGATGGCCCCTTTTTCTGTATGTATCACCACCTGCTGGTCTGCCGGAATGCTTTTTACCAGCGCCCAGTCAATAAGGTGGGTGAATGGGTTCTGCGGTGCAATGCTTTCTTCTCTGTTGTTCAGGAAGTCAAGGGTTTTCTGCAGCTCTATGTTTGTTTCCATGTCGCGGGGCAGCTGCAGTTTTTGCTGTGCCTGCACCAGAAAGTCGAAGCTACGGTAGTGGTTACGCAGGTTCAGTTTAGGGTCGCGGATAGCGGCGGCGGCCATTCCCACCAAGGCCACATCCCCTGTTCCGACAGCTTTTCTGAATATCTGTGCAAACTCACTTTCCAGGCTTCTGGGGAAATCAGGCTGCTGGCGCATCAGGATGAGGGCATCCATGGCCGTGGTGGCGATGACAGGTTCCTGTGCTGCAAACATTTCCTCCGCAATAAAGCTGTAGTTGTCGTAGTAGCCGGAGAGCGCCTTTAGCAGGTGCGCTTTGTCGTAGGCGCTGCGGGCATGCTGGTACTGTTGCTTATAGCGGCTGTTCAAAAGGGCTTTGCTCTGCGGCTGGCTGTTGTGCAGAATCACCCAAATAACGTTTCCGCGCACACGGGCATCCTGCAGCTGCGTAAGTATCTGCAGCAGGGACGCTACTTCTACACCGGCAGCATTTGCCACCAGAAACTCAGAGGTAGCCACCGCGGTGTTTATGTTCTCATCCTGCAGAGCAGCGAGCACGGCAGGTTCTATTTTTTTAAACTCCAGGCCACTCATGGCTCTTATTGCACTCAGGCGCACGCGATAGTCCGGATCGCTCTGTGCGATGGTGGACAGGAACTGCGCCTTGTCGGTTGCTCTCACCTTCGCCAGCGAATGGGCAACAGCCATGCGTACTTCAGGTGCTTCGTCGGAAGTGGCTGCCGTAAGCAGTTGGCGGCGGTAAGGCGTCAGGTCTATTTTGGGGGTGCGGGCCAGGTAGTGTGCTGCTGCCAGACGGGCATCATAGGGGTTGTCGGCCGCCACCAGGTGTACTGCTTCTGCTGTACCCTGCTGTGTTACCTGCTGGCGTTGCCCTGCACGGTACAGGCCCCAGGCCTGACCGGCTTTTGTAGCTGGGCTGGCAGGTGTATAACGGTTCAGAAACACGGCACCGGCAGGGGTGGCTACTTTGCCCAAAGCTTCCAGCAACTCGGCCTGCACAGCAGGATTGTGCTCTTGCTGCAGGTACTGTATAAGGTCGTTTTCAGCCTTGGCGTGGCCAATCTGACCCAGAGCATAAGCGGCTGCTTTTCGTGCGGCTACGGCTGTGTCTGCCAATAGCTGCAGGAGGGAAGGTACAGCCAGCGTATCCTGTACAGAGGCAAAAGCCAGGGCTGCTTCGGTGCGGTACTTTGGTGAATTATGGTGCAGGTATGGCAGCAGTTCGGCGGTGTTGCGCTCGTCCTGCAAGGTATAAATTTGCTGCAGCGTAGTATCTCCAAACTTATTGAAGGCCACCGGGGCTTCTGAACGTTTTAAGGGCAGGTACTGGCAAGCCGAAAGTGCACCAAGGGCAAACACCCAGGTATAGCGGTATTTCATTTTTCTGTTCATATGGAGCCCTGAAGATAAAGAAAATCCGGAAGAGGGCCTGTACAAGGAGGGGGGCTGCAGCAGGTATAATTTTGATATACGATTGAAATTATTTATTTTTAATCTAAACAACCCGCTGTTGCTCATGCAGGAAATAAGTGTCAGGCTTTTTAAAGGAGCTTACAAGCCAAAGTCTAAAGCAGAACAACGCCTGATGTTGCTGGCTCTTGCTGCCGTAGCCGTGCAACTGGGCTTTTTGGTGCACCTTGCTGTTTCCCAGATGTATACCGTCGAACTGGTGCTCGTTTTCCTGGTTAACCTGCTCATTCCTGCTTACTATTTCTTTACCATCTGGCTCGACCGCAAACCGAAATACCGCCGGCACCTCACCCTGACAGAGGAGGGAGTGTGCTACCGTGCCAAGTTTCGGCAAAAGGAGCATGAGTTTGACTGGGCAGAGGTAGATGTAGTGCACATCGAACCCTACAGGGTGAAATTCATTCTTAAGAATGAGGAAGAGCACGATATAAACCTGGCGCGAATACAAAACGAGGAAGTGCTGCAGCAGGTAAAAGCGCAAATCCGGGAGATGGTGCAGCGAAAAGAGATTATGCTGCAGTAAAATCCTATCGCATATTCTCCTGCCAGGCAGTGTGTTTTTTCTTTTGTTGGCAGCCAGCAATAATAACGTAGCTTTTTTGGCTTTATCTGTCGCCGTTTCTTTCCCTGCCCGTTCTTAAGCGCTACTTCATTATGCCGTACCTGGTAGTTCTTTGTCAGCCGCAACAGGCATTTCTTTAAATGTTTTTGCGGTATGGGTGGTGTGGCAGCAGAAGGTTTGCCACCTTTGCAGCCTGAAACAAAGAGTATGGCAGAACAGCTTTCGCGGGTGTATGGAGTGCAGTTTGGGCTACTTTGCCTGAGTTCTTTTCTGTTCTTCGCGAGTTTTAATATGATCATCCCGGAGCTGCCGGACTACCTGAGTAGTCTGGGCGGTGCAGAGTATAAAGGCCTGATCATTTCTCTCTTCACGCTTACAGCAGGCCTGTCGAGGCCATTTAGCGGTACGCTGGCAGATAAGATCGGGCGCATACCTGTGATGATTGTGGGTGGGGCAGTTTGCGTGGTGGCCGGTTTCCTGTACCCGCTTACAGGCACAGTCGCGGCCTTTCTGCTCCTGCGCTTTATGCATGGCTTTTCTACAGGTTTTACACCAACGGGCACGGCAGCCTATGTGGCCGATGTGGTGCCGGTAGGGCGGCGTGGGGAGGCGATGGGGCTTATAGGTCTCTCCGGCAGTTTGGGAATGGCCGCCGGACCGGCAGCAGGCGGCGCTATCGCAAACCAGTTTTCCGTGGATACAATGTTCTATGCTTCCTCGCTGGCTGCTTTTTTGTCGGTAGGGGTGCTGGTGCGGATGCATGAAACACTGGACAACCCGCATCGCTTCCGGATGGGGTTGCTCAGAATATCAAGAAGCGAGATCTTTGAGCCACGCGTACTGGCCCCTTCCATCGTGATGCTGTTTTCTACCTTTGCCTACGGTACTATTCTCACTATTATCCCGGACTTTAGTGAGCACCTGGGCATCCGGAACAAAGGTCTCTTTTTCACTAGCTTCACACTGGCTTCCCTGGCCATCCGGTTTCTGGCCGGCCGCGCCTCCGACAAATATGGGCGCGTAACGGTGCTGCGTGCCAGCACCAGTCTGCTTACATTGGCTATGGTCTTTATTGGTTTGGTGTCGTCGCCTACAGAATTGCTGTTAGCAGGTATTGTGTTTGGGGTGGCGCAGGGTATGAATTCTCCAACTATCTATGCCTGGACCATTGACCTGGCGCATGAGGCACACCGGGGGCGTGCTATGGCGACCATGTATATTGCCCTGGAGGCAGGCATTGGCGTCGGTGCGCTATGCTCGGGGTGGCTGTACAATAATGAGGCGAGTAACTTTACACTCGTTTTCTGGCTCTCAGCTGCTTTCTCGCTTGTGTCCTTTTTATACCTCATGCTGTTTGTAAGGAAGCAATAAGTAAGGAGACGTAGAAAGCCAGAAAGGGAAAGCAATACCATGTGTCACTAAATACATCTGCGGTATGTATTGAAAGGCCCGCCGGGACTAAAAGCCAGGGAAGCATGATATTGCACAACATAAGCTATTGCCGTTTGACTGTAATAATACTCTGCTCTCCTAAATGCTTTCTACTGCTAAACAGTTAATTATGCAGCCTTATACAGCTGCAACGCAGCGCAGGAAATTATCTCAGAGTAGGCAGAGTGGGCACAGCTTAAAAGAAGCATCCAAACAAGTACCCTCTTTTTTTGTTAATTGCAACACAATAACCTTCGGGATACGTTGATAAAATCATAATGAACAATCAATTTATACATACGCTTTTCAAGCATCACCAACAGGCGAGGCATCATGTGCCTTCTTCGGCGATCTGCCACCTGGTAGAGGGGGTGCTTCATTTGCTCTTCCCGGCCCTGGCCGATGAACGCTTTGAAACAGTACAGGAACTGGAGGAGTATGCCAGTAGCCTGCAGCAGAACCTGATGCGTGTGCTCTCCAACATGGAGCAGCAGTTGCCGATGCCGGCTGAGGAGGTGGCGCGGCAGATGATGCAGCACCTGCCCCAGATTCACCAGTTGCTACTGCTCGATGCAGAGGCCATTGCTGCCGGTGACCCTGCCGCACAAAGTGTGCAGGAGGTAATCAGAACATATCCGGGATTTAAGGCAGTGGCCATTCACCGGCTGGCCCACGAGCTGTACCGCTTGCAGGTGCCGCTGTTACCAAGGGTGCTGTCGGAATACGCGCACGCCCAGACGGGTATCGATATTCATCCCGGTGCGCGTATTGGCACCCATTTCTGCATCGACCATGGTACGGGCATCGTAGTTGGGGAAACCTGCATCATTGGCGACCATGTTAAACTGTACCAGGGCGTAACGCTGGGCGCACTGAGCGTAGACAAAGCCATGGCCAATATAAAGCGCCACCCTACCATAGAGCACCATGTGGTGATATATGCCGGGGCCACCATACTGGGCGGCAACACCGTTGTAGGGGCATATAGCACTATTGGAGGCAACGTGTGGCTGACGGAGAGCGTACCTGCCTACTCAAGGGTATACCACAGGCCGCAGATAAATGTGCGCCGCTCCGCCGACCCGGCTGACGTTGTGAATTTTTCAATCTAAACCATAACACTAATCTATATAAAACATGAAAGCTAAATCAATACTAGAAGTAATTGGTAATACGCCACACGTGCGCATCAACAAGCTCTACAACAAAAATGTAGAGGTGTGGATGAAGCAGGAGCGGAGCAACCCCGGTGGCAGCATCAAAGACCGCATTGCACTTGCCATGATTGAAGATGCCGAACGCAAAGGCTTGTTGAAAGAAGATAGTGTTATTGTGGAGCCTACCTCTGGAAACACAGGTGTAGGTTTGGCGATGGTGGCTGCCGTGAAGGGCTACCAGATTATTCTTGTTATGCCGGAGTCAATGTCTATTGAGCGCCGCCGCCTGATGGCCGCCTATGGCGCCAAACTGGAACTGACCCCGCGCGAGAAGGGCATGAAAGGAGCCATTGAGCGCGCCCGCGAGATGGTAGAGGAAAATAACAATGCCTGGATGCCGATGCAGTTCGACAACGAAGCCAATACTCAAATTCACATTGATACTACCGCCCAGGAGATACTGGAAGATTTCCCGGATGGGCTGGATTATATCATCACCGGAGTTGGTACCGGCGGACATATCACTGCCGTGGCCAAAGTGCTGAAGGGCCGCTTCCCTAACCTGAAGGTGTATGCCGTAGAGCCTTCTGCCTCTCCTGTGTTAAGCGGTGGCCAGCCCGGTCCGCACCCGATACAGGGAGTAGGTGCTGGTTTTATTCCTAGCATTATGGACACTTCGCTGCTGGATGGCGTGGTGCAGGTTGATGCTGACGAAGCATTTGATTACGCCCGTCGTGCTGCCCGCGAAGAAGGTTTGTTTATCGGCATATCCTCGGGAGCATCTCTGGCTGCCGTTGGTAAAAAAATAGAAGAAGAAATTCCGGAAGGCTCCAAAGTACTCACCTTCTGCTACGACACAGGTGAACGTTACCTGTCTGTAGAAGGTCTGTTTGTGTAGCAGCTTTAAGTTTAATCTTATTTGTGAGCGTCTCCTGTTGTATAGCGGGGGACGCTTTTTATTTGTGCTTTTTAGCGAAAGCAACCGTTTGTGCTGTCAGCTAAAAACTGGAGGTAATGAGGGGGTGAGGAATGATAAACTATTATTTAGTTCTAAGCCTGGCCAGGCACTGAATGTTCCTCTGAAGGGTCATAAAATATGAGTTACAACCAAGGGTTAGCTTGGCAATTGGACTTTATCCTGATATAAAAGCAATAGGGATTAATACTTGATGCAAGGCATATCAGCATCGGTATGGCAGCTGTCAGCAAAACCAACAAAGTAATCTCCAATAAAAATGCCGGCGCCGTTGTTGATGGCATTTGTTCCAGCGTTGAAAGTAACCATGCTACCATCTATAGTAGAGAAGCCATACTGGTCCTCGTTAGGCAAGGCTCCTGCCTTAGATGGGAGTGAAAACACAGAAACGTTGCTTCCTAAGCTTTCTGAAGAGTAAGCGTGTGTAGAATTGGCTAAAGTTTTCATAAGTCCTCGTTTTAGGTTCTAATACATTACAACAATACGAACATCATTAGTCTGCAAACAGGAATTTTAAGGCGGTAAAGTAACATCTTTTATGCGGGAGTAACAGGTGTGGGTTTTTAATCAGGTCGGTTTGAAACCGGCAATATAATAAGGGATTAAGTCTACTGTTGAGGTGTTAATTAACTATACAATATATATAGTTATATATATTTAAGGATGTAAATGCTTAAAAGTAACATCTGAGGTGCAATTCTTTTCCTGTTCTGTGATGAATATTTAGCCTGTATTTCCTCGTTTTGCTGTTTTACCACCTCGGCTAGCTGCTGTTTTCTCTCTTTTTCTGCACAATTATGCTTCCGTATCAGCTTTTTTGATTTGTCTCTGTTTGCTTCTGAAAGGGGGGCAAACATTTATAAGGAAACACATGTACTTACATCATGCCTACTCAATTTACCATATATAGGATAAACCCCGTTTTATGCCTGTTCCTGCTGCTGCTCTCTTCCGCATGTGCCAGGAAAAACTTTTATGCCCCTACTCCCATTGCGGACCCCGCCGTGCACCAACTGCTGCTGCAGTCACCTGGCGCTGTTGATAGTGTAACCGTTCAGGCTGGCAGCCACTACAAGCGTGGCTTTCTGCACAATGTCATCTGGGGCAAGCGCCATCGGCAAGCCTGGTCAACGGCGGTGACGGTACCTGTGCTGCAGGTAGACACCGTGAAAGGAGGGCTTCAGGTTGAGAAGGTAGGCGGCGGAATGCAAACGATAAATGCTACAATGGTGGCTGGGGATGGAATGACCTACTCCTTGCGCACCGTTGACAAGAGGCCTGAAATTAAGCTGCCTTTTCCCCTGTCCAGAACATTTGTTTCAAACCTTGTGCTTGACCAGACCTCGGCGCTCCACCCTTACGCTGACCTGATGGTTGCACCATTGGCCAAGGCAGCCGGAGTTCCACACGCAACACCTATGTTGGTGTATGTTCAACCGAACGAGGAGAGGCTGGGGGAGCACAAGGAGCTTTTGAGTGACAGGCTCTATATGCTGGAGGAGAAGTACAATGACAAACGCGCATTGGTCGGGGACCTGAAAGAGGCGCAGGACATTGTGGGAACAGGAAAGATGCTTAAGCACCACTATCGTAATAGTAACCATGTCATCGATCAACCCGCGTTTGCCAGAGCCAGGCTCCTGGACCTGTTGATTGGCGATCGGGACAGGCACGAGGGGCAGTGGGAGTGGGCTGTGTACCAGCAGGAGGGGGTGTACATTTACCGCCCGATCCCGAAGGACAGGGACAATGCTTTTTACCGCTTCGACGACGGCCTTTTGTCCTGGCTCCTGAGCCGCAAGTGGAGCTTCCGCAAATATGTTTCTTTCAGCAAAGACTACAGGGATGTAAAGGCACTAATGGTTAAATCGAAGAAGCTCGACAGGCAGGCCATGCCGGAACTGACGGCACAGCAGTTTGATTCCCTGGCGCACGAGCTGCAGCGTGCTGTTACAGATGAGGTAATTGAGCAGGCTGTACGGAAGCTTCCAAAGCCTGTTTATGAACTGCAGGGTGAAATCCTGGTGCGCGACCTCAAAAGCAGGAGAGACCAACTTGACAAGGCAGCCAGGAAGTTCTACAAAACACTTGCGAAGAAGGTGCAGGTAACTGGCTCAGACGACGCGGAGCAGTTTGAAGTGATACGGCTAAATGACAATGAGACAGAGGTAACAGTACGCAGGAAGTCGGATGGCAAAATCACTTATCGTAGGACTTTTCATCGAGCTGATACAAAAAAGATCGTACTGCAAGGTTTGGCCGGAATCGATGAGTTAGAAATGAGAGGCCAGAACAGGAATAGAATAAAAGTAACTGTTGTAGATGAGCAGAACAAAGAGAACGTCGGGCACAGTTCTCATGTGGGGACAACAGAAGATTTAGCTGGTGGTATATAATAGAGAACTATACCCGGAGCGAAGGAGCAATCTTTTAGGTCAAACTGCCCACGCTGTAATCTAAAACCAGCGGAGTTGTGTGCACTTGGTATGCCGAAACAAAAAAGCACTTACCAGTTTTACCTAGTAAGTGCTTGATTATCAGTGTGGAGAATATCGGAGTCGAACCGATGACCTCTTGCATGCCATGCAAGCGCTCTAGCCAGCTGAGCTAATCCCCCTTGTGTGGCACAAAAATAGGGGAAAATTTTTAGAAGCAAAACATCCCGTGAAAAAATGTGCAAAAGAAAAAGGGGCAGCTTTCGCTGCCCCTTTTAATATGAAGAAAGAAGCTTTTAGTTGAAGATGTAACGGAGGCCAATCTGTGCTCTCCATACATCATCAATACCAGCTGAAGTATTGAACGTGTTAGTAAGCAGCTGATTTCCGATTGTCTGCATTCTGTACTGAGGAACGTTGTCCGCATTTACACCAGCAGCTACCAGCGGTGAGCTCTGCAGCACTCTGTTGTTCACACCCCAGTCGCTGTTAATCAGGTTACCAACGTTGAAGATGTCACCTCTTAGTTGCAACGTATTACGCTTGCCACCTACGTTCACAAAGAACTCCTGTACAATGCTCAGGTCAGTCTGGTACACCCAAGGCATGATAGCGCCGTTACGCTCTGCGTACTGTCCGCGGCGGGAATTCAGGTACTCGTCCTGTGCAATGTAAGCTTCGAAAGCGGCAGCCTGCTGCTCTGGTGTAAATACTGTGATGGTGTTACCAGCAGCATCTTTACCTGTAATTGGTAAGAAAATCAACTCGCTGCCAGTGTTTGGTACATAAAGCAGGTCGTTTCCGAAAGTTCCGTCACCGTTCATGTCGCCGTTGTACGTGTAGCTGAAGCGGCTCTGGTTACGTGCTTCGCTGAACAGGGAGATTTGAGTGGCACCGAAACCTGCATACTCTTTACGGTAAGAGATGGAACCGATTACACGGTGGCGCTGATCGTTGTCAGAGAAAGCAAGCTCTGGATAGTTGTTGCCGTTTACGCTACGGATACCGCTGTAAGTACCACCAGCTGTGCTACCGGCAGATAAAAGGTCTTTCGCCTCACCGAAGTTATAAGCCAAACGGGCAAACAGACCGTTGTTGAACGGTTTTTCTAACTGAGCAGTGAAAGAGTAAGAGTATCCTTTATTTGTATTAGTCAGGTAAGGAGCTGAAGTAATAGTTGGGTTAATGCGGCTTGCATTGTTGAAAGCATCATTGCGCAGACCATAGCCAGGGTACATCAAACGGTTGTCCGGGCCATTGAAGGTAGCAGTGGCTGGAGCAAGGTTAATGTTGATGTAGTTGGCGCTGTTAAGGTTTTTGCTGTAGATGAATTCTACTGTACCTACTATACCAGCGAAAAGTGATTTGTCAACAGCAAGGTTGCTTCTCCAAACCTGCGGGAAAGTAAAGTCTCTGTCAGAAACGTTGATTTCGTAAGAGCTTGGCAGGGTAGGGTTAGCAGGGATATGCGCTGTTGGATCCGGGTTGAATGGATACTGTGTTGTTCTGTCGTTAGAGATAAAACCTGTCAGTACACCATTGTTACCAATCTGGTTAGAGATCCACACGAATGCAGGACGACCAGAGAAGATGCCTGAACCACCGCGGATTTGCAGTGTCTTATCATCCAGCACATCCCAGTTAAAGCCTACACGTGGTGACCACAGCACTTTAGTGTCAGGAAGTTTAGCTGTGTTTACCTGCAAAGGATTGCCATCAGCATCTCTGAAAGTCATTTCAGATACGGCAGGGTTCTCAAATCCTGTTTCGTCAAATGCAGACACATCAGCACGTAGACCAAATGTTACGGTCATGTTACGCATAGCAGCCCATGAATCCTGCAGGTACAAGCCGCTGTAGGTTACTCTTGTAGGCTGTACAGGCTCAGCGCCTCCTGGCAGTGCAGAGTAGCGTAACTGGAATCTTCTTAGCTCAACAGGTGATGTTGCAAGGTTTGGATCTGCAAGGTATCCGTCAGCGGCAGTATAGAAATCATCCAGTGAGTTGAATACATACACGCTCTGAGAGCCTGGGAAGAAAACGTTCTCGAATGAAAGACGCTCTACGTTAACACCAGCAGTTAAAGTGTGGGCTCCAGCATAATATGTGAAGTTGTTCTGGAACTGGAGTGTTGTATAGCTCAGTCTGTTGTTTGGCGTAAATGGCTCAAAACCGGCAGTGATGTAGTTTGCGCCAGCATTCTGGATCTCGATAAGCGGGAAGAAATCACCACGCGAACCTCTGTCTTCGTTCTGAGACGTATAGCCAACAATCATGTTATTGGAGAACTTGGTACCAAAGGTTGAGTTTAATTCACCGATAACGGAATGGATTTTCTCAAACTGGATGTAGTTCGAATTCTGGTAGTTCAGCGCGTTCAGGTTTGTTCTGCGGCTACCGAAACCAAGAGAAGAGCTGTTACTAGTTAAGGCATCTCTTTCAGAATCCAGCATGTTGTAACGGATGCTGGCTCTGTGGTTGTTGTTGATGTTGTAATCCAGCTTTGCAAGGAACTTGTTGCTTCTGGTCTCGTTGTCATAACCCTGGTAAGGGCCTGTTTCATAACCGAATCTGTCTCTCAGGTAGCTGCTTAACTGATTCAGGTCAGACTCCAGTACCCGTGTTACGTTACCTTCTACTGCCTCACCACCTTTGTTGGCTCTGAAAGTAGTAGCTGGCTCAGTGCGGCGCTCAATCTCACCGTTCACGAAGAAGAACAGCTTGTTTTTAATGATTGGACCACCTAAACGGAAACCTGCCTGTGTGTTGTTGAAGTTATCAGATACTACTTCTCTTCCTCTTGCTTCAGTACCAAGGAACTTCTCATTCTGGATGTTGTAGAATACAGAACCAGAGAATTCATTTGTACCTGAGCGGGTTACAGCATTGATACCGGCACCAGTAAAACCACCTTGTCTTACATCGTAAGGGGCTAAGTTTACCTGTACCTGCTCAATAGCGTCCAAGCTGATAGGGGCAGTACCTGTACGGCCACCTGGCTGTCCGCTCAAACCAAAGCTGCTGTTCAGGATAGAACCGTCCACCGTGATGTTGTTCAGACGGTTATCCTGGCCACCGAAAGAGGTGCCGCTTGCCTGAGGCGTTAAACGCGTAAAGTCGTTGATAGAACGGCTGATAGTAGGAAGAGCGGTGATGGCCTCACGGGAAATGTTGGTGGCAGCACCTGTACGCTCAGAGCTAATCACAGCGTTGCGATCAGAAATAACCTGTACTTCACTCAGGGCATTTGACTGCTCCGCTAGTTTAACGTTCAGGTTCTGGGCAACACCCAGGTTTAAGTTAATGTTGTTGTAAACTTTATCCTGGAAACCTACATAGCGAACCGTTACAGTGTAAGGACCGCCCACACGCATGTTTGGGATTGTGAATCTTCCGTCTACTTGCGTAGCGGTACCATAGTTAGTTCCGGATGGTGTGTGCACAGCGACTACAGTTGCTCCTGGAAGGCCTTCGCCGTTGCCATCCGTTACAACACCTGTCAGCGAAGAGGTGGTTACACCTTGTGCCCAGCTGTAATGGGCCGTCAGGACCATCACCAGGATGAGACAAATTGTACTATAAAAATTTTTCATAAAAGGTTGGTTGATTTTGGGTGCAAAAGTAGGTGACATAATCTTCATTTTCAACCATGTGTCAGATTATTTAATTGTTAACTAGCTGTTTATATTCGAGGAAACGAATACGCAGTTTTATGAATATGTAAAAATGGAGGCAGAGAGGCGTATAAAATGAAAAAGGCGGAGCATTTGCCCCGCCTTTTTATGTGCTGACGAAATTCCTGTTAGTTAAAAATATACCTCAGGCCAAGCTGGCCTCTCCATCTGGACTGGAAGTCATTCACAAAATAAGGGTTGCCGTTCGTTAAGCCCCTGCCGGTGTAGTTAAACATGGGGGTTGTCGTGCCGGACTCATATCCCACAAAATCTATGGCTTGGAAAGCATTGAAGTTCGCCTGGTACTGCCTTCCCCAGTCTCTGTTTAGCAGGTTTGTGAAATTAAAGACGTCGAATGTAATCTGCAGTCTGTGGGAATTGTCGGCCTGCGCCAGCTTGAACTCCTGTATCAGGCGAAGGTCTAGCTGGTTAGTCCAGGGCAGGCGGTCTGCGTTACGTTCTACATACTGGCCTCTTCTTTCGCTCAGGTAGTCGTTGCCGGATATAAAGGCATCCAATGCCTCCCACTGCTCATCCGGGGTCATGGAACCGGGTATCACCTGGCCTGAGCGGTCTGTGATAGGCACCAGGTTTATCTCCGACCTGTCTGCAGGTACATAAATCAAGTCATTGGTTCTGCCGGCATCGTTGTTTACATCACCATTATAGATATAGGATAGGGGCTGACCAGACTGTCCGTTATAAAAAAGGGAGATGGCAGTGGAGGCAAAGTTAAGGTAGTTTAACTCATACGTCAGGGCTGCCACAACCCTTGACCGGATATCGTTATCTGCAAAGGCTGCCTCCACATTATTAAGCCCGCGCACCTGGTTTACGTTTATCCAGTTGGAGCGCGCCTGGCTTGAGTTGCCGGGGTTTACATCCTTGGCACGTGAGTAAGTGTAGGCCACGGAGCCGGAGAGCCCTCTTGTGTAGCTTTTCTGCAGCTGACCTGTTATGCTGTATCCATAACCCTGGCTCGTATTGGTCAGGTAAATGATGTCCTGGAAGTTGTTGCCCTGTATTCTGCCAAACACCGGGCGGTTGTCTGCTCCGTTAAGGGTACCAGTTTCCTGCAGGTTCAGGTTCTGATAATAGATGTTGTTCAGATTCCTGGAATATATACCTTCCAGCGTACCAACAAAACCGCCTGGCAGCCTCTGATCAACAGCTGCGTTTACCCTGAACAGTTGCGGGAACTTGAAATCAGGATCTGTGATGTTTATCTCGGATGTTCTGTCGGACAAGCCTACGGAAGTGGCATTTGGTTGTGAAGCCGGGTCAGGGTTGAAACGTATTCCTTCAAGCGTAGGGTTAGGCCTGCTGCCAGTTGTTAAGGAAAGGCTACCCAGCATGAGGCCTGTGTTCGTGTACTGGTTTGCAATCCATACAAAAGGTGCCCTGCCCGTGAAAACCCCGGCGCCACCACGTACCTGCGTGTTACCGTTGTCAAACACATCCCAGTTCACACCGAACCTGGGAGACAGCATAAACTGTGCGCCTGGTGTTCTGTTGGTGGCAAGGCCCCGGTTCGCAAATGCAGTATTGAATTCTTCATTAGGAGCGGGCTCATCGTTGAAGGTAGGAATGTCCAGGCGCAGGCCCAGTGTCAGTTTCAGGTTTTTAAGAGCAGTGTATTCGTCCTGTGCATAAAACCCTAGCTGAAAAGCGGAAAACTCCGCTCCCTGCTGGCGGTTATCGGTGCGGGAGTAATTCCTGAAAAAAGCGGACGGCGCCTGCTCATCAGGGGTACCTATTGCCTCAAAAGCTTCTATGGAATTATATTCATAAGCTCCGAACTCCTGCCTGATGAACAGGTTGTATGTTTTGTAAAACTCGTTGTGGGTACCGAGGGTAATGGTGTGCTTGCCCAAAAACATGTTGAAGTTATCTGTAATCGTCAGCACATCCTGGTCCAGCTGGTTTTGCACAGAAAATGGCTCGCTTCCTATTGACATGGTTCTACCGCCTGAAAGCCTGAGTGTTACGTTGGGGAATGGTTCGCCTATAATGTCTCTGTCGTCGCGCACCCTGGTATAACCAATAATGGCCTCATTTGCGAAGCTGCCCCCAAACTGGCTTCGGAGCTGAAGCACACTGGAGTTGGTTGTGCTCGGAAAGAACTCTGCATTATTAGAAAACCGAAGCGCATTCGGGTTCCTGCTGTTGTCTATGTTTTCGCCATACACATAGCTATGGCGGAGCGTGAGCTGGTGGTTATTGGTGATGTTCCAGTCCAGGCGGGCAAATATTTTATCGCTTGATGTCTGGTCCTCAATGCCCCTGAAGCTTCCTGGGTCATAGCCAAGGCGGTTGGCGGCTGCCAGCACACGGTTTGCCTCGTCTACTGTGATGTTAGATGTAGGCGAGCCGGGTTCAAACAGGAGCGGGGCCGTTCTGTTGGTCTTCTCGCCGTTCACGAAGAAAAACAGTTTATCCTTTATGATAGGGCCTCCTATTCTGAGTCCGGTCTGGTAGTCGGTATACTCTGGCAGCCTTGTCCGGTCCTCATCCGGGCTTCTGCCAACCAGTCGCTCGTTATTGCCAAAATAATAGGCAGAACCGGTGAACCTGTTAGAGCCGCTACGGGTAATGGCGTTGATGCCTCCTCCTGTAAAGCCGCTTTGCCGCACATCAAATGGAGCAATAACCACCTGTATCGCCTCAATGGCATCCAGCGAAATAGGCTGAACACCCGTCTGACCTCCGTTGGTACCTGATGCTGAAAGGCCAAACACGTCGTTGTTTACTGTACCGTCTATCGAGAAGTTGTTGAAACGGTTGTTTTGTCCTGCAAAGGAAATACCTGCACCCGAAGTAGAGGCCTGCGGGGTAATCCTGGTAAAGTCATTCAGGCTCCTGCTGATAGTAGGGAGCGCCTGAATCTGCTCTGTTGATATGTTTGTAGCAGCACCCGTTCTGTCGGAGTTGATGATTTTGTCCTGGTTGGCAGTTACCTCCACTTCACCCAGCGCCGTGGTACTTTCGTTAACAGTAAGGTCCAGCCGGTAGTTCTGACCCAGAGCAAGGTTAATATTCTGAACAACCTGCTCCTGATAGCCGATATAAGATGTCCTGACGGTGTAGGGGCCACCCACCCGCATGTTCTGAAAATTATAGCGGCCTTCGGTGTTTGTGTTGGCTACATACTGTGTATTGGTTGGGTTATGAACAGCAATAACTGTAGCTCCTGGCAGTGCTACTCCATTCTGGTCCTGGACTACCCCGTTCATGGCAGCAGTGGTGGTACCCTGGGCCCACGCCGTTTGCAGTAGTAGCAGAAATGAGAAGCAAAGAAGTAATCGTTTGTAAATAAATTTCATAGCTCTTAGTAACTATTTGAACAACAATATTTTCGCTTAGTTACTAAGTACGTGAGTTAGGCCCTTTTTATATTAGCATAATGTAAATTTTATTTATAAGTACAATTTTTCGTGTTCTGTGTCAGAACACCGGCGGCCTGACGGCTTTGATGAAGATTTTCTGGAAGTGGTCTGCGTAAAGGTTGGTTTCTATAACGCCAAGGGAGCTGGAGGCATGTATAAATCGAACCTCATCTTTGCTCACAACTTCCGTTACCATGCCCACATGGGTCACATCCCGGCTAAATTTATTTGCTCCGAAAAATACCAAATCGCCTTCTTTTATATCTTTTGGTTTTACCTTTTTACCAAAGCGGCTCTGCTCATCCGAAGTGCGAGGAAGAATCACATCAATTGTCTGGAAAGAGGTGCAGAGCAAACCGGAGCAATCCATGCCTACCCGGGTAGTGCCACCCCACTTATAAGGAGTGCCGGTGTAGGAGCGTGCGGCCTGTATAACCGTGGCCACATCTTCATCTAAGTTACGGGCATGGGTTCGGGTTCGGCTGGTGCGGTCCTTAGAGGCGATGGTGCCCCGCGATCTGCCGCCTTTACGGGCTTGCCGCTTTTCTGCCGCTATTTCGCGGGCAGATTTGTACGTTTCACCGCGTTTGCTGAAAGTAGGCCGCGTGGATTGGCAGGAAGCCACCAGCAGCAGAAAAATGATGAACAGGGCAGAGGTAGTGTAATGTGTTTTCAAAGCTGATTTAAGCGATCTAAGTGAAACAAGGTCGTTTTATCTATGGCTAAAGTACTTATTAACCATGCTTTTTAAAAGAGAAATCTAACACTGTTACTCCGGAATTTATCTAGGTATTTTATGATATAACTAGTAATGAGTGTGTTATATTGCCTGCTGCTGATGCCTGGGGCAATAAGCTTCCGGGATGTCAAATGAAGTGCTAATGCCGTGCAGCCCTGGGGGAGGCTAAACGAAGGGGCGAGGCATTAAACTGGTGCCGGTTATGGGCAAAACAAGATGCAACTGCGGCTGAGGTGGGATGTGAGAAAGTGCCTGCTTTAAATGACCCTGAAGTGCTTTGGTAGAATGGTTAAAACAAAACAGGCGCAGTACGTAAGTTCTGCGCCTGTTTTGTTTTAAGGTCAGCTGTTATGGCAATGTTATGCCACTGACGGTGAAGGTTCCTCAGTTTTTTCATGACTCCTCTTTTTCATTTAAGTCACTGTACCTGGTTTCAGCCAGTTGGTTGTCCATGCCGCGCAGGTTCATCCAGGAGTGCATCAGGTTAATATGGGACTCATTAAGCGGGGCCTGGTGCGCGTTGTTCATATAAGACGACTGGTCCGTGTTTTCCATAGAAAACAGCCTGGCTTGTGGCTGGCTTATTTTTCCTGTTGCTTGTTGTGCTCTTAATATAGCTTCACTCCTTTGTTTTTTCGTTTCCATAAACTTGATTCGTTTGATTGGTTATTGATGTATTAACTCTCGCTTCTTATTCTCTTCTTTTACAAAGTTGCTTACATAACGGGCAATCTCCTCAGCGTTCTCTTCCTGCAGAAAATGGCCACTGTCTTCAAAAGGAATGACATAACTCTCGTGGAAGAACCTCTTCCAGCACTGCAGCGCCTCAATTTTGATGAGCTTGTCCCGCTCTCCCCACAGTATAAGTGTCGGGATGTTCTGTATTCTGGCCCGCTTTTGCCAAAGTTCATCGTACCACCGGGTAATGCCTATCAGCTCCCGTGCACAGGCAAGTTTGCCAACACTATCGTCGGGGTTGCCAAGTGCTTTTACATAATGTTGCCGGATGGGCTCCGGCATCTTCTCCTCGCCTTCAAACAACTCATTTATGAGTGTATGAGCCGATACATTGAGCTTTGAATGCAGGAACTTGCCCAAGGGCCCCACCAGGTATTTGCTGGTGTTTGTAAAGGACTGGTGCTTGGACAGAGACCAGGTCCAGGAGTTAAGCATCACGATGTTCTTTACTTTCTCCGGGTGGTTTATGGCATAAGCAAAACCAATGGGCGCCCCAAAATCATGTACCAGTAATGTTATGTCCTTTAACTGAAGATGGTCCATCAGTTGCTCAAAGTTGGAGGCATGGGCTCTTGGCTTGTAGCTCCAGTTCTGCGGCTTATCTGACAGGCCAAAGCCAATCATGTCCATGGCGATGCACCGGTACTTCTTGCGCAGTATCTTTATCAGGTTGCGGTACAGAAAAGACCAGACAGGAGTGCCATGGATCATTACAATCGGCGGCCCTTCTCCCTCGTCTACATAATGCATCTTACCCGCCTCTAATTGTAGGTATTTGGATTCGAAAGGATATTCCTTCTTGTCCAGCCAGTCTGGTGTCATAAACTTCAGGGTGCTCTGTCTTTTTAGTATACTTTCAAAGCGGAAGCAAGTTGCTCTATCTACTAAAAAAGCTTTCCCTTCGGGACAAAATATCAGTAAGCCCTGGAGCAGGCAGGCAGGGGTAAAATATTAAGCTTACCTTTACAGCCAGGTATGTGTGGTATAACAGGAGTATTTGCATTTACAGAAACAGGCCGAAAGGCCCTGGAGCAGCTGCCAGGCGCTGTGGCAGCGCTGCAGCACCGAGGCCCTGATGCCGATGGGCTGTACTTCAATAACCGCGTAGGGCTCGGCCACCGCAGGCTTGCTCTGATTGCCCCCACTGCTGTGGCCAATCAGCCTTTCAGAAGTGAAGACGGCCGTTACGCTCTTGTCTTTAACGGTGAAATATTTAATTATAAAAAACTAAGGAAGGAGCTGGAGGCAGAAGGGATCATCTTTCGCAGCGATTCCGACACAGAGGTACTGCTGCACCTGTATGTGCGCGAGCGGCAGGAGTGTCTAAAAAAGCTTACAGGTTTTTTCTCCCTGGCTGTTTACGATGCCAGAGAAGACAGCCTTTTCCTGGCCCGGGACCGTTTTGGGGAAAAACCGTTGCTTTACTATAAAGATGCAGACAAGTTCCTGTTTGGGTCGGAGTTGGCTGCCTTGTTAGCCTTAGGTGTTCCACGTGAATTAGACTACACCTCGCTTTACCAGTACCTGCAGCTGACTTATGTGCCTGCGCCGGCCACTATGCTGAAAGAAACGAAAAAGCTTTTGCCGGGGCAGTCGTTGTATGTGCGCGGCAACAGAGTGGAGGAGCGCATGTGGTACAGGCTGCCATTTGACAGTGACAAGGTGCTGCACAGCCCGTTGCCCTACGTGCAGCAGCAGGCCAAGCTAAAAATGCTCCTGCAGCAAGCTGTTAAAGACAGGTTGGTGGCGGATGTACCCGTGGGCGCCTTCCTGAGTGGTGGCATCGATTCCTCTGTGGTGGTGGCGCTGGCTGCCCAACAGGTTGATAAGCTTAAAACATATGCTGTCGGTTTTCCTGACCAGCCCTTCTTTGACGAAACCCGTTATGCCCGCCTGGTGGCAGACAAGTGCGGCACAGAGCATATGGAACTTCGCCTCTCGAATCACGACCTGTACAAGAATCTTTTAGGAGCACTCGACAGCCTGAGCGAGCCTTTTGCCGATTCCTCAGCACTGGCAGTATTCACCTTAAGCAAGCATGTAGGGCAGGAGATGAAGGCAGTGCTGAGTGGCGACGGTGCAGATGAACTTTTCGGAGGCTACAACAAACACTTGGCAGAGTATAGGGTCCTGTCTGGCGGAACCAAAGCGGAGGCAGTAAAAAAACTGAAGTTTCTGTGGGATATGCTGCCTAAGTCCAGAAACTCTTTTGCCGGAAACAAAGTAAGGCAACTGCAACGTTTTGCAACAGGGGCCCGGCTGCTTCCTCAGGACCGCTACTGGCTTTGGGCAACGTGGCAGCAGGAAGAGGAGGCGCTGGCGTTATTGACACCGGAAACTAAGGCGGCGGTGCAGCAGAATTTGTACCGCGCACGCAAAGGCAGGGTATTGGAGTGCGTCAGCAGAAAACATTATGATCTTAACCACGTACTGTGTGCCGATTGGCGTTTGGTGCTGCCAAACGATATGCTGACGAAGATTGATTTGATGGGAATGGCTAACGGCCTTGAAATTCGCAGTCCCTTTCTGGATCACAGGCTGGTTAAGTTTGCTTTTTCATTGCCAGCTTCTGCTAAGGTAGATAAAAATCTGCAGAAAAAGATTCTGAAAGACACTTTCAGGGAGTTGTTGCCCGCCGAACTTTATAAGCGGCCGAAGCAAGGGTTTGAAGTACCGCTAAAAGCATTTCTGCAGTCTGAGGGGACGGAGCTGGTAAACGAATACCTTTCTGATGCTTTTGTGGCAGCTCAGGGTGTTTTCGATGTACAGCAGGTACAGCGCATCCGGCAGCTTCTGAACACTGAAAAAGCAGGCCTCGTGCAAACAAGAGCCTGGATGCTACTGGTATTTCAGTATTGGTGGATGAAATATATATTGTGAGAAAAGTATAATTATTTGTTTTTAAAGTTAAATATTTTACCTTAATTTAACTTTCTTTGAAATTGGACAATAAAAGAATATATCTATATTTGTGATATCGTTAAATATGATTAATCTATGAGAATAGCTGTTGTTGGTACTGGATACGTTGGCCTGGTTACGGGGACATGTTTCGCAGAAGTTGGTATTGATGTAACCTGCATTGATATTGACCAAAAGAAAATAGACAACCTTAAAAAGAACATCCTGCCAATCTATGAGCCGGGACTTGAGGAGATGGTGGCACGTAATGCGCAGAAAGAGCGTCTTTCCTTCTCTACAGACCTTGCATCGAGCATCCAGGGTTGTGATGTAGCTTTTATTGCTGTGGGAACACCTCCGGGCGAGGATGGCAGTGCTGACCTGAAATATGTGCTGGCGGTTGCCCGCAGCATTGGCCAGAACATGAACTCCTACATCGTAGTGGTTACCAAGAGCACTGTGCCGGTAGGTACTGCAAATAAAGTTCGGCAGGTTATAGAAGAGGAGCTGGCCGCACGCGGCGTGGACATACCGTTCGACGTGGCTTCTAACCCGGAGTTCCTCAAAGAAGGAGCTGCCATCGAAGACTTCCTGAAGCCGGACCGCATTGTGGTGGGCGTATGCTCTGAAAGAGCACAGGAGGTGATGAAGAAACTCTACAAGCCGTTCCTGATGAACGGACACCCGCTTATTTTCATGGATGTACCGTCTGCCGAAATGACCAAGTATGCCGCCAACGCCATGCTGGCCACAAAAATCAGCTTCATGAATGACATCGCTAACCTTTGCGAAATCATGGGTGCCGACGTGAACATGGTGCGTAAAGGTATTGGCTCTGATGTGCGCATCGGCAATAAGTTCATCTATCCTGGTATCGGCTACGGTGGTTCCTGTTTCCCGAAAGACGTGAAGGCGCTTATTCGTACCGCTGCAGAGAACGGTTATGAGATGCGGGTGCTCAAGAGCGTAGAGGAAGTGAACGAGAACCAGAAGTCCGTACTTTACAACAAGATACACAATCACTTTAGCGGTGACCTGGCAGGCAAAACGTTTGCTATCTGGGGCTTGTCTTTCAAGCCGAAGACAGATGATATGCGGGAAGCTCCTTCTCTGGTTATCATTCAGAAATTACTGGAGCAAGGTGCCAAAGTGCGTGCCTACGACCCGGTGGCCATGAAAGAGGCACAGCATTCACTGGGAGACACGATAGAGTACGGCAAGGATGAGTATGAAACACTAATTGATGCAGACGCGCTGCTGCTGGTGACAGAGTGGCCTGAGTTCCGCTCCCCGAACTTTAACGTAGTAAGCAAGCTAATGAAGGACAAGGTGGTGTTTGACGGAAGAAACATCTATGATGCCGCTGAGATGAATGAGAAAGGCTTTACTTATTATGGAATAGGGGTTAAGCAGCAAGTGCCACAGCAGTTAGATGCTTCTATATAATAGTAAGAGTTATGGCAGGTAAAAGAGTACTTATAACAGGTGCGGCCGGCTTTCTGGGCTCACATCTTTGCGATAGGTTTATCAATGAGGGTTATCGTGTGGTAGCCATGGATAACCTGATTACAGGTAACATGGACAACATAGAGCACCTGTTTAAGCTGCCGAACTTTGAATTCTATCATCATGATGTATCAAAGTTTGTGCATGTGTCAGGTGAGTTGGACTATATCCTGCACTTTGCATCGCCAGCCAGCCCGATTGATTACCTGAAAATTCCAATCCAGACGCTGAAGGTAGGCTCATTGGGTACACACAACCTGCTTGGCCTGGCCAAGGCAAAAGGTGCCCGTATGCTCATTGCCTCTACCTCGGAAGTATACGGAGACCCACTGGTGCATCCACAGCAGGAAGATTATTGGGGTAATGTGAATCCTGTTGGTCCACGGGGTTGCTACGATGAGGCAAAACGTTTTCAGGAGGCCATGACAATGGCCTACCACATGCACCATGGATTAGAAACACGTATTGTGCGCATCTTCAACACCTATGGTCCGCGCATGCGTTTGGATGACGGACGTGTATTGCCTGCTTTCCTGAGCCAGGCGCTAAGAGGGGAGCCATTGAGCATTTTTGGAGACGGCAGCCAGACACGCTCATTCTGCTATGTAGATGACCTGGTAGAAGGAATTTACCGTTTGTTGTTAAGCGACTACCACTTACCGGTAAACATTGGCAATCCGTCTGAGATCACTATCAAGGAGTTTGCAGAGGAAATCTGCAAGCTGACGGGTGTAGAGCTGAAAGTTGACTACCAGCCCCTGCCAAAAGATGATCCGCAGAAGCGCCAGCCGGATATCACCAAGGCCAAAGAGATTTTAGGCTGGGAACCACAGGTAGATCGTGCTGAAGGCTTAAAAAGAACATTGGAATACTTTAAAGAAAAAATACAGTTTCCTGTTGAGCAGGAGGCTTAGCTAGTACAAAGCAGAAGGGGTTGTCTGGTCAGGCAGCCCCTTCTGCTTTTACAGCTTGTCACTCAGAAGTATGTTCCGAAGGCGTTCGCCGGCCCTGCCGTCAAACTTGTACATCCACTCCTCCGTGAACTTCGCCTTGTTGGGGAGTTGTTTCTGGTGAAGCGCTCCTATATTCGGTAAAATACTGTGCAGTTCCTCCAGGTCATAAACAGGGTGTGCCACACCGGCATCTACAAAGGATTTGGATACATCAATTCTGCCCATTGGATGGTTCTCCAGGGTTACAACAGTTGTAAACGGTAAAACCATTAACGGCAGCAAATAAGTAGAGTAGAAGCCCATTATAAGACGCGAGTGGGGAAGCTGCAACAATAGCTCATTGTTGTCTATCAGCTTTACGTTAGTGAAAGAGGCCCAAAATTTTGCATCTGCTTCGGGTTGTGCAGGATGAAGCTTTGTCAGAAGTTGATACCCGTGCGTAGCGCAAATACCTGCGAATGCCGTAACAAACTGTCTGTAATTTGTCGCATTCCAGTTAAAGAAGCGCCAGTTGCCCAGTCCCTGATCGATGAAAATGATTTGTGATTTTATTGTATTAGCAGGCTCTAAGCCAGCTAAATGATCATAATTAGGCAAGCCTATAAAATGAACAGGCTTGTCTTTTGGCAGGTGGTCGAAGTGTTGATGTGCCTCGAAGGTTTTGGGGCCAAAAGAAATATAGGCATCTGCCACCCTGAGGGGAGAACTAATCTTGTTGAAGGTAGTCATGAAGCTGCTGCTCCTTCTGGTATTATAAAAGTCCCTGAAAAACGCTGCATGAGTTGGTGAAAGCTCCTTAACAGAGTTGCGCAGAAAAAGTCTTGCCTTGAGGCGTGCCTTAAACTGGGTTATTTTTTTAAAGTGGTGGAGAGGAGAAACGTTGTAAGTTTGCTTTATGAGGTGTTGCTCAAACCTAAGGTGGATATAAAGGTCTCTGATGCCATGATCCATCAGGTAAGTAAAGATGCCCCGTTCTTTGCAGGCTAAGTTCAGAATAACATGGAAATATGATTCTATAAAGAAAAAAACTACTTTTTGAGGTTGAATATGTAAGAGCAATTCATTCACATTTTTGAAGTCTCCCCAAAAGATAGCTTTTCCGTAAACCTTGTATGCTTCATCAGCAACCTCTTTTTTAGAGGCATACTCGAGAAAGTAGAAATTAAAATCCTGCCGGCAAGACCGGAACAATTCAAGGAAGTCTTTCCTGTTATAATCTCCAACTACCAGTAAATTTGCTTTATCAGACATTTTTCTGAAAATTAGTACAATATATCTCTACCTCCTTAAATTGAAGAAGCGAATCCTACATTTAACTGAATCTCTTAACAGAGGAGGGGCAGAAGTATTGTTAGTTGGTTATATCAATGCTCTGCCTGAAGAGTTTGATAACGTTGTTGTCTATTTAGGAGAACCTTCTACGTTAAAGCCGGAGCTTAAAAATGTATCTGCTATTTACTGTCTGGATTACAAGGGGAAGAAAGACCTACTCTCTGCTTCCATGCGCTTGTCGAAGATCATCCAAAAACATAATATAGAACTAGTACATTCTCACTTGTACTGGCCCACCATTATTGCCAGACTAGCGGTTAAACAAAACGTGCCTTTGATTTTCAGTGTGCACAGTACGATGTCTGACGATGCCTTCGGTCCGAACATTCTGAGTAAATATCTGGAAAAATTGACATACTCAAAGAAGCAGACAGCTGTTTTTGTTTCAAAGACTGCTTTGGACGACTATAAGCAGCATATAAATGTTAATGGCCAAGCTGTAGTGCTTTATAATCTTGTCAAAGATGAATTTTATGATAGAGCTGCCGAAAAGGAACATACAAATCATTCACGTCAGCTAAAATTAGTAACAGTTGGTAATCTAAAGCCTCAAAAGAATCATCTTTTTCTAATTGAATGTGTACACAAGCTAGCGAAGTATGGGGTAAGCCTTGATATTTATGGAGTGGGTTATTTTAAAGGCATATTAGAAGATTATTTATTTGATAATAATATAACCAATGTGCGCCTCAAAGGAAGTCATCCTCATCTTGAGCAAGTACTAAAGAATTATGATGTTTTTGTCTATGCGTCGCGTTATGAGGGTTTTTGCATAGCAATGGCTGAGGCAATGGCGGTCGGATTACCCTGTATTGTGCCAGCCTTGAAAGCTTTGAAAGAGGTTTCGGGCGAAAAACAACTATATTATACACCGGAAGATAAGACCGCCTTTTCAGATAAAGTACTTAACTTGATTTCTAATCCGGATAGTTTAAAAGCTTATTCTATTGCAGCAAAAGAAAAGGCACTTGCATATACAACTGTGGCACACGTGCAGGAACTCGTGGCTCTTTATCATTACAAATTGAGGCAGTAAAAATGCCCGGGAAAACTATCTTGTTCTTGAGTTATTGGGGGATAGATGATGTTTTAACCGCATCAACTGCCGTACCGCATGCAGGCATTGTTTCCAGGCTTAATGGGATTAGCAGGGTTATACTCGTTACAGTTGAACGTAACAACCCTGATAGGCTTGCATTAAGTGACTATTTTAAAAACCTGCATTTGTTACACAGGCCCCTTTACAGTAAAGGTTATTCCTTGAACCTGCTAAATAAGATCAGCGACTTTACAGCTTTCCCTAAGCAGATTGAGAAAATTGTTATAGAGGAAAAAGCTGATGCTATAGTTGCTGCTGGTACTATGGCGGGTGCTTTGGCTTTGCTGGTTCACAAAAAGTTAAACATCCTTTACTACGTTAGTTTCTATGAGCCTCATGCCTTATACATGCTGGACACCGGGGTGTGGAGGTGGTATGATCCGCGCTTTATCCTTCAGCTTAAGTGGGAAAAGGAACAGGCCAGAAAAGCACAGGGGCTGATTACTGTTTCAGAAAAGTTTAGGCAGAATGTTATCGACAAAAACTTAGCTTCTGAAGCAAATGTGCTAACTGCTCGTAATGCACCTGATATGGCAAGCTTCTATTTCTTAAAGCAAAACAGAGCACAACTGCGTAAACAGCTAAGCATAAAGCCTGACACTGTAGTGGGGGTTTATGTTGGCAAATATGGCGACCTCTACTATAAAGAAGAGGCTTTTGCCATTTACAAACAATGCTTTGCAATTATCCCCCATTTCAGGCTTATTATCCTTTCACCTCAGCCGCAGGAAGAGATACGGGGCTACCTCGGGCAATTCCAGATAGATGCATCCAAAGTACATGTTGCATCGGTGCCCCATTCAGAAGTACCCCAGTACCTTTCCGCAGCAGACTTTGCTTTTGCTACTATCAAATCATATCCTTCCGCCAGGTACTGCTCTCCTGTTAAAATCGGGGAGTATTGGGCAAACGGCCTGCCGGTGCTCCTGACAGAAGGGGTAGGCGACGACAGTGATATTATCAGAAACGAAGGCGGTGGTGCTACTTACAACCTAAAGGAAGAAGGCAGTGTGGAGAGGGCTTTGCAGAAGATACTGCAGATGCTGAAAGACCCAAACCATCGGCAGGAAATACCGAAACTGGCCCAAAAGTATAGGTCGCCGGATCGGTTGCGGGAAGCCTATGAGTACTTCTTTAGTCAAAAACAGGAGGAACAGCCGTGAGGGTGCTTTTTGTAGTCCCTTACCCAGTCGGTCAGGCTGCCTCGCAACGTTACCGGGTAGAGCAATGGCTGCCGGTCCTGCAGAAGCAGGGTATACAGTATAAGCTGGCGCCGTTCTGGAGCCAAAGCACCTGGAAAATACTTTATAAACCAAATCATGCCTGGCGAAAAGTAGTAGGGTTGCTATCGGGCTTTATGAACAGGGTCTTGTTACTGTTGCAGCTATCCCAACACGATTTCGTCTTCATTCATAGAGAAGCCACTCCAATCGGGCCGCCCTGGTTTGAATGGATGGCTGCAAAAGTGTTCCGTAAGAAGCTTGTCTATGATTTTGACGATGCCATCTGGCTGCCAAACACTACTGCAGAGAATAATTGGGCTGCCAAACTTAAATGGCACCACAAGACGGCTCAAATCTGCCGGTGGAGCTACAGGATAAGTGCCGGAAATGATTACCTGCAAAACTATGCCCTACATTATAACCCAGCGGCTGTGCTGCTACCTAGTGTACTTGATACAGAGCGGCATTATGACAAACAAAAGGAGCAGCACACACAGGAGGTGGTCATGGGCTGGATTGGCTCTCACTCCACATTGCCTTACCTGCAACTGATTGAACCGGTACTGCAGCGGCTGGAGCAGAAGTATACCTTCCGGTTGCTTGTCATAGCCGATAAGGCACCTCAACTGCAGCTACAGTCACTGGAATTTAAAATATGGCGAAAGGAGACGGAGGTAGAGGACCTGCTACAGATGAATATAGGTTTAATGCCCTTGCCTGAAACGGATTGGGCAAAAGGAAAATGTGCGTTCAAAGCACTGCAGTATATGGCACTGGGTGTTCCAGCAGTGGTTTCAGGTGTAGGCGCCAACCTACAGGCTATTGTGAGCGGCGCAACGGGATACACCTGTACTACAGAGCAGGAATGGTATGCGTGCCTGGAAGCTTTGTTGCTAAAGCCAGAGCTGCGTTCCAGGCTGGGTGCAGCAGGACAAGCCTGGGTGAGGCAAAATTATTCATTGCAGGCACACAGGCAGACGTTTTTTAACCTCTTTTCTTTGTAGTGCTTTCCTTTCTGATGTCTTTCAGGTACTTCTTAGCTTCTTTATAAGTATCTGACTTCTTCTCGCTGATTTGCAGTACTACCCCATAATAATGCTTGGCAGCAGGTAAGTCGTTTTTTTGTTTCGCAATGCGGGCTAAGTTGAGGTAAGAGTTGATAAAGTACCCGGACTCACGCTCATCCGACATCTCGGCAAACATGATGGAGTTTTTATAATATTGCTCTGCTTTGTCGAAATCACGGTACTTGTGCTGGTTGATATAGGCCAGAATGTAAGAAGCATAACGACCACTGACAGCTTCATAGCCAGGCATCTGCTGATCCAGCTTCATCAGGATGTCCTCCGACACCCGCTCTGCTTTAGAGAAGTGACCCTGTACGAACAACAGACGGGCATAGAAGCGCTGGAAATAGGCATTGTCAGGGTACTTCATTGCCAGGTCTTCCGACAGCCGCAGGGCTTCTTCCATCTTCTTCTCCTCATTCGCATAAATCTTCATCAGGAAGAACTTAGACTCCGTTCCTGTGTAAAATCCTGTGTTAGAGACATAAGCCAGTTGCTTCAGCCCAAGCCGTTTGTCGCCGTCAGGGAAGAAAACCAGAACGGGGCGCAGCATAGGGTAATGCTCATGAATCCAGATGGAGTAGTAGTTGAACAGCGCCTCACCAAACAAAAACTCCGGGCTCAGGCCGTTGCCTGCCTTTGCTTTTTCCATAAAATCAAGGGCACGCTTGCTGGCAACAGTAGCTTTGCGCCAGTTACTGCGCTCGGAGTGCAGCCGGGCTGAAAAACCATAGGCCGCTGCCAGGAAGAAGGAAGCCTCAAAGTTTTTCTCATTCTTGTCATACATCACCTCCGCTTTCTGGATGGTGGTGTCCATGTAGGCGAAGAAGAGGTCATCATACTGCAGTGTCTGAATATTGGTAGGTACAATTTTCCACCACTGGCTCAGGCCCATCAGGAAATACGGTAGCGGGTGCTCCGGGTAACGGCGGCGTATGGATTTAAACTGCTTCTCGGCAACCGCGTACTTGAAGTTGTACATATTGTCCACGGCGCCCTCTAACTCATACTGAATATCTTTGTTGAGCAGCAACATGCCCTTTACGCTACCTGCCGCCGGAATCACCTCAATCTGATCAAAGGTGACGTGCCGCATGGCGGTCGTGTCGGAGGGGGCTTGTTGCTGTGCTACAGCTAAAGCAGGTAAAACAAAAGTGAAGATGATAACAAATAACTTCTTCATGAATAAATCAGAAAATTCAGTGTGTAAGAGAGCAGTTCCAAATTGCAGCCTCCGTAGGTTCTAAAAGTACAACATATCTCCTAAATTTGAATTCCATAAATCGAAAATAATTATGAAACTACTGGAGCAGCTTTGCAAAATTCATGCCCCGTCCGGGAATGAGCAAAACCTCTCAAAATTTCTACTGAACTATATTCAGGAACATAAAGTTCACTGGAAAAGTCAGCCGCAGGTACTGTATGGCGAAGCTTTTCAGGATTGTATTTTACTTGTGTTTGGAAAACCAAGGAGTGCAATTTTTGCACACATGGATTCTATAGGTTTTACAGTGCGTTATGGCAGGCAATTGGTGAAAATAGGAGGCCCTGACACCGAAAGTGGCTACAAACTGGTGGGAGAAGACGCACAGGGAAAAATAGAATGTACCTTACATTATGATGAAGAAGGTGAACTGACTTACAATTATGAACGGGAAATAGAGCGGGGCACAGAGCTGGTTTTCAAATGCGACTTCAGAGAGACGGACGAAACAGTACAAAGCTGCTATATGGACAACCGGCTGGGAGTGTGGAGTGCACTAAAAGTAGCAGAGACGCTGGAGAACGGTATCATCGCCTTCAGTTGCTGGGAAGAGCACGGGGGCGGTTCTGTATCTTACCTTTCCCGGTACATCTATGAGGAGTATGGTGTAAGGCAGGGGCTGATCTCAGATATAACCTGGGTAACAGAGGGAGTACATGCCGGCAAAGGTGTAGCCATCTCTATGCGCGACAGCCTGATACCCCGCCGGGCCTATGTGCAAAGAATCATTCAGATAGCGGGAGAGTCAGGCATTCCTTTCCAGCTGGAGGTGGAAGGCGCCGGCGGGAGCGACGCGAAAGAGCTGCAGCGCAGCGATTACCCTTGGGATTGGTGTTTTGTAGGCGCTCCGGAAGACAATGTGCACACGCCAGATGAAATCGTACACAAGAAAGACATTGACAGCATGGTAGCACTTTATAAGGTACTTATGGAGAAGCTGTAGTAAAATTTTCAGGATTTTTTATCAATGTTAAACAAGAAGTGCCTTAAGGCGGGCATGTTTTAATAGCAAATTATATAGTACCTGTTTCTTAACACGAATCATAGCAGGTGAAAGAGGAATGAGTGCTAACTTACTCATAGTCAAAGGGGTTTGTCTTCAAGTAAGATCAACCCCTTTTGTTTTGTGGAACATGATGTAACCAGTAGCAGTCAGGTGACAGGCATATTTGTGTAAACGATGTTGCAACTTATTAAATAATAGCCGTATAGGGCTCAGATGCGGACATAGAGATGGGTGTGGAACATTTGGAAAAGTCTATAAATTATTATTTCTTTAATAGGCACCGATACATATAATTTAACCCTTAATCCTACTGAATGGAAACTATTCTCTACGCAATTCCTGCTTTTGGTCTGGCGGCGCTGCTGTATACCTGGATAAGGTCGGCCTGGGTAACAAAGCAGCCTACCGGCAACGAGCGCATGAGCACTATCGCCCGCTTTATTGCTGAGGGGGCCATGGCCTTTTTGAAAGCCGAGTACAAAGTGCTGGCGTATTTTGTAATCATCGCCAGCGTGTTCCTGTTTTATTTAGGTTATACAGGCGAAAGGTCGCACCCGCTCATTGTAGTAGCCTTTATTATAGGGGCTTTCCTGTCTGCTTTGGCAGGCTTTATCGGGATGCGAATAGCTACCAAATCAAACGTACGTACCGCTGAAGCAGCGCGCAGTAGCCTTAGCAGGGCGTTGAATGTTTCGTTTGCGGGTGGTACAGTCATGGGAATGGGGGTTGCTGGCCTGGCCGTGTTGGGCCTAGGCTCTCTCTTTATTGTTTTCTATAACATGTTTGTATACAGCACAGGTGCCGATGTAAACGGCATTGAAATGGAACGGGCCCTCGAGGTGTTGACGGGGTTCTCCTTAGGTGCTGAAAGTATTGCTTTGTTTGCCCGTGTGGGCGGCGGTATCTACACGAAAGCGGCCGACGTAGGGGCCGACCTGGTTGGTAAAGTAGAGGCTGGTATTCCGGAAGATGACCCCCGTAACCCCGCCACCATTGCCGATAACGTAGGCGATAACGTGGGGGATGTGGCCGGTATGGGCGCCGACCTGTTCGGCTCTTATGTGGCCACTATTCTGGCCACTATGGTGCTGGGCCGGGAAGTAGAGGTAACAGACAATTTCGGAGGGCTTTCCCCCGTAATACTACCCATGTTTATTGCGGGGCTCGGTATTGTGTTTTCTCTTATTGGGATGCTGTTTGTGCGCGTAAGTGAGGGCGGAAATGTGCAGGCTGCCCTTAACCGCGGCAACTGGATAGCCGTGGTGCTCACAGCCATAGGAGCCTATTTCTCTATTAAATGGTTGCTGCCCGAAAACCTGAACCTTCGTAACTTCGATTTTACAGCAGACGGTGTGTTTATGGCGGTGATGGTGGGCCTGGTGGTAGGAGCACTGATGAGTATCATCACAGAGTATTATACAGCCATGGGCAAAAAACCGGTTGATTCTATTGTGCAGCAATCCTCTACGGGCCATGCCACCAACATTATTGCCGGTCTGGCTGTGGGCATGCACTCTACGGTGCTGCCCATTATTGTATTGGCAGCAGGTATTGTGCTTTCCTATGCAGCGGCCGGCCTTTATGGCGTGGCGATAGCCGCGGCGGGCATGATGGCCACAACGGCCATGCAATTGGCCATAGATGCCTTCGGTCCGATTGCAGATAACGCGGGTGGTATTGCCGAGATGAGCGAACTGCCGAAGGAAGTGCGCGAGCGCACCGATATTCTGGATGCAGTGGGTAACACGACTGCTGCCACCGGTAAAGGATTTGCTATTGCTTCTGCTGCACTAACTTCACTGGCCCTTTTTGCTGCCTTTGTGGGTATAGCCGGTATACAGAGCATAGACTTGTACAAAGCACCTGTGTTGGCAGGCTTGTTCGTTGGCGCCATGATTCCGTTTGTATTCTCAGCGCTGGCTATTGCGGCAGTGGGCAGAGCGGCCATGTCGATGGTGCAGGAGGTACGCCGGCAGTTTCGCGAAATTCCAGGCATTATGGAAGGCACCGGAAAACCGGAGTATGAAAAATGTGTGGCCATCTCGACGCAGGCTGCTATCCGGGAGATGATGCTGCCCGGTGCTATTGCCCTGATAGTGCCCATTATTGTAGGCTTTGGCTTCAGAGGGGTATTTGCGGATACTTCCTCGCCGGAAATCCTTGGCGGCTTGCTCGCCGGTGTCACGGTATCGGGCGTACTGATGGCCATGTTTCAGTCGAATGCAGGTGGTGCCTGGGATAATGCTAAAAAGTCTTTTGAGAAAGGGGTGAAAATCAATGGTGTGATGGAGTTCAAGGGTTCTGAGCCTCATAAAGCTTCTGTTACCGGCGATACCGTAGGAGACCCCTTTAAGGATACCTCCGGACCATCCATGAACATCCTCATCAAGCTAATGTCTATCGTGTCGCTGGTAATAGCGCCACATATTGCCTTGGAGCAGGAACCTGCCATTCCGGAGGCACCCATCGACCTGGAGCCTATCAACCTTAATGTAAAAGAACTGTATCCCCAAACAGCAAAAGTCAGCGTCAACCTCGAGCATACTGCTGTTTTCAATCAGATCCTGCTCCGGTTTTAAGCACTGCCAGCTATAGTTTTCATAAGCCCGACCTTAGTGTTGGGCTTATTTTTTAATTATACGTACCTTTGTACAGGCACCAAAGATATTCTGATGAACCCGCGTACCATTCAAATACAAGATTTAAAGTTTGATACCTATATTGTTGAGGAAGAAATTATAGCCCGCATCGTAATGCTGGCAGAGCAGATTGACCGCGATTATGCAGACAAACAGCCGCTGTTCCTGGGAGTGCTCAACGGTTCCTTTATGTTTGTGTCCGATTTGCTGAAGCGAGTTACCATTCCGTGTGAGATTTCTTTTATCCGCCTCTCCAGTTACCAGGACACCAAAAGTACCGGCAAAGTGAAAGAGATACTGGGGCTGACGGAAAATGTGCATAACCGCCATGTAGTAGTGCTGGAGGATATCGTGGACACAGGCCATACTGTGCAGGGCTTACTGAAGCAGCTGAAAGAGCACAATCCTGCCTCTGTCGAGGTAGCCAGTCTGCTATTGAAACCGGAGTGCCTGCAGCACCAACTGGATATTAAATATGTGGCCAAATCAATCCCAAATGATTTTGTGGTAGGGTACGGATTAGATTACAACGGGCTGGGCCGCAACCTGCGCGACATCTATAAAATTGTTTCGTAACCCAATTAACTGTTTGCCGCGTTAGCAAACCTACCAGGGCTACCTGCTGGTGCTTGTCTCCCTGAAGATTAGATAGTACATCAATTAATACATACATTTGTCTTTTATTACTAAGCCAAGATATGCTCAACCTCGTTTTGTTTGGACCTCCAGGTGCTGGTAAAGGTACCCAAAGTCAAAAGCTGATAGAAAAGTATAACCTCATTCACCTGTCTACCGGTGATTTGCTCCGCTCAGAGATTGCCGCCGGCACCAAGCTGGGTATGGAAGCAAAAAAACTGATGGACAACGGCCTGCTGGTACCGGACGACGTGGTGAGTGGTATGATTGACAATAAAGTGAAAGAGCACCGCCATGCGGCCGGATTTATTTTCGACGGATTCCCGCGCACAGTCCCACAGGCACAGAGCCTGGATAAGCTGTTACGGGAAAACGGAACAGAAATTACCTGTATGATTGCCCTGCGTGTAGACGATGAGGAGCTGACAAAGCGACTGCTGCTGCGCGGCCAGACATCAGGCCGCCCGGACGACCAGAACGAGGAATTGATTCGCAAGCGCGTTCAGGAATATAATAATAAAACAGCTCCGGTGGCAGACTATTATGCCGGACAGGGGAAATATCGTGCGGTAGACGGCATTGGTGAGATAGAGGATATCTTCAATGAGCTGTGCCAGCAGATAGATGCACTGAAAGAACAACAAGAGAAAAAATAAGCACACTTACGCTTACCCGATTTGGCTTCAAGCAATTTTATAGATTACGTTAAGATTTGTGCACGATCCGGCCACGGAGGCGGTGGATCGGCGCACTTTCACCGCGACAAAAAGACGGCCAAAGGCGGTCCGGACGGTGGCGACGGAGGCCGTGGTGGGCACATTATTTTACGAGGTAACGCACAGCTCTGGACGCTGCTGCACCTGCAGTACCGCAAGCACGTGATTGCGGAAAACGGCCAGAACGGAGGCCCGAACCACTCCTTTGGAGCACAGGGAAAGGACGATGTGCTGGAGGTACCGTTGGGCACCATCGCGCGGGATGCTGAAACCGGTGAAATCAAATGCGAGATCACCGAAGACGGGCAGGAGATAGTGCTAACCCCTGGCGGCCGTGGCGGCTTAGGAAATGCTCATTTTAAATCAGCTACCAACCAAACCCCACGCTACGCCCAGCCCGGCGAGCCTGGAATAGAAGAGTGGGTGGTGCTGGAGCTGAAACTGCTGGCTGATGTGGGCCTGGTAGGTTTCCCGAACGCTGGTAAATCCACACTGCTATCCGTTGTTTCTGCAGCCAAGCCTAAAATAGCAAACTATCCTTTTACCACACTGGAGCCTAATCTTGGTGTAGTGGCGTACCGCGATTATAAATCCTTTGTAATTGCCGACATACCCGGTATCATTGAAGGAGCCTCAGAGGGCAAGGGCTTAGGCCTGCGCTTCCTGCGTCATATTGAGCGAAATTCCATGCTGTTATTCATGGTTTCCTGCGAGAGTGCCGATATTGCAGAGGAGTACCGAGTGTTGCTGAACGAGCTAGAAACTTTTAATCCGGAACTGCTAGATAAAAAAAGAATTCTGGCTGTAACCAAATCTGATATGCTGGATGAGGAGCTGGAAGCTGAGATGCGGGCAACTTTGCCTGCGGATCTGCCTGCTGTATTCATCTCCAGCATCACGGGGAAAAACATTCCCAAACTGAAAGACATGATTTGGGAGGCCCTCAACAGCTAAATAGGAATTTTGATTTTACATAAGAAAATCGGTAGCGAGCTGTAAAGCTGTCTACCGATTTTTTTGTAGTGAATGGTTAAATGACAGTTAAACCTTGCGTTGTTGTGTGTTCTCACCAACAACTTAACCGGCATAAGGTGTGGTAACCTTTTTAAGGTAAAATAGCAGAGGAGAAGGCTAATGCAGCTAAAGCCGAAGCGGCTGGAGTTAGAGCAAAGACAGCTATAGTTGTTGGTGCGAACACACAACAACGGCGGGGCCATAGTTCTGCTAACGCAAGTATGCAGCCTTGAAAGCACAGTCAGTCATTCAAAGTTATTCAGGTGCCAGAATGGCACAAAAGCGGGTTTGGCAAGTAAATTGACAAAACAAAAGAGACCTATTAACCTAATTTTTTAAGGCATTATGTCAGATAAAGATATCAAGAAAGAGCAGGAGAACGAAGAATTAAAAGATACTACTGCCAATACTGAAGCAGAAGCTCAGGAAGAAAATGAAAGCAACACAGAAGATGCTGAAACTGCAGAAGACACACAAGATGGTGGCCCGGCTGCAGAATTGGCAGAAATGAAAGATAAATATATCCGTTTGATGGCTGAGTTTGAGAACTTCAGACGCAGAACGGCCAAAGAGCGCATCGATCTTGCTAAAACAGCCACCCAGGATTTGATGGGCGACCTGCTGCCAGTGATTGATGACATGGAACGCGCGCGCCAGTCGATAGAAGCAACTAAAGACGTGGATGCGATGTTGCAGGGGCTTGAGTTGGTGTTTCATAAACTGAAGCACGTAACCCAGCAGAAAGGCCTGAAGCCGATGGAAATCAAGGCTGGCGACAGCTTCGACAGCGACATGCACGAAGCCGTAACACAGATTCCTGCCCCATCAGAAGAGCTGAAAGGCAAGATTGTAGATGTAATAGAGAAAGGATATACCCTGAACGACAAGGTTATCCGTTTCGCGAAAGTAATAATAGGAGCGTAAGCTATGGCTAAGAGAGATTATTATGAGGTTTTGGGTGTAAGCAAAGGCGCAAGCCAGGAAGAAATCAAAAAAGCTTACCGCAAAATCGCCATCAAATTCCACCCCGATAAGAACCCGGACGACCCTACTGCCGAAGACAAGTTTAAAGAGGCTGCAGAAGCGTACGAGGTGCTGAGCGACCAGCAGAAGCGCCAGCGGTACGACCAATTCGGCCACCAGGGCATGAACGGCGGCTTCGGTGGAGGCGGCGGCATGAACATGGAGGATATCTTCTCTCAGTTCGGCGATATATTTGGAGGTGGCGGTGGAAGCCCGTTTGAGAGCTTCTTTGGAGGCGGCCGTTCCGGCGGTGGCCGGCGCACCCGTAAAGGCAGCAACTTACGCATCAAGCTGAAGCTGAACCTGGAAGAGATTGCCAATGGTGTAGAGAAGAAAATCAAGGTGAAGCGTTATGTGGCCTGCGGCACTTGTGGCGGTAATGGGGCGAAGAACGGCACTGACATGCAAACCTGTAACTCCTGCCAGGGCTCTGGCCAGGTGCGCAAGGTGGTAAATACAATGCTGGGCCAGATGGTCTCTACTGCTACCTGCCCTACCTGTAACGGAGAAGGACGCATTGTCACAAATAACTGCGAAACCTGCCACGGTAGCGGCAGAGAGCTTCAGGAAGAGGTTATCTCTATCAACGTTCCTGCCGGTGTAATGGATGGTATGCAGCTATCTATGAGCGGCAAAGGAAACGTGCCGGAGCGTGGTGGCGTGCCAGGCGACCTGCTTATCCAGATAGAGGAAGAAGCGCATCCAACACTGAAGCGTGAGGGCAATAATGTTATCTACGACCAGTACATCAGCTTTATAGATGCTGCCCTGGGTGCTGAAATAGAGGTGCCTACTATCACGGGCAAAGTGAAAATCACCATCAAACCAGGTACGCAAAGCGGCGAAATCTTTAGGCTGCGTGGCAAGGGGGTGCAGGACATCAACGGCTACGGAAAAGGTGACCAGCTGATTCACGTAAACGTCTGGACACCGAAGTCCCTGAGCAGTGAAGAAAGAGCCGCGCTGGAAGGCCTGCGTGATTCTAACAACTTCGCACCTCACCCAGGTAAGAACGAAAAAGGCTTCTTTGAGAAAGTAAAAGACTACTTCCAATAGAAGGAGCAATGAAATAGTAACAAGCCCTGCTTTTGACGTAAAAGCAGGGCTTGTTCGTTTCTAACAATCTTTAAACGACTTTATCGTGCTTTTTGTCAGTGTTAGCTGTTTGCTAAGGGACAAGAAATGTTAACTGTTGGTAAAGAAACGCGGCAGTAGCAATCAGGTAACAGTACTATTTTCGCTAAGTAAGCGCATCAGTGGCCTTGTGCCGTATCTATTCTCTGTTTGAACAGGTTAATATCCGGTTCTGTCGATTTGTATAGGCGGTAGAGCATATATTGTTGCTGCTTACAACTTAGAAAGGTATTTTTAATAAATCTAAAAGAATATCAGCTTTGAGCATTCTGAAAATTGAAGGCGTTACCAAAACGTACGCCAATCACGTGGCACTCGATAATGTGAGCTTCGAGATTCCGACTGGCTGTATCTTCGGCTTGCTTGGGCCCAACGGTGCCGGCAAAACCTCCCTTATCCGTATTATCACCCAAATTACTGGTGCTGACAGTGGCCGGATCTTCTTCAAGGGAGAAAGACTGAAGCCTGACCATATCAAAGACATCGGCTACCTGCCGGAAGAACGGGGGCTTTACAAAAAAATGAAGGTAGGGGAGCAGTTGCTCTACCTGGCGCAGCTCAAAGGCCTTAGCAAATCTGATGCGACGGCGCGTATCAAAGCCTGGGTGGACCGCTTTGAGATACGCGACTGGCTGGGTAAGAACATAGAGGATCTGTCAAAAGGAATGCAGCAGAAGGTGCAGTTTATCGCTACGGTGTTGCACGAGCCTTCGCTGATTATCCTGGATGAACCCTTCTCCGGCTTCGACCCCATCAACGCTAATCTGATAAAAGACGAAATTCTGCGTCTGCGCGAAAATGGGGCCTCTATTATTTTCTCGACGCACCGCATGGAGTCCGTGGAGGAGCTATGCGATAATATTGCCCTCATCAACCGGTCACGGAAAGTGTTGGATGGGCCTGTAAAGGAAGTGAAAGATACCTACAAAACCGACACCTACCAGGTAATCGGGAACGGGCAGCTCATGGTCATGTCACCGGACTTCCAGGTGATGGAGCAGCATAACAACCACGGCGTTTTCAGGGCAAACTTCCGGCTGCTGAACAACACCTCCCCGAACGACCTGCTGCGCTACCTGATTCAGCGCGTGGAGATTCATTCGTTTATTGAGCTGGTGCCAAGTATAAATGATATATTCATTCAAAAAGTAAAGGAGACACACCATGTCTAAAATCTGGTTGATTATACAGCGGGAGTACCTGACGCGTGTCCGCAAAAAAAGCTTCATCATCATGACGCTACTGACACCGATCCTGCTGGCCGCTTTTATGATTCTGCCAGGCTTGCTTATTACCATGTCCGGTGACACCGAGACAGTGATGGTGCTGGATGAAAGTGGTTTGTTTGAGGGAAAATTACAGGACAAAAAGGACTTGAGGTTCATTCCCTTATCAGGGTCGTTGGAACAGGCAAAAATGCTGTATCAGGAAACAGACAACACGGCGCTGCTTTACATCCCCGAAATGTCTATTGATGATCCGAAAGGGATAACTGTGTACGGGAAGAAGAACACCAGCCTGCAGACACAGATTCGCCTGGAAAATGCGCTGGAGAAGGAAATAGAAAACCAGCGCTTCCTGGCATCTGGCCTGGATCGGGAAACGCTGGATAGAATTGAGGCAGATGTAAAGGTCAACACCATTAACCTGAGCGATGACGGTGAGCGGGGAAACAATGCCATTATCACATCCATTGCCGGAGTGGCCGGAGCTGTTATCATCTACTTCTTCATTTTTATGTATGGCGTGCAGATTATGCGGGGGGTAATAGAGGAGAAAACAAACCGTATTGTGGAGGTGATGATATCTTCAGTGAAGCCTTTCCAGCTGATGATGGGTAAGATTGTAGGTATTGCCTTGGTAGGCCTTACGCAGTTTCTACTCTGGATTGTGCTTTCTTTTGTAGCTGTTACTGCCGTTTCTGCCGCTTTTGGCATAGATGCCGCACCCTCGCCGGCTGCTCAGTTTGCGGCCGGGCAGGCCGCGGCACAAGGAGAGGAGGTTGAGGAGGAGGCTACTGCCAGCGGAACTGTGGATAACCCGGCTGGAGAAAACGAAGTAGCCAACACCATTGATGATGTGAAGCGTGGGGTTGCCAGCCTGAACATCGCCCTGATCTTTGTTTGTTTCCTGTTTTACTTCCTCGGGGGCTATTTACTGTACGGTTCGCTGTTTGGGGCCATTGGGGCAGCCGTAGACAACGAAACAGATACACAGCAGTTCATGATGCCCATCACCATTCCGCTGATTATCGCGTTCATCATGTCTTATTCTGTGGTACTTAAAAACCCGGATGGGCCGGTGGCCTTCTGGATGTCCATCATCCCGCTTACTTCTCCCATTGTGATGATGGTGCGGGTGCCCTTTGGTGTGCCTGCCTGGGAACTGCTGCTCTCGATGGCACTGCTGATAGCTGGCTTCGTGTTTACCACCTGGATTGCAAGCCGCATATACCGTGTCGGGATATTAATGTATGGCAAGAAAATCAATTACAGAGAACTCTCAAAGTGGTTGTTTTATAGAGTATAAACAATCACTTTGATCGAAAATAAAGTATAAGAGTAGCCGGCTCCTGAGGTGCCGGCTATTTTTTTGTAAATTGTGTAGATAATTTCTGAATTAAATGAAAAAACCGTTGCTCCTAATTCTATTACTTTTCATGGTTATAGCCGTTACCTCTGCACAGGATAAAGATAAGCCTGCTTACCGGCTCTTCACCAAGAGCGGTAAAAGCATTGGCTATGGTAAGATGCTGAAAGAGCTGAAGGAGGCGGATGTGGTGCTGTTCGGAGAGCAGCACAACGACCCGATTGCCCATTGGCTGCAATTAGAACTGACAAAAGATTTACACCAGGCACACCAGCATAACTTTACCATAGGGGCAGAGATGTTTGAGGCGGATGTGCAGTTAGTGCTGAATGAGTACCTGGCAAATCAGGCGCCAGAAAGCAATTTCGAACAGGAGTCGCGGGCATGGCCAAATTATAAAACGGACTATAAACCGGTACTGCGCTATGCCAGGGAGAAAGGTGTTCCTGTAATTGCCACCAATGTGCCGCGTCGGTATGCTGCCATGGTATCAGCAGGTAGTTTAAGTGCCCTGGGAGGTATTTCGGAGGAGGCGAGAAAGTACCATGCTCCACTGCCGATACAGGTAGACTTGAACCTGCCCGGCTACAAGCGCATGATGGGCATGTTCGGGAGCAGCACCCACGGCAATACTAAAAGCGAGAATATTGTGCAGGCACAGGCGCTGAAAGATGCCACCATGGCACATTTTATACTTCAGCAGGTACAGCAGGGTAGGAAAGTGTTGCACCTCAACGGTGCCTACCACTCTGATCACTTCGAAGGCATTGGCTGGTATCTGAGGCAGGCACAACTACAGCCTAAAACCCAAACGTTAACAACTGTGCTGCAGGAGAACCTGGACAAGCTTTCGGAAGAGCATAAGGAGAAAGCTGACTTTATCATTGTAGTGCCCGCCAGCATGACCCGAACGTTTTAAAGCTCTGCTCTCACATTGCTAGCTTAAGTAATCCCATTACGTTCAAAGACCTCGCAGCGTGCGCAGCTCCTGCGAGCGTCTGAACTACACCTGTAAAACAGCAAAGCCCGGTCACATTTGGCCGGGCTTTGCTTATCAAAGAGAAAGAAGGTTTCTGATTATGCGGAGAAAGAGCTACCGCAACCACAAGTGCTTTTTGCCTGTGGATTGCTGAAGGTAAAGCCGCGTGCGTTCAGGCCATCCTGGAAGTCAACCTCCATGCCCATCACATACATGCCATGCTTCTTGTCCATGATAAGCGTCAGGCCATCTATATCAAAGGTTTCATCTGAATCCTTTGGCTTGTCAAAACCAAGCAGGTAAGACATACCGGAACAGCCGCCGCCTTGCACGCCAACGCGCAAACCGTATTCTGCTGGTACATTTTTCTCCTGCATAATATTTTTAGCCTCAGCTAAGGCTCTTTCAGTCAATGTTATAGGTGCAGTTTTAGTTTCTGTTGCCATAGTGTATGCTCTTTATTTGTAGCCACAAACTTACAAAATTCTCCTGAATTTTGTTGTATGGTTACCTGTTGTACTTATTTAACAGCCAGGCCGGCTGAATGATTCATGTATCTTCCGTTAATTTTTTACGATATTTAAGCTTTCATCAGACAACGAATATGAACGAATTTCTAATTTTTATCATAGACCTATTGAAAATTACACTGCCAGCCATTATTGTGGCGGTAGCCATGTATTACCTCGTGAAAAAGCATTACGAACGTGATCACAAGATAAGATTACTGGAGTTGCGGAAGAAGAATTCAGAGGTCGTGCTGCCGATTCGCTTGCAGGCCTATGAGCGCGTTGTGCTATTGCTGGAGCGTATCACACCCAGCAACCTCTTAATGCGTGTGGGCGCTGCCGGGCAAACGGCTGCAGAATACCACCGGGTGCTGCTCAACGAGATTCGCAATGAGTTTAACCACAACATGTCGCAGCAGGTGTACATGACGGAGCAAGCTTGGCAACAGGTAAAACATGCCCGTGAAGATGTAGTGAACCTGATTAATAAAACTTATAAGGAGCTGCCGGAAAACTCACGTGGCACTGATCTGGCCAAACGCATTCTGGAAACTGTGCTTTCAACAGAGCAGGATCCAACCTCCCGTGCGCTCATTTATGTGAAGCAGGAGATAGGGCAGGTTTTCTAAGTTAGAAAGTTAATCTAAGTTAGAAAGTTAGAGAGTTAAAAAAGGGAAGAGGTAGAACATAAGCTGTTCTACCTCTTCCCTTTTTGTGCTTTAAGACGCTTATTACTCAAATAGCTCTTTTAGTTTCTCTACCAGGGCTTTTACTTGTTCCGGGCTATGCGCCGGGAAGTTGGCGATGCGGATTTGGCTTTCTTTGTACTTGCCGTAGCCGCTGCCTACTGCCATATCAAATTCAGCCAGGCGCTTGTTTACTTCTGATGCCGGCACCGAAGTATTGGCTACTATGGTAGTGAGGGAACGGTGCTGCGGGTTTGCTACCGCTGGATCAAAAGTTTTGCTTTGCTCCAGGTAGTTGTAAATCAAATCAGCTTTGGTTTCTGTTTCCTTTCTGATTTCCGCTGCACCTTTGCTGTTCATATCTTCTACCACCTTGCCCAGCAGGTAAATGTCCAGCACGTTCGGGGTTTCCACTGTTTGGTTCGCTTTCGCCTTGCTCAGCATAGCTGGTATGCTGTGGTAAGAACCAACAGTCTGACCTTTGGCGGCCAGGGCTTCCGCTTTTGCAATGCAGCGGTCGTTCAGGAGCCACACGCCCAAACCGGCTGGCAAACCAAAGCACTTCTGCACCGAGAAATAAACGGCATCCACTTTCGAGAAGTCAAAGGCAGGATAGGGCAGAGAGGAAACCGCGTCTACATATATCAGGGCGTCCGAGGAGGCTTTATCCCGGAACTGGTTGATTTCAGCGACAGGCATAGCGGCTCCGGAGCTGGTCTCATTTTGGATAAGCGCCACCAGTTCTGCTGAGGCAGGCACTGTAATGCTGGCCACGTCAAATCCTTCGCTGAATGGTACCTCATGCTTTTGCGCCTTCAGCCCGAGTTCCTGTGTTGTTTCAAAGAAACGGGCTGAGAAAGAGCCATTCACTAAATGGAAGCTCTCCTGCTGCACGGTGTTCTGAATAGCCCGCTCCCACACTTCTGTGGCCGATGCAAGAAACAGCACCTCATAGTTATCTGGCAGCTGCAACAGCTGCCGAAGTCCTGCTACTGCATGCGCAAAAATTTCCTGGAACTGTTTGCTGCGGTGCGAAATGCTGCCAATCTTCTCCTGCAGTGCCGTATTCATGTGCTGTGGCACAGTAGGGTACAGCTCTGATGGGCCCGGGGTGAAGTATATTTTATTGTTCATGTAATCTTCTGTTCTTAACTGGCACCTCAACGATTAATACAGCATGCGGAACTTGATGGTATGTGGTATGCCGCGCATATCGTTCACCAGTTGCTTGTCATACTTCTTGTTTACATCCGTAATCACGTAGCCAACATGTTCATTCGTTTTAAGGTACTGGCCCAGGATGTTTACCTGGTTCTTAGCCAGCACATTGTTGATGTTGGCCAGCACGCCTGGTACGTTTTCGTGGATGTGGATAAGGCGGTGCGCATTCTTAAGCTCCGGCAGCTGGATATTCGGGAAGTTGACACTCTGGTACGTGTTGCCTGAGTTAATGTAGTCCATGATGCGGTTCGGCACAAAGTTGGCAATGTTCACCTGCGCCTCCGACGTGCTACCCCCGATGTGCGGAGTAAGGATTACGTTAGGCAACCCACGCAGTTCGCTTACAAAGGGCTCATCGTTTGTAGCAGGCTCGTGCGGGAACACGTCTACGGCTGCGCCACGCAGTTTACCGGATTTCAAGCTGTTTACCAGTGCTTCAATGTCCACTACGTGGCCGCGGCTCAGGTTCAGGAAGATGGCACCGTCTTTCATGGCGGCAAATTCCTGGGCACCAAATATGTTCTTGTTCTCCGGGCGGCCGTCTACGTGCAGCGTCACAAAGTCTACCTTTTCTAACAGCTCACGGAGGGTGTCGCATTTGCGGGCATTACCCAGTTGCAGCTTCTCCACTACATCATAGTAATACACAACCATACCCATTGCTTCGGCCAGCACCGACAGCTGCGCCCCAATATTGCCGTAACCTATAATACCCAGCTTCTTATCACGCACTTCAAAGCTGCCTGCGGCGGATTTGTCCCAGACACCTTCATGCATTTTGATGCTTTTATCCACTATGCCACGGCTCATCATAATAATCTCGCCGATGGCCATTTCTACCACGCTGCGGGTGTTGCTGTAAGGTGCATTGAACACGGTTACACCAGCCTCCAGGCAGGCATCCAGGTCTATCTGGTTGGTGCCGATGCAAAAAGCACCCACGCTCATGAGGCGGTTGGCATGCTCCAGCACCTTTCGGGTTACATGCGTCTTGCTTCGGATGCCCAGTATCGATACGTTCTGTATTTTCTCGCAAAGCTCCTCCTCGCTCAGGGCACCTGCTATGGTTTCCACCTGGTATCCTTCGTGGCGGAACATCTCTACTGCTTTCGGGTGTATGTTCTCCAGCAGCAGCACACTTATCCTGTTTTTAGGGTAGGAGATAGCCATGGGTAATTTATTCTGGTACAGGAATTCGTCCAGGCTTGGAGCAATAAACTCTGCCTTCGCTATCACGCTGTCGCGGGACACGTTTTCGGTGAAAGCGTAAAACTTGTTAGCAAGACCAGCTTCCTTTATCTCATAATCCGTATAACCGTCGCCGATAACGTACACATCACCTGACAGTGCCAGTTTTTCCAGCAGCTTTATTTTGCCTTTGTCAAGGCTCAGCACGTTCTCCTCATCAAACCCAACAATGTTTCCGTTGCTGTCCAGGCGGAAGGTATTCGCGTAGATGTTCTCTTCTTTGATACCGTATTGCGTTACAATAGGCGTAATAAACTCTTTGAATCCGCTGGAAACAATCAGAATCTGGTCTGAGTACTCTTTCAGGAATTCCTTATTTCTGCGCACAGACTCAGAGACCTTATTCTGTAGTACATTGATAAGCTGGGGCAGGTGCTTCTGATGCGCCTTTAGCAGATCCAGGCGTTTGCGAAGGCCTTCGGTAAAAGAACTTTTACCGGCCATGGCACTATCTGTCAGCTCTTTTACCTGCTGTAAGATGCTTTCCTTGTCCGGATCTCCTTCCAGTGATAATTCGCCCAGCTCGTCAAGGGCTTCTACTTTAGTAAAAGTACTGTCAAAATCAATGATGAAGTATTTGTCTTTGCTCATGTCAGTTTTAAGGTATGAGGGCTGTACTTAAAGCGAAGGTACAACCATAAGGATAAGAGGCCATAAAGATAAAAAAAAGAACTGGCAACTTATAAGATGCCAGTTCTTTTTGATACTAAGTTTTATTAAATGGTTGAATTTATAGCAAAGCTAGCTGTGTATTGATGGCTTTTTGATAAAAATCTTCGTACAACGGCACTATTTTATTAACATCAAACTCTTTGGCGCGTCGCAAGGCGTTCGCCTTGAAGCGGGGGAGGTTCTCATCATCTAATATATAGAGAGCCTTCTCCACCATTTCGTCAATCGCACCAACCGGGCTGGTGAACCCTGTGTCCCCGTCAACATTCAGCTCGGGTATGCCGCCGGCGTTCGTGGACACTACGGGCACCTCACAGGCCATTGCCTCCAGCGCTGCCAGGCCGAAGCTTTCTTTCTCGGAAGGCATCAGGAAGAGGTCTGCTATGGAAAGTACTTCTTCTACGGCATCCAGCTTTCCTAAAAAGCGGACATCCTGGCAAATCCCCAGTTCGCGGCAAAGCTTCTCCATCTTAGGCCGGTCTGGTCCGTCTCCGACCAGCAGCAACTTGCTTGCTATGTGCTTGCGTACCTTCGCAAAAATCTGAATCACATCCTGCACGCGCTTCACTGCCCGGAAGTTGGATGTGTGTACCAGCAGCTTCTCATGGCTTGGGGCTATGGCCATACGGAAGTGCTCTTTCTTCTGACGCTTAAACTTCTCCAGATTGATAAAGTTAGGGATTACCTTGATATCTTGGTTGATATCAAAGTACTCGTATGTTTCGGTGCGCAGGCTATCGGAAACCGCTGTTACACCGTCTGACTGGTTAATGCTGAAGGTAACCACCGGCTCAAATGAAGCGTCTTTCCCCACCAGCGTGATATCCGTACCGTGCAGGGTCGTGATAACGGGTATGTTGATGCCCTTGGTTTTCAGGATTTGCTTGGCCATGAACGCTGCTGAGGCATGCGGAATAGCATAATGCACATGCAGCACATCCAGCTTCTCAAAGCGTGCGATATCCACCATCTTACTGGCCAGTGCCAGTTCATAAGGTGGGTACTGGAAGAGGGGGTAAGCAGGTATGAATACTTCGTGATAAAAAAGGTTTTCGCTGAACAGGTCGAGGCGGGCGGGTTGGCTATAGGTAATAAAATGCACTTTGTGCCCCTTCAGGGCAAGTGCTTTGCCTAGTTCTGTGGCCACCACGCCGCTACCGCCAAAGGTCGGGTAACAAACTATGCCGATTCTCATTTTCTGTGTGTATAAAAAACAAAAGTGCAGCCAACAATTGTGACTGCACCTGCTAAACTACTAATTATGTTTTATGTTTTAGGAATTATGGCTTTATAAACCACATCGTGTATTCTGGTCCGTATGTTATACTTCAGCAGCTTATTGTTACCACCATCCGGGAACACCCTATTGGAGAGGAAGATGTAGATAAGCTTGTTTTCCGGGTCTACCCAGGCACCTGTACCGGTAAAGCCTGTATGTCCAAAGGTACTCATTGGGGCAAGGTCTGAGGTAGGTCCATGGCCTTCCGGTTCCGGTTTATCCCAGCCAAGTCCGCGGCGGCTGTCTGTAGAGTTCCGCTTCGAGAATTCTGTGACCACATTTGTGTTAAAGTATTTGTGTCCGCCATAGTATCCGTTTTGCAGGTTCATCTGCAGCAGAACGGCCAGGTCGTTGGCATTGGAGAACAAGCCGGCGTGTCCTGCCACGCCACCCAGCATGGCGGCACTCTGGTCGTGCACGCTACCCCACACCAGGTTGTGGCGGAAGTATTTGTCATCCTCAGTAGGTGCAATTACATCACGCGAATGCTTCAGCAGTGGCTTGTATGTCATGGTGCTCAGGCCAAGAGGGGCGTAAAAGTTCTGGTCCAGAAATTCATCCAGCGGCTGGTTCAGCATTTTCTCCGCCACACGCTTCAGCACGTAGAAGTCAAGGTCGCTGTACTTATAGTCATAGCCTTTTCCGCCCTTCTTAGGTGGCAGCATTCTCGATTTTACTGTCCAGGTCCACAGGGAGTCCTCCATTGTTTTAATAGAGTAAAAACCAGGTACCACTTCGTTCGGGTAAGAGTCTGAACGGTTGCTGGCATAGAACATTTGCTTTGTCTCTACAGAGGCCAAGGTCTTTTGCCAGTTCGGCAAGCCCGCCAGCAGTCCAGCCTGGTGTGTCAGTACGTCGCGCAAAACAATACTTTCCTTGTTTGTGCCCTTCAACTCCGGCAGGTAAGTAGATACCTTTGCATCCAGATTAATCTTGCCCTGGTCTTTCAGGAACATGATGGCCTGTAGGGTAGCGGCCACTTTTGTAATAGAGGCAACATCATATACAGTGTTGCGGGTTACAGGCTTTTGCTTGTCGTAGGTATAGTGGCCGTAAGACTTGTCGAAAATCACGGTTCCGTCTTTCACTACCATTACCTGAGCGCCGGGTGTAGCGGCATAGGCAATCGCTTCGGTGGCAACGTTGTCAATCTGCTGCAGCACTTTGGAACTCATACCCACGCTTTCAGGAGTGCCATACTTCAGGCGCCCTATAGCTTGTGTTGAGATGCCGGTACCTGATTTATAAGTGGCAGAGGCCGTTACAGGCAGCTTTCCCTTTGCCGGGCGGGCGCCAAACAGCACCTGCGGCACCAGAGACTGGGCTACCGGATTGTCTTCGTAACCACATACCAGCCAGTTGCTGCCTTCAAAGAACTTCAGGCTGTAGGCATTGCCCATTACAACCACTACTACTTTCTTGTTAGTGCGCTCCTGCAGGTATTTAATAAAGGCCCTGGTGCCAACGCCTATCCCGAAATTCTTGGCAGGCGTGATGTTCATGTTGTGGATGCTCACCACCACCAGGTCGTTGTCTTTCAGCTGCGGAATAATTTTCGTGAAAGCAGAGTCAGGGGCAAAGCGGTCTGTGATATTAAACTTGTTGAGGGGCGCGTAGTTTCCCAGCGTTTCCTGGAACACGTTCTTAGCAGGAGCTCCAATAGCTACGGAAGCAATACTTAAGGTGTCGAGGTTGCGGAAAGGGATTAAATTGCTTTTGTTCTGAACCACTGTGACAGAATGCTCATAGAGCTGCTCCTGGACAACTGTGCTAAGCGGCCGGTCTACTTCTTCCTTCAGGTTTTCCAGTACAACAGGCTTATAGTTGTTAAGGCCCGCCCAGTATTTGGCGTGGAGAATTTTTCTCACATGCTGGTCCACCTCATCCTGCGTCAGCTGTTTTGTGGCAATGGCTTCTCTTATCTTAACAATGGCAGCTGGCACATCCTCCGGGAAAAGCAGGACATCGTTTCCTGCCAGTAAGGCTTTCAGATCTACCACGCCAGGCTTATAGTAGCTGCTAACGCCTTTCATGTTCAGGGCATCCGTAAACACGAGGCCCTTGTACTTCATCTTTTCCTTCAGAAGGCCCGTCACCAGGGGGCGGGAAAGGGTAGTAGCCAGGTTGCGGGTACTGTCAATGCTTGGGGTATAGAGGTGCGCAACCATCACGCCCATCACGCCGGCTTCAAAAGATTTCTTAAAAGGATAAAGCTCTACCTCTGTCAGGCGCTTTATATCATGTGGCACTATAGGAAGTGACAGGTGAGAATCAGTATCGGTGTCGCCGTGGCCAGGAAAATGCTTGGCTACCGCCATCACACCATGGTCCTGCAGGCCTTTGATGTAGGCAATGCCGCGGCGCGTAACCTCCTCGGTAGATTCTCCGAAAGAGCGGCTTCCGATAACCGGGTTAGCTGCATTCACATTCACGTCCAGCACCGGGGAAAAGCTTACGTTCACGCCCATGCGCTTCATTTTCAGGGCAATTTCGCGGCCCATCAGGTAAATGTACTTTTCATCGCTTATAGCGCCCAGGGTCATCTGGCGGGCAAAGTGCATGCTGCTGTCTAAGCGCATATCCAGACCCCACTCGGCATCCATGGCAATAAGCATGGGCACCTTTGCCTGTCGCTGAAAGCGGTTTGTGAGCATCGCCTGGCGCATGGGGCCACCCTGCATAAACATAATGCCCCCCACGCCATAGCGGCTGACAAGGGTATCTATCTCGCGGAAATGCTTCTCGTTTTTGTTAGAGTAGGCCGCCACCATAAACAGCTGGCCAATGCGCTGGTCAGGGGAGAGCGTTGTCATTACGCTGTCAACCCAGTTTTTCTCTTTTTCATTAACGACCACTTCCTCTGATGGCTTCAACGACATCAGTGGCCCCACTGCGAGAAAAACAAGTATCAACAACCCTAAACTAAAACTCTTCAACATCCTGCGCTACTATTTTTATAATTGGAACAAGTCAAAATTAAGCCTAATTTTGCAAAAGGCGGCTCGGTAAAACAGACTAAATTTCAGATGTAAAGCACATTGCTTTAAGTTAATCTGATAAAGGGCAGAGAACCTAACGCCTGACTGTAAGCGAACGTGGCTTCAAAAGGGTAGCTTTTATGCTAACGCCACCAGCCCCAGCATTAATACATGCACCTTTGCTATATATTTAGACGAAAATAAAAGCAAATCGTTAGCTGTTGTTCCTGCCTCTTTTTTTAATCGGTCTCTAAATTAACAATAAATTTGATTCCGATTAAGTTCTGTTTTTACATATTTAATAAGAGCAAAAAGTCTGCCGTAAATGCCTTAACAGGCTGTTTTTTAGAGGAATTAATATATATAAATAAGGAGTTAAAGAACCGGATGCCCGACATCATACATTTACTGCCTGATTTCCTTGCCAACCAGATTGCTGCCGGCGAGGTGGTGCAACGCCCCGCCTCGGTAGTGAAGGAACTGCTGGAGAACGCTGTGGATGCCAGAGCGACCAGCATTCAGGTGATAGTGAAGGAAGCAGGCAAGCTTTGGATACAGGTGGTGGATAATGGCATAGGCATGTCAGAGACAGACGCCCGCATGTGCTTTGAGCGCCACGCTACCTCCAAAATAGCTACGACAGAAGACCTTTTCCGTATCCGGACGATGGGTTTCCGGGGGGAGGCCATGGCCTCCATTGGTGCAGTGGCGCAGGTGGAGCTCAAAACAAAGCCAAAAAGTGCCGAGGCCGGAACTAAATTGCTGGTGGAAGGCTCGGCGGTGGTGTTGCAGGAGCCGACTGTAACACCGGAGGGAACCTCCATTACTGTAAAGAACCTGTTTTACAATGTGCCTGCCCGCCGTAATTTCCTGAAAACAAACGCGGTGGAAATGCGCCATATACTCGATGAGTTTCAGCGGGTAGCGCTGGCTTACCCTGAAGTTGCCTTCAGCCTGCACCATAACGATACGGAGGTGTTTAACCTGCCTGTTGGCAAGCTGAGCCAGCGTATAGTAAGCATTTTTGGCAGTAACTATAAAGAACAGATGGCTTACTGCGAGGAAGATACCACCTTCCTGACAGTAAAAGGATACATCGGGAAGCCGGAGCATGCCAAGAAAGCGCGCGGGGAGCAGTTCTTCTTTGTGAACAACCGCTATGTGAAGAGTGGTTACCTGAACCATGCGGTGATGACGGCCTTCGAAGGCCTGGTGCCAAAAGAAAACCACCCCTTTTATGTGCTGTTTATCGAACTGGACCCGGAAAAGATTGATATCAATGTTCACCCGACAAAAACCGAGATTAAGTTTGAGGATGAGAAAACAGTATATGCTATCGTGCATGCCGCTGTAAAGAAAGCCTTGGGTGCTTATAATATTGCCCCGTCGCTGGATTTTGAGGGAGATGTGAACTTTGCCCCGCTGCAGCCCATACGGGTGCAGGGCGGCTTCAATGAATTTGAGCCGGGAAGTAAACACAGAAGCGGCGGGAGCTCAGATTTTCCGGGCTTTACGCCTCCAGCCACCTCCAGAAGGGCAACCTCTAAAGGGTGGGAGCAACTATACGAGCCTATGCGGGAGCAGCCGCTGCAGGAGGAAAGTACCACCTCCGCCTCCTCAGGAATGGGTTTGCTTGATGAAGCCTTCGCAGCATCTGATATACCGGCAGCATCCTCCAACAAAGCCATCCAGATACACCAGAAGTACCTGCTGGTGCAGGTAAAGTCCGGGGTGATGATCATAGACCAGCAGGCAGCGCAGGAACGTATCCTGTATGAAAAGTACATGGCATCGCTGCAAAAGAAGACAGGTGCCTCGCAGGCGCTGCTTTTCCCCCAGACCGTGCAACTTTCTCCGGCTGATGCCGCTTTGCTGCATGAGTTGGCAGCTGAGTTTAAAGACATGGGCTTTCTGTTCGAAGATTTTGGCGGAAACACCATTATCCTGAACGGCATACCTGCCGACGTGCATGCTGTAAACGAAAAAGAGCTCCTGGAAGAATTAATAGAGCAGTATAAAAACAATTCGTCCGCCTCAAAGCTTGATAAGCGGGAGAACCTGGCCCGGGCCATGGCCAAACGCCTTGCCTCAAGGTCTCTGTCGCGCATGTCGGACCTAGAAATGAATTCTCTCGTAGATAAGCTTTTTGCGTGCCAGGTGCCAAATTATACCCCGGGCGGACAAAAGACACTCGTTATCATGCAGCTTGGCCAGTTAAATGATCTCTTCATGAAAGGCTGAAATCTAGCTGCGCTGTGACTTATCGTTAAATTTCTGTTTTGGATAACCTGATAAAACAAGGCTCTCCGGATTTAAATTTAAACAAGTACCTGCCCCGGGTAATGACCGGGGCAGGGTTTATACTTCTAAAATAAAACTCGCATGTTTAATATTACCCCTATGGTCAGGAATCTCCTGATCATTAATGTGGTTGTATACTTGTTGCAACTTAGTGGCGTAATCAGTGTCGAAACATTCGCACTACATTACTTTGGCTCTGATTATTTCCGGCCTGTACAGCTGTTCACGCACATGTTTATGCACGGCAGTTGGGGGCATATTTTCAGTAACATGTTCAGCTTGTTTATCTTCGGACCCATGCTGGAGCGTTTCTGGGGGCCACAGCGGTTTCTGGCCTTTTACCTGATTACGGGTTTAGGAGCCAGCCTGCTGTATTCGGGTGTGCGTGCGTATGAGCTGAACCAGCTGGAGGCGGAAACAATGCACTACATCGAAAACCCGGACCCGGCCCGCTTCTATAATTACATGGAGGAGCATTTTTCGGGTGGTTATGAGCGCGGGTTCGCGGTAGAGTACCAGCGAAACCCTGATAACGAATCGTATATAGAAGAAAGCAAGCAAGCCGTACGTTATGTGTTTAGCCGTATGTATAACAGCCCGATGCTGGGAGCCTCGGGTGCTGTTTTCGGGATTCTGATGGCTTTTGGCCTGCTGTTCCCGAACCTGGAGCTGATGCTGCTGTTTTTGCCTATACCCATAAAAGCGAAATATTTTGTGCTGTTTTACGGCGCATATGAATTATACACTGGCTTTAACCGGACACCCGGCGATAACGTAGCACACTTTGCGCACCTAGGAGGTATGCTGTTCGCGTATATACTTGTAAAGATGTGGCAGCGAAACGATTATCAGGATAATTTCTAAAACTATAATGAGCATTATTGAAGATATAAAGTACTCTTTCCGGCAGTCCAGCAATACATTGAAGCAGCTTATCCTGATCAACGTTATTGTTTTTGTGGTGCTGATCGTAATGCGTACGATCTTGGTTTTAACAGGCGGAGGAGAGATATATGGCCTCATAATGCGCTACCTGGCGCTTAACTCCTACCCCCTCACCTTCATTACCCGTCCATGGACGCTGATTACGTATTTCTTCACCCATGAAGGCTTTCTGCACATCATCTTTAATATGCTGAACCTGTATTGGTTCGGGCAGATAGTGCGCGAGTACCTGGGCGAGAAAAAGCTGCTCAGCCTGTATGTGCTGGGTGGTTTAGCGGGCGGTGTGCTGTACCTGCTCTGCTACAATTTTATTCCTTATTTTGCTGACCGTGCTGCTTATTCTATGATGATTGGTGCCTCGGCAAGTGTGCTGGCTGTGGTGGTGGGGGCTGCTACTTTGCTGCCAAACTACTCCTTCAACCTGATTCTGATAGGCCCTATCAAGATAAAGTACATCGCGGCCTTTCTGGTGCTGCTATCTATATCGGGTGCTGTTGGCGATAACGCCGGGGGTAATATCGCGCACATTGGCGGCGCTATCCTGGGTTGGGCCTTTATCAAGCAACTGCAGCGAGGCAACGACATGGGGCGGCCCATACATGCCATTCTTGGCTTTTTCTCCGGTTTGTTCAACCGCCGGCCAAAGCTGAAAGTAACGCACCGCCGTACAAATGCTGCCTCAGGTCCGGCAAACGGAAACAGGTCTGCTTTTGGCCAGGTGGGCAAGCCAAGCCAGAACGAGATAGACCGTATCCTGGATAAGATTTCGAGCTCCGGTTATGAAAGCCTGTCAAAAGACGAGAAGCAGAAGCTGTTTCAGGCAAGCCAGAAGGATTAAACCTAAAACCCGACACCACTTTTATGGCTGTTTTTCAGAATACACCCGAAGAGTGGCAGCGGCTGGATTGGTCTATCCTGCAGAACGGCTACACCTGCCTCTACTCCCGTAAAGAATTCCTGCTCATTGATATCAGCTGGTTCCGGAAAGAACGCTACAGGGTGCTTGAGTTTGATTGCTCCCGGTGGGAGGAGGACGAACAGAAAATGCATGACGAACTGAAGCAGAAGCTGAGACTGACGGATGCCTACGGTAGTAATTTTGATGCTTTAGAAGATAGCCTGAAGGAGGTTACCATAACGGGCAAAGGCATGGTGCTGGTGCTGCACCATTTTGATAAGGTGGAGAGGAAAACAGCCCAGGACCTGCTCAACATTTTAGCCGGGGCCTCACAATGGCACCTGCTGCTCGGCGAACGGTTGCTGACCCTGCTGCAGGTAGACAGTCCCCGGGTGACGTACGAGCCAGTAGGGGCAAAGCCTGTTGCCTGGAACCCGCATGAGTGGCTGGGTTTACCATGAGAAAAAATTGATTCCAGAGTATAAAACAGCAGCGGCGCCCCCGATAGAGAGCGCCGCTGCTGTTTTACTTTAAAAGAAGGCTATGCCTAAGCGTTGGCAGACATCTTGTCCAGTGCTTCCATCACTTCCTTCACATGGCCACGTGAAGTTTCCAGAAGCTGCTTCTCTTCGTCGTTCAGCTGCAGTTCGATTACTTTCTCGATACCGTTTTTACCAAGAATAACCGGCACACCCAGGTATACACCATCAATACCGTACTCGCCTTCCAGTTTCACGCAAACAGGGAACACACGGCGCTGGTCGCGCACAATGGCCTCCACCATCTGGGCAGCCGCTGAGCCTGGTGCATACCATGCAGAAGTACCCATTAGTTTCACCAGTTCACCGCCACCTGTTTTGGTGCGCTCTATGATGGCATTCAGCTTGTCTTCTTCAATCAGTTCCGTTACCGGAATACCGCCTACCGTCGTGTAGCGCGGAAGTGGCACCATCGTGTCGCCGTGGCCACCCATCAGTACAGCCTGGATGTCTTTCGGAGAAACGTTCAAGGCCTCAGCCAGGAAAGCTCTGTAGCGGGCAGTGTCCAGGATGCCGGCCATACCCATTACTTTTGTGCGTGGTAGTTTAGAGGTAAGGTGCGCCTGGTACGTCATCACATCCAGCGGGTTAGACACGACAATGATGATGGCGTTTGGCGAGTGCTTTACGATGTTTTCCGTTACTGACTTCACGATACCTGCGTTGGTAGAAATAAGGTCATCGCGGCTCATGCCTGGTTTTCTTGGGAGGCCGGAGGTGATCACCACAACATCTGAGTCAGCAGTGCGGCTGTAGTCATTTGTTACCCCAACAGTGCGGGTGTCATATAAGTTGATAGGGGCTTTCTGCCAGATATCAAGCGCTTTGCCCTCAGCAAAACCTTCTTTAATATCCACTAAAACTACTTCGTTCGCGATTTCGCGGTAAGCCAGCACATCGGCGCATGTTGCCCCAACGTTACCTGCTCCTACTACAGTTACTTTCATTCTGGATATGCTTTTTTGGGTTTAAAATTAGGTTGTCTTCTGTAAATCTAAGAAAATCTATGTATTAATAGGTGGTAATCTGCATTTTACTAACAGGTTTTGTGAAGCGCGTATCACGATCTGTCCCCATACTGTATAAGCGCTTGTATACGTAATCACCGAAGATGGCCTGAATACGGATACAGCTGCTTTTTAAAGGTAGTATTTGCTGATTTCTTTGCGGGTCGTGCTACATGATATGAATCAGGAAATACGCTGAGCACTTATCTCCACCACCTTCTGTGTCTTGTCTGTTACCTTAAAGCGGTTGTCTGGCCGTAAGCCTACCACCCAGGCTATGGATTGTTCAGATACTAATACCAGTGTTTGAGGTTTAAGGTTGGCCGGTACTTTCTTATCTATCAGGAAATCGCTGATTTTTTTCTTCCCGTTCATGCCAAGGGGCACAAACCAGTCGCCTTCCTGCCAGGCCCGCAGCTTTAGCGGAAACTTTAGCTGGTCTGCATCAAGTGCTGCTACGTGTGGTTTGGTGTTCAATTTGTATGAATCGGCATCCACATACCGGATGCTGAAGCGCATGTTGCCTGCTTCCACAGTGGTGTCGCCTTCTGCGATGGCAATGCTCCCAAAGCTGCTGATGTTCCTGGGCGTGATTACCAGCTGGTCCCGGTCTTTTACGAGGGTGTGGGTAGGGGAGTCGAACTGCTTTCCGGAAATACCATCCAGTGCCGCTACGAGTTCCAGCACTACACTATAGCTGAAGTTGTAGGGCCGGAGCAGTTCGTGCAGCACCACTGGCAGGCCAGTCGCTTGTTGCAAGGGCTGCAGTGCCACGTATACGGCCTCTTCTGCCTCCTTCACACTTTGCCCGCGCAACTGGTCAATATAGGCAGCCACAATAGCTTCAGCATGGCTCACCCGCTCGGCCGTGTGCTGCATGGTTTCTTCCAGGCTCGGGTTTATTTCCTTCAGTACCGGAATTACCTCATGCCTGATCTTGTTACGCTGGTACTTGGTGGTTTCGTTGGAACTGTCTTCGCGCCAGATGAGCTTGTTCATCGTCACAAATTCATAGATGTCGTCCTTAGTGACTGGCAGCAGCGGGCGGATGATATGGCCGTTTCGGGCAGGGATACCGTGCAGCCCTGCAATACCGGTGCCCTTGGTCAGGTGCAGCAATATGGTTTCGGTTGTGTCGTTGCTATGGTGAGCGGTGGCTATGTGATCATAGTTCTCCTGCTGCCTGACAGATTCGAACCACTGGTAGCGGAGGGTGCGGGCTGCCATTTGTATGGAAAGCTTCTCCTGTTCGGCAAAGGCGCGGGTATTAAAGTTCTCTGTAAAAAAGGGCACGTCGTACTTTTTGGCCAGCTTTTTGACAAACAGCTGATCAGCCTCGGCATCCTCGGCACGCAAGCCAAAGTTGCAGTGGGCGATGGCAAAGGTATACTTCAGCTGGTGCAATACTTCGCAGAGCACTACGGAGTCAATACCACCGCTAACGGCAGCTAGTATTCTGCTCTCTGGCTGGCAGAGGTGATGGGATTGTATGAAATCTGAAACTTTCTGTAGCATAAAGCAGCGGCTGATAAATTTTTTCTAATTTTGAAATAAAATAAGACACAGGATGTAAGACACAGGACACAAGAAGGTTTCTACCAAGAATGCTTTCAAATAAAGTCTCGTGTCCTGTGTCTTACGTCTTGCATCCAAAACTTAAATGAATAGCACAAAATTACTGTTTTCCCTTGTCTTTACCCTGATGACCTTAACGGTTTTCGGGCAGCAGCGGCCACAGCCACAGCAAGGGCAGGCAGAGAGAGTACAGCTGCAGGGGGCTGAGGATTTGATTGGCGGTACGTTTAACGGCCGCGAAATCGTGAAGCTCATAGGCAAAGTAGTGTTCAAGCAGAACGACACCTTTCTGTATGCCGACTCCGTGTACCAGTACCGTGACAGCAACATGAACATGCTGGAGGCTTTCGGCAACGTTCGCATCAACCAGGCCGACTCCGTGACCATCACTGGAAATCATGCAATATATGATGGTACGCTGCGCACCGCTAAAATGACGGGCAACGTAATGATGCGCGACCCGCGCATGACCCTGAACACACCCAGCCTGGACTATGACCTGAACACTAAAACGGCAGTGTATACCGAGGGCGGTGTGATTGTGGACCCGGAGAACCGACTGGAAAGCCGCAGAGGCTCCTACGACCTGAACAACAAGCTGTACACCTTTCAGCAAAACGTAAAGGTGACCACCAAAGACTACAAGATCACCTCTGAAAACATGAAGTATAACACCCTCTCCAAGGTGGTGTATTTTCAGGGGCCAACTGTTATCAAAGGGCAGCAGGGCGATCTGTATGCCGAGGAAGGTACCTACAACACCCTCACTAAGATATCTAATTTCGGGCGTAACGCCTATATCCTGACGCCTGAGTACCGCCTGGGCGGAGACAAGATGTTTTATGACCAGAACACCGGATATGGCTTTGCAGAGCGGAATGTCACCCTAAAGTCGTTGAAGGATGATGTGACCATATATGGCCAGACAGGCCGCTACTGGCGCAACAAGGGGGAAGCGAAGGTATACGGAAACCCCGTAATGGAGACCATTCTGGACCAGGATACGCTGTACATGTCGGCCGATACGCTTTACTCCCGGGAGGCCAAGGATGCAAAGGCTGCCAGTATGATTTTCGCTTACCCGAACGTGAAAATTTTTAAGTCTGACCTGCAGGGCAAGGCCGACTCGCTGAGCTATAACCGTACCGATTCCCTGATGCACCTGAATATCAATCCGGTACTCTGGAGCGACAACAGCCAGCTGGTGTCGGATACCATCCATATTGAGTTGCGCAACAAGACCATCGACAGAATGTATATGTACAGCAGCGCCTTTATATCCTCTGAAGACTCGCTCAGGAACTATAACCAGGTTAAAGGCCGGGACATGACAGCTTTTTTCCAGGAGGGTAGAATCAGGCGGGTAAACGTGAACGGGAATGGCGAAAGCTTGTATTATGCCCTGCAGGGCGATACGCTGATGACGGGAATGAACAAAGCCATTTGCAGCGACATGGTGCTGAAGTTTGCAGAAAATAAATTGAAGACCATTTCGTTTCTCGTGCAGCCTGATGCCAGCTTTGTGCCGCCGCATGAGCTGAAGGAAGAAGATAAAAAGTTAGATGGTTTTACCTGGATGGCAGAGCTGCGGCCTACGAAGCAGGAGGTACTGGCAAAACGCACTGTTGTGGTAAAACCCCCGGAAAAGCCAAAGCAGCAAGCTCCTACAGCACAGGCAGTCGAAAAAAAGAAGAATCCTAAGAAGAAAAAGTAAGAGGTTTACTCCTTCATCCGGCCATTCTTAAATCATTTTTGTAAATCATTCTGATATTCTATAATTTTGCCTGTTCATGAATAAAGGCTTTTTAAATACCGTCGTACTTTTTTGCCTGTTACTGCTGGCCAGTAGCTGTAGCAACTTTCAGAAACTTCTGAAGAGTAACGATGTCAACAAGAAATACCAGGCAGCCCTCGAGTATTACGAGAAGGAGGAATTTTACCGCGCCTCACAATTGTTAGACCAGGTAACTCCACTGCTTGCTGGTACGGAGAATGCAGAGAAAGCCTTGTTTTACCAGGCGCAGTCGCATTACATGCAGGGCAACTACATCCTGAGCGATGCGTACTTCCGCAATTTCTATACAACGTATCCGCGTAGCCCATTGGCCGAAGAGGCAATGTATATGCAGGCGAGATCACTGTATCAGCAGTCTCCCAGTTATCAGGAAGATCAGACGCCAACTATAACCGCTATCGGAGCTTTTGAGGAGTTTATAACGCGCTACCCCGCCAGCGAGCATGTGCCGGAGGCGAACAGGACCATCGAAGAACTGTACCTGAAGCTAGATAAGAAAGAGTTTAACCAGGCGCGCCTGTACTACCAGTTGCGTTACTGGCGTTCTGCTGTGGTGGCCTTTAATAATTTCCAGCGGGAGCATGCTTCTTCTCCATACAGCGAGGAGGCGGCTTTTTTAAAGCTGGAGTCACAGTACCGCTTTGCGATGGAAAGTATCCCAAGTAAGCAGGAAGAGCGCTTCGACGAGGCCATCGACTATTTCCAGAGCTTCGTAGACCAGTATCCTGACAGCAAGTTTAAACGTAATGCGGAGCAGATCTACGATCAGGCAAGAGGCGAGCTTGAAAGAATAAGAAAAAACAAACAACAAGAGAATTCATAAATATTATAATATGGCATCAGTTCCAGCATCAATCGTTACCCGCAACATGGCCGACTTTGCAGCGCAAACCGGCAATGTGTACATGTCTGTGGCAGTAATTTCTAAAAGAGCAAACCAGATTTCTGTAAAGCTAAAAGAGGAGTTAAACTCTAAATTGGCTGAGTTTGCAACGACTGTAGACAACCTGGAGGAAGTTTTCGAGAACCGTGAGCAAATAGAAATTTCTAAATACTATGAGCGCCTGCCAAAGCCTACCAACCTGGCTGTAGAGGAGTTCCTGGAAGGCAAGGTTTACGTTAGAAACCCTGAAGACGAGCCTCAGGAGGACGTTAACCTGTAATACAGGCGAATGCTGCAGGGCAAAAAGATTATATTGGGAGTTTGCGGAAGCATTGCTGCGTACAAGGCAGCACTACTGGTCCGCCAGCTCATAAAAGCAGAAGCAGAAGTACAAGTCATTTTGACTGCTTCTGCTTCTGAGTTTATAACCCCTCTCACACTGGCCACACTTTCCAAAAAGCCTGTGCTCAGCCAGTTTGTGAAAGACGAAACCGGCACATGGAACAACCATGTGGACCTTGGGCTTTGGGCAGATGCCCTGGTGGTAGCCCCGGCAAGTGCCAACACCGTGGCAAAGTTCGCGAACGGTTTCTGTGATAACCTTCTTTCCGCCACCTACCTGTCGGCACGCTGCCCTGTGTTTGTGGCTCCTGCCATGGACCTGGATATGTACCGGCACCCGGCGGTGCAGGCTAATTTCACAAAGCTGCAGGGCTATGGTAACCGCATTATAGAGGCGGGATACGGCGAGCTGGCAAGCGGCCTGGTAGGGCAGGGGCGGATGGCGGAGCCGGAAGAAATTGTTCAAGTACTTCAGAACTTCTTTGGAGGTGACTCAAAAATCATTTAAAGGCAAAACAGTATTATTAACCGCTGGGCCAACACAGGAGCCGATAGACCCGGTTCGTTTTATAGGGAACCACTCTACAGGTAAAATGGGCTACGCCATAGCAGAATGCTTTGCAGCGCACGGGGCAACCGTGCAATTGGTGGCAGGGCCTACCAACCTGCACGCCCATCATTCCAACATTACCGTTACCAACGTTACAACCGCCGATGAAATGTATGCCGCTGTACTGCAGCATGCTGATGCAGCTGATATTCTGGTATTTGCCGCTGCCGTGGCTGATTATAAGCCAAAAGTAATTGCCGATAAAAAAATCAAAAAATCAGGGAACGAGCTGACGATTGAACTGGTTAAGAACGTTGATATAGCAGCGGCGCTGGGCGAGCGTAAAAAGCCGGGGCAGTTTTCAGTGGGCTTTGCCCTTGAGACCCACGATGAGAATACGAATGCCCGCGGCAAGCTGAATAAAAAGAACCTGAATATGATTGTGCTGAACTCCCTGAATGATAACGGGGCAGGTTTCAGGCACGATACAAATAAAATTACTGTTATCGAACAGGAAGCCACCACCGCCTTTGAGCTGAAGCCAAAGAGTGAAGTGGCACAGGATATCGTCAACCTAATCTGGGACAGGCTACATGGTTAAGAAAGTATTTGTACTGCTGATGCTGTTGGGCACGGCCTGGGCTGCCAAAGCGCAGGAACTTCAGTGTGAAGTAGTGGTGAACAGCGAGCAGGTACAGTACACTGACCGGCAGCTGTTTTCGGACATGCAAACCCGTATTTCTGAGTTCATGAACAACCGCCGCTGGAGCGATCAGCCTTACCGGCCGGATGAGCGCATCAAGTGCCGGATGCTGATTAACCTGACGGCCATGCCTGAAATTGGTACCTTCCAGGCAAACGTGCAGGTGGTATCGCTGCGGCCGACTTACGGCACCGGTTATGAGACGATTCTTTTCTCGTTCATAGATAAAGACTGGACCTTTCAGTATAATACAGCGCAACCACTTGATTTCGCTGAGAACAATTATACCTCCAACCTTTCCTCCATGCTGGCTTTTTATGCCTATATGATTGTGGGGGTGGATAACGACAGCTTCGGGCGCTTGGGTGGTGCTCCTGCTTTTGACAAGGCAAGAAACGTACTGAACATTGCTGCCTCACAGGGATCCGGTTATGCGGGGTGGAAAGCTTTTGACGGCAACCGAAACCGTTATTGGCTGATAGATAACCTGCAGGACCCGCAGTTCTTGCCTTACCGCGAGGGAATGTACAACATGCACCGCCACGGTTTGGACATCATGGCGGAGAACCCGGAAAAAGCACGGACAACTATGCTGGGTATTTTAGCGGACCTGCAGCGCCTGCAGCAGCAGAAACCCAATTCCGCTGTGCTGCGTGCCTTCTTCGATGCAAAGTCTGATGAGCTGGTGAATATGTTCAAAACGGCTGCTCCTGCCCAGAAACAACAGGCTTTTACTGTCTTATCGCAGGTAGACCCCACCAACAACACGAAATACGAGATTTTGCTAAAACGCTAAAAATTTTAGGATTTCGCTAAAACAGCGTATCTTCACGCAGCCGGCGTCAAAGCCGGGATTTTACCTATATCCCTATGGGCAAGCGGCAGAAACGCATTTTCAGAAACAATTTACTTAACCACGTCCAGGAACTGTTGCAGCGAAGAACAGTGCAGGTAGTGCTGCGCAATAAAGTGGTGCTGAATGGTGACATTACCAAGCTGACGGACGAGGAGCTACTCCTGACTGACCACCGCTTTGGGAAACATACGATGCCTGTAGATGAGATTGAAGAAATTATCTACGATATAGAAGCTCCGTACTAGTGGCAGGAAGTACAAACTTTTGGCTTCATGCTAAAAGAGCCTGCACCCCATAATTTTATCTTACATTTCAATAGAATTTTCGAACTTTAGCATAGGCAAAAGCTCTTATATTTTGAGTCTTATAGTCTTGTGTCTTGATGTATGCTGACAGATCTTAAAATAAAAAACTACGCCCTGATTGAGAAGCTGGAGATGCGTCCGTCGCCGGTGCTCAACATTATTACGGGTGAAACCGGTGCGGGTAAATCCATTATGCTGGGGGCTATTGGCCTGCTGCTGGGAAACCGTGCCGATACAAAGCTCCTCTTCAACCAGAATGAAAAGTGCGTGATAGAGGGCGTGTTCGATATATCGAGTTACAACCTGCAGGAATTGTTCACAAAAGAGGACCTGGATTTCGATGACCAGTGCATCCTGCGCCGCGAGATCAGCCCGAGCGGGAAGAGCCGTGCCTTTGTAAACGACACGCCTGTGACGCTGGACGTGATCCGGAAGATAGGGGAAAACCTGATGGATATCCACTCGCAGCACGACACGCTGCAGCTCGGAGATACCAGCTACCAGCTGAACATCCTAGATATCTATGCCGGTAATACGGCGGCCATGGGCAATACCACCTTCGATATATATGCAGGCAACCTGTCGTACCTGCGCAAATACAACGAGAGCTACCGCCAGTTTAAAAAGCTGGAGAGCGACTACAAAAAACTGACGGACCAACTGGCGCAGGCACAGAAAGAGCACGACTACCATGCTTTCCTGCTGAACGAGCTGGCAGAGGCCAGCCTGCAGGAAAACGAGCAGGAGGAGCTGGAAGAAGAGTTGAAGCAGCTGGAGAACGCCGAGGACATCAAACTGAAGCTGACACAGGCGGTGCAGAGCCTCACAGAGTCAGAGTTCAATATCACCTCGTCTTTAAAAGACACAGCTTACCTGATTGGGCAGCTGGCGCAGTTCTCTTCTAAATACGAGGAGCTGCGCACCCGTACCGAGAGCTGCATGATAGAACTGAACGACATTGCCGGCGAGCTGGAAGATGCGGAGCGCAATACCGAGGCCGACCCGCAGCGGACGGAAGAGGTGCAGGAGCGCCTGAACCTGATATACACGCTGCAGCGTAAGCACCAGGTGCTCACCAATGCCGAGTTGCTTACCATTCAGCGGGAATTGGAAGATAAAGTAGGCAGCGTACTGAACCTGGACAATGCCATCGCCAGCACTGAAAAAGCCATGAAGCAGGCAGAGAAGGATGTGCACGAGAAAGCGGCCATTCTGTCGGAGCGCCGAAAGGCTTCCTTCGATACCTTTGAGCAGGAGCTCTATACGCTGGTGGCAGACTTGGGCATGCCAAATGCCCGTATTGTGATTCAGCACAATGAGGTAGCGCCAACAGCTACGGGTACTGATGATATCAACATCCTGTTCAGTGCCAACAAAGGAGCCCAGCCACAAACGCTGATTAAGGCTGCCTCAGGTGGTGAATTCTCGCGCCTGATGCTCAGCATTAAGTACATGCTAGCTGATAAAACCGCTTTGCCAACCATTGTGTTTGATGAGATTGACACCGGTATATCTGGTGAGGTAGCAGTAAAAGTGGGAAAGATGATGCAGCAGATGGCGCAGAAGCACCAGATTATCGCTATTTCGCACCTGCCTCAGATTGCAGCGCAGGGTAACTCACATTACTTCGTATATAAAGAAGACACCGCAGAACGCACCATCAGCCGCGTGCGGAAACTGGACGAGCAGGAGCGCGTGAATGAAATTGCGCACATGATTGCAGGTGCCAACCCAAGCGCCAACGCCTATCAAAGTGCGAAAGAGTTGCTTTCACTGTAAAGAGATATGCTTATATTGCTGCCTTAAACGCAGTCATAAACAAACAACAACATATACGACATGTCCTATAATCTACTAAAAGGAAAGAAAGGCATTATTTTCGGAGCCCTGGATGAGAAGTCTATAGCCTGGAAGGTAGCCAAGCGTGCCCATGAAGAAGGTGCTGAATTCGTGCTGACGAATGCGCCGCTTGCCATGCGCATGGGAGAGATAAAAAAACTGGCTGAGGAGTGCAATGCAGAAATTGTACCTGCAGATGCTACTTCTGTAGAAGACCTGGAGAACCTGTTCACCAAGTCGCAGGAAATACTGGGCGGCAAAATTGATTTTGTGCTGCACTCGATTGGTATGAGCCCGAACATCCGCAAAGGCAAAACATACGGCGATCTGAACTACGACTGGTTCCTTAAAACGCTGGATATTTCTGCGCTTTCATTCCATAAGGTGATGCACGTAGCAGAGAAGCAGGATGCACTGAACGAGTGGGGTTCCATCGTGGCCTTGTCTTACATTGCGGCACAGCGCGTGTTCCCGGATTATACTGACATGTCGCAGGCGAAGGCGGTGCTGGAGTCTATCGCCCGTAACTACGGATATCGTTTAGGTAAACAGAAGAAGGTGCGTGTAAACACAATTTCGCAGTCTCCAACCAAAACGACTGCCGGTACAGGTGTAGGCGGCTTTGATGCGTTCTATGACTATGCCGATAAAATGTCGCCGCTGGGCAATGCTTCTGCCGAAGCCTGCGCCGATTATACTATCACCCTGTTCTCTGACCTGACGAAGATGGTCACCATGCAGAACCTGATGCACGATGGCGGCTTCAGCAGCATGGGTATCTCGGAGGACATCGTGAACATGATCCAGAAGTAAGATTTTGTAGATCAGGAAATTTAAAATAATTTCCTGTCTCAGATATAAAACAGAAAGGCCTCTGCTGTTGTAGCAGAGGCCTTTCTGTTTTATATCCTGTTCCTGTCGCTTCGCTAAACTTGCGACACAAATCCATTTTTGTGCTACTGTACCTACCGCTCCAGCTTCGCTTCCGGGTCAGTGGTAAGCCGTTGCGGAGCCTCTGAAACAGCCCAGCCGGTGGCATACATCCAGCGCGTCATCTTCGTCAGTTTTTCCAGGTCAATGCGTTCTGCTTCGTCCCGTGGGGTATGATAGTCCGGGTGGAGCAAAGTGGTGAAGAAGATGGCAGGAATGCCGGCACGGGCGTAAGGCAAATGATCGCTGCGGAAATACCAGCCCTCCGGGTGGCTTGCCTCATCCCAGGATGTATCAATAGTAAACTTCGTATGCTGTTCGTTTGCCTGCATCGCCATATCTACTAAAGCGGTGGAATTACGATGCGGCGGTACAGAACCCAATAGGGCGGCAGAGTCAGGAGCGTTTCGCCCAATCATGTCTGCGTTCAGCACTGCCACGATTGACTCCTTCTCTACTGTAGGATGCTCTACATACCAGCGGGAGCCGAGCAGGCCGCGCTCTTCGGCACCATGCCACACGAACAAAGCAGAACGCTTCCCCGGTTGTTGCGCCCAGGCCCTGCCGATGGCTAAAAGTGCCACTGTAACGGAGGCATTGTCGTCGGCACCGTTATAAATAGAGTCACCGTCAACCGCGGCTCCTATGCCATCGTGATCATGATGGCCGCTAAAAAGCACATACTCATCCCGCAGCGCAGGATCCGAGCCGGGAGCTTTGGCTACCACGTTCATCGACGGGTAAGTATAGTTATCTACATTGATGTTAGCTGTGAGTTTTGCACCAGGCTGCTTAAGCGTGGGAGCTAAAGAAGTGTGAGCCAGCATGACAGGCGCATTACTGCTCTGCCGGTTGGCATCACCTTCTAATTGGTAGGTACCTTCCTCAAAAACATGGGCTATAAAACCAAAGTCTGCTTCGGCAGTGGAGTCTGTTACAATTAAAATGGCGGCTGCCTTCTGGTTCCGGAGGGCGTTGGTCTGCTGGCGCAGGGCAGCTGCCACATAGCGGTAATTCCACAGGCTCATTCCCTGCGCTGGCATACGTGAGGGGGGCTGGAGCGTCATGGCCACTACTTTCCCTTGCAGGTTCTGCTTCGCTGTATCGGCTAAATAATTCAGCCATACAACAGGAGCCTCTATGCGTGCTTCTGTTGGAGATGTAACCCACACATTCTGCCAGAGGTTAGCTGGTTTACCGCTGATGGCGATGGTGCTGTTGTCTGATACTCGTGATCGGCTGACGGGGAAAAACTGGTAAAAAGTGCCTTCTTCTCCGGCTGGTTCTAAACCAGCTTTGCGGGCCTGCTCTGCTACCCAGGCTGCTGCTCTGAGCTCATCTACTGTTCCTGCCCTTTTCCCGCGCATTTCATCGCTGGCCAACGTGAAAAGATCTTCACGTAGCTCTGCCTTTTTTATATAGGAGAAACCGGGCTCTGTGTAAGCAGCAGGAGAGGAGGTGGTGGAAGGTGTTTTAGCGCAAGCTGTGGCTATAACCGCAGCAAGTACGATATACAGATTTATGTTTTTCATGCGGTGGGTTTAAGTGAAATATCAAAGCATCAGCGAGGCTATTCGTCTTCCCGGTGAACAGTGCTGATATCGAAGGCTGGAATGCAGATTGACCAGTATTCGGTTTCTTCGTCATAGGGGTTGGAGTAGCGGATACGTGCACCCGCCTTGATCAGGATTGTCTCACCGGCTTTTACTTCTACTTCCTCCCCGTCTATCTCTATCATTTTACGGCCGCGGGTCACAATGGTGATCTCATCAAACTCCGGCTTCTGATGGGGTTCGCCCCAGTGAGGTGGAGCTACCATGTGGGCCACGCTGAAGGCACCGGTCTGGGTGGAGGCATGGCCAAAATGTTCCTCTATCAGTTTGCCGTCGTGAGCCGGTACCCGGAACGGTTTTGTTTGTTTGAAGTATTTTTTCTCGCTCATTTCAGTTTGTCTTTATGATATAGTTAGCGGAAGGTTCCTCTTAGTCAGCATCACCACTGCAGGCACCTTTGGTGTAGGAGGTTACACCAGCATTGTCGGCTGCACAAGCATTGCTGTAGGTTTTACCGTCGCAGCCGCACACCGGATCATACTGCATGGTGCAAATACCGTCCGGGTTTATTTTCTCCTTATCTATGCAGGCCGTTTGGGTTGTTTCAGTGCCTACACAGGAGATAATACTGCTCAGCGTAAAGGCAAAGAAGACAGGCATAAATTTTTTCATAGTTTTGTGATAAGGGCAGTTAAAGAATGTTATACGCTTTCATCCCGCTTATTGTGCGTGTCTTAACTAAATATGGCTGAAACCGTATATATTTTGGATGCGCAAAATTATGGAAATAAAAATAGATTACGGCTTTTTACTGCTGCTATCTGCTCTTATACCTGAAAGGCGTGAAAAGTACAGAACGATACGAAACAAAACCAATGAACATGAACAACAAGAACAAAGACAACGGGAAAATACTTTTGGCTTCTCTCGCAGGATTAGGTGCTGGTGTAGTGGCAGGTTTGTTGCTGGCGCCTGAGAATGGCCGCGCCGCGCGCCAGAACGTGATGCAGAGCCTGACAGAGGCAGGTGATGAGGTGAACCTGACTTTGAAACGTTGGACTGCAAGATTAAAAGCCAGTTCGGGCCAGGCTCAGGGCAGTGAGGACGATGAACTGGTACTACAAGGATCTTGGGATGACGTAAAAAGGCAGATGAAAAACAATTATGATGAACTGACGGAGGATAATCCAGACGTGGATGTAAAATAAACCCTGGCATCTTTCAGTACAGGTCTGAAAGCAAAGGGTGAAAAAAAGCTAAGGCTATTTAGACTGAAGAGCTATGATTCATATACATGATATTACATGTAGAACAGGAGGATGCTCTCTAAAGTTTTATCGTCCTTTCAAAACAACTATAATTGAATTCCTTTGTATAGATATAACTTAATGCTATACTTGCCGTTATAGAAAGAAATATTGATAAGAGAGAATAATTAAAATCAATAACAACCAATCAAAACTATGAAAGATAATAGCGGAAAGATATTATTGGCTATGTTGGCTGGCGCGAGTGCAGGTATCATTGCAGGCTTACTAATGGCTCCTGATACCGGTGAGGTTACCCGCACCAGCGTGAAAAAATGGGCTGGTAAGGTGAGCAAAGACCTTGAGAAAAACCTGCAAGTTGGTTTAGATGAAATCAAGAACATGAGCGGTAACACTTTCGGTAAGTCCGGAGGCTCTAACGGTTCTAACGCAGGACAGGGCAATAACAATACCGGCACTACTGGTGGAGCTGCAACGGGCACAACAGGTGCTACCGGTGGCGGTGCAACAGGTTCTACTGGTGGTGGTGCAACAGGTTCTACTGGCGGCAACGCATAAGCATCTGTATTATCAGATAAAATAGGAATGAACAGAATGCTTGATATTCTGTAGCATGAGCCGTAAGAGCCTTGTTCACCGGCGACGCTAAACAACCTTCAGATGCGCCTGTTCTACCATGTAGAGCAGGCGCATCCTGTTTTTTAGACGCTTTGCTAACCTATTATTGACTATCTCGTTATTAGATAAAATAAAGTCCTAGATAGGACTTTACTTAAATGATATACCCCAAATTTTAAATAAACACGAACTATGAGAACTGACATGGAATGCAGATCACTAGGAGAAAGCAGATCAAACTATACAACTGAGTCGTCTTCTTCTCTCCACCAGATGAAACAAAAGGATACTTCTTCTAAAAAGAAAAATAAAGGAGGCGCCGCCGCTGCCGGAGCAGGTGGTTTTACCGCGGGTTTGTTAGCAGGCGCTGGCGTAGGTGTGCTTGCAGGCTTGCTGCTGGCTCCTGAGAAAGGTAAAGCTACGCGTAGAAAAGTAACTGAATCGGCTAGAAAATATACTGACCAGGTAACTGACTGGACAGACCAGGCCAGTGAGTGGGCTAAAAAACAAATGAACAAAGGCGGGCAGACAGATGCACATGTGAATGAAGCGCCTGATCTACCACCAACAACAGCTACTGGCAGAGCATTCACCAGCACTGGCGGCCCTGCTACAACCGGAGGAACTGGTACAACTACCGGTACTGCTACAACTGGCGGTGCTGGTACAACTACAACTGGTGGCACAACGCAAAACAGTCCTTATACAGACTCTAACAAGCGTAGCGACAGTGAAGTAAAGAGCATGATTAATGACCCTAAAACACCAGGAGCCACAGGTGGTCCAAGTATTCCACCTAAAGTTTAAGGTGAAAGGACGATAAAGAAAACGCCTGCTACTAAGTATGAGTAGCAGGCGTTTTCTTTATGCAGTAGCCTAAGAGTTTACGACTTCTCTTCTTCTTTCCTGTCCTGTTTTTCCGGTTTCATTTGCGGGAAGAACAGCACATCCTGTATAGAGTGTGAATTCGTCATGATCATGCTCAGGCGGTCGATGCCGATACCCAGGCCTGCTGTTGGTGGCATGCCATACTCCAGGGCACGCAGGAAGTCCTCGTCCAGTACCATGGCTTCTGTGTCGCCACGCTTACCTAGCTCTAACTGCTCTTCGAAGCGGGCGCGCTGGTCAATCGGGTCGTTCAACTCCGAGAAGGCGTTACAGATTTCCTTTCCGTTACAGATGGCCTCAAAGCGTTCTACCAAACCTGGCTTGCTGCGGTGCTTCTTCGCCAGCGGGCTCATCTCTACTGGATAATCTGTGATGAAGGTTGGCTGAATCAGGTAAGGCTCGCACGTTTCGCCGAAAATCTCATCAATGATTTTGCCTTTGCCGAGGCTAGGGTCAATCTTAATGCCTAAGCCTTCTGCCGTCTGTCGCAGGGCTGGCTCATCCATTTCAGAGATATCAATCTTTGTAAAGTGCTCAATGGCCTCAAACATGGTGAAGCGCTTCCAGGGGCGCTGGAAGTTGATGATGTTCTCGCCCACTTTTACTTCTGTGGTGCCGTGCAGGTCTAGGGCTACTTTCTCTACCATCGCCTCCACCAGGTCCATCATCCAGTTATAGTCTTTGTAGGCTACGTAAAGCTCTACCTGCGTAAACTCGGGATTATGGAAACGGCTCATACCCTCGTTGCGGAAGTCCTTCGCAAACTCGAACACACCGTCAAAACCACCTACAATCAGGCGCTTCAGGTAGAGTTCGTTTGCAATGCGCAGGTACAGCGTCATGTCCAGGGTGTTGTGGTGCGTCTTGAACGGACGGGCCGCCGCACCACCGTATAAGGGCTGCAGTATAGGGGTTTCCACCTCCAGATAGCCTTTGTCAGTCAGGAAGCTGCGCATGGAGTTTACAAGCTGCGTACGCTTCTTGAAGGTTTCGCGCACCTCCGGGTTTACCACCAGGTCCACGTAGCGCTGGCGGTAGCGCAGTTCAGGGTCGCTGAACGCATCGTACACGTGCTCCACGCCATTCTCATCTACCTCGCGCTTTACAATCGGGAGCGGCTTCAGGGACTTTGTAAGTACTTTCAGCTCGGTTACGTGTACCGAAATCTCACCTACCTGCGTCACGAAAGCATAGCCTTTGATACCGATGAAGTCGCCGATATCCAGCATCTTCTTGAACACGGTGTTGTACATGTCCTTGTTCTCGCCCGGTGCAATGTCATCGCGCGACACGTAAATCTGGATGCGGCCGGTGCTGTCCATAAGTTCCGCAAAAGAGGCTTTCCCCATAATGCGGCGGCTCATTAAACGGCCCGCCAGGCTTACTTCCTGATAGTTGTTCTTTTCCTTATCGAAATTTTGCTTTATTTCTTTGGCAGTGGCAGTAACTTCAAAGGTCTCGGACGGATAGGGGTTAATACCCATTTTCTCCAGCTCTTCGCGCTCATGGCGCCTGCGTAGTTCCTGTTCGCTCAGTTGCATGCGTTCTATTCTAATGTGGTCGTTTTGAATAATCTGCAAAATTCGTAAATAATCGGCAGCTTTTAAATATTTAATTGTTGATTGTTGCATTGCTGGAAGCTTGATGCCTACAAAGCACAGGCTCCATGGCGCTGCCTCACTCATTTTAGCTGGTATGGAAGACCCGCTGAGACTTAGACGCTGTTGAATTTGGTTTATATAAAAACTTATCAGAAGTCCCAGCGGGACGACCTGTTGATAGCCTGATGGTCTACGAGCACCATTAGCTCCAGGGGATCGGCCTGTTGATGAATATTAAACAGGCCGATCCCCTGGAGCTAAAGATGTGCCAGAATAGATTTGCTATCAACAGACCGTCCCGCTGGGACTTGCGCACTTACCTTAGTGTTATTCAACCATTCAAAATTCAGTTATTCAGAATGAAAAGAGCTCCCGCAGGTATAAACCCACGGGAGCCTGATGTATGGTAGATGGTGCAGCAGCTTATGCGGCCTGCCCCAGTTGGTAATCGTCTTCTGTGAAGAGCGGCTTAATATACTTCTGCATTCTGGCTGCCGCAAACGAGTCTTTCAAATGCTTTGGCAATTCCTGTACAAATGCCTCGTACTGCTGCATGCCCATTGCCTGTGCCACGTAACTTTCATGAATACCATTAAGGTAACTTACAATCTCCAGCAGCGACTCATGGAACAACTTGAAGTCTATGTCTGCCTCCACAAAGCGCTCAATTTCGCGGTGCGAAGATGAAATACGCAGGCGTGCCATCAGGTCGAAAAGAGTGGTATAGCCCACGCGCCAGGTCAGCTGCTGCCAGTGCTGCGGACCAAACTTCTGCAGCACATCTCCTGTGCGGCTGCTGCGGATGGCGGTAGCAGGGTTGGCCTGTACCTGTTGCCTTACTGCTTTCGCTTTCTGGCGGCGGGTGGTGCGTAGAAACTGCCCAATCTGTGCCTGTGCCTCCAGTTCCTTGCCTGCTATCTGCAAGCCGGGTTTATAATGTGCCAACGGCAGCCTGTTTATGTTGAAGTCTTCATAGTGGCCGGAAGCATAGAAGCTAATGGCCCTTGGGTAGGCGTTCTTCACCACCAATCGCCCGGCCTCCCGAAGCACCAGCGCCTCGTTATTGGTGTTCACACCCCGCGCGCGCAGGAAGGCCTGTAGCCCGGCAAATACAGTGTAATAAGCCTGCGGGAAAGTCCAGTGGAGCGCATTGCGCATATAGGCCTCGTCGCCCAGTTCTGCAGTGGCACGAAGTGCGTACTCGGTGCTCCAGCAGTTCAGCAGCAGGCGCTTAACAGCCTCCAGGTCTTGCTCAGTCAACGCTGTTGTAGCTTCTTTGAAAAAAGTAAGATGCGCTAAGCCATTATCGTTGAAGTGCTGGATATGATAATTTATCGCAAAAAAGTAGTTTAGAAACACCTGGGCCGGAATGGATTTCTGCCACTCTTTTTCAGTTATTTTCTGCTCCTCCGGATACAGCGAAACAACATTTTCTTCTCTCTCTTTCATGTACTTACAACAATAAATTGCCAGTAACAGTTGCAGGAATGCTAATATTTGTAGTAATTCGAAGTAATTATATTATTGTTTATCAAGTGTTAATAAAAGAAATCGAATAATATTGAAAAATAATTTTAGAAAGGCAACGATGTGGAACAAGATAATGCTAAAATAAATAGCATTATCTTGTTCCACTTGCTTAAATGGTTGCCAAACGCAAAGGGGGGTGAAAGAGTAAAAGGAGAAAAACAGTCAAACAATATGGACCTGTCATACATCATCAACGAGTTGGGGGAGGAGCGGGAAAAGTATTTTGAGGCGGTGGCGCCACCCATTATCCAAAGCAGCAATTTTGCCAGCAAGACCGTCGCCGACATGCGGCACAAAATGAAGCATGAGGTAGACGAGTACATGTACAGCCGGGGCAACAATCCCACCGTCACCATATTTGAGAAAAAAATGGCAGCGCTGGAAGGCGCCGAGCATGCGGTAGCATTTGGAAGTGGCATGGGGGCTGTGTCGGCAGCGGTTATTTCGCAGGTGAAGGCAGGCGACCATGTGATTTGTGTGAAGCGACCTTATACCTGGGCCAAAACCCTGATGCGGAAGTTTCTGCCCCGTTTTGGCATAGAGGTAACCTTTGTAGACGGAAAAGACATTGAAAACTTCAGGGAAGCCATGCGACCCAATACGAGGTTGCTGTACCTCGAAAGCCCGACCTCCATCACATTCGAGTTGCAGGACCTGGCTGCTGTGGCGGCGCTTGCCAGAGAAAATAGCTGCACTACCATTATCGACAACAGCTTTGCCAGTCCCTTGCACCAGAACCCGATTGCGCTGGGGATAGACCTGGTGGTGCATTCCTGTACCAAGTATATCGGCGGGCATTCCGACGTGATGGGCGGTGTGGTGTGTGGCTCCCGTGAGCGCATCAACCAGATTTTCAGGGGAGAATTTCAAACCTTAGGTGCCGTGATGTCGCCACATGATGCCTGGCTCTTTATCAGGGGACTGCGTACATTGCCTGTGCGGATGGAACGGGTAGCTGCCTCCACACGAAAAGTGGTAGATTATCTGGTGCAGCACCCCAAGGTAGGACAGGTGCTGTTTCCTTTCCTGCCCACGCACCCGCAATACGAACTAGCCCAGCACCAGATGCGAAATAACTCCGGGCAGTTCTCTTTGCTGCTGAAGGCGACACGTATGGCGCAGGTAGACCTGTTCTGCGACAGTTTAAAGCACTTCCTGATGGCTGCCTCCTGGGGAGGGCACGAGTCGCTTATTTTTCCGTTGTCGGCCACCTATGCTTCCGAAGACATGAAGTCTGAACTACCCTTTAATATGGTGCGGTTTTATGTGGGACTGGAGGATCCGGATTACCTTATCAGGGACCTGGAGCAGGCTTTGGACAAAGTTTGATGACAGTTGCTGACACGTTGCCTGGATGAAGCCTGTTGCTGATGGCAGGCAACGCTGCTTGTCTGGGAATCGAATACTTTAAATAAGTATAACCCCGGGAGGGCGCAGTTGGTAAAAAGATAAAAAATGAAAGAAATGAATATAGTTGAAAGACCAGACATCGCAAACAATGCGCATGCCGCTACCTTGATAGGAGCAGGTTTAACCAGTTACTTCCTGAACGAGAACCGCCCTAAAACAGCCCTTATACCACCGGCAGTAGGAGGGGCACTGCTACTTTTAAGCTCGGGCGTAAAGGCTGGTAACAGGACCGTGGCACACGCTGCGGTAGGCCTTACCACCATCCTCACCCTTATGACGGGCAGAATGTTTGCCAAGGCAGTGGCACCCTCTCCGGAAATTAAAAAGACACTTACCCCAGATGTGCTCAGCCGCAGGGCTACCGTCTTCGGACTGATGACAGCGACTGGTATTGCTGCGGCAGGCGTTTATGTTGCTGGCTTTATCCAGAAAAGAAAGCAAGGGCAGGTTTAAGCGAATCAAAAGCCAGCGGCTGCATCATCGCCTCTCGGATCGGCGCCTGCTTCCAGCCTGCCATCAGGTAACACCAGAATAGCGTCTATACGGCCATACGGGCCTCTCTGCTGCAGTTTATAACCTTTGTTGATAAGTTGGGTCCTTACCTCCGGAGAAATGGCCTCAACCTCGTGCTGTATCTCATCCGGCAACCATTGGTGATGGAAGCGTGGAGCGGCTACCGCCTGCTGCATCGTCATGCCGTGGGCTGCCACATTCAGGATGGCCTGAAAAACAGAGGTGATGATGGTGGAGCCACCCGGGGTCCCTACTACCATGTATAGCTTCCCGTCTTTTTCCAAAATGGTGGGTGTCATGGAACTGAGCATGCGCTTGCCGGGTGCAACGGCGTTGGCTTTGCCCCCTACCAGGCCAAACATGTTCGGCACACCCGGTTTTATACTAAAATCGTCCATCTCGTTGTTCAGTAGAAAGCCTGCGCCTTCTACCACTACTTTAGAGCCGTAGCTGCCGTTGAGTGTGGTTGTAACGGACGCGGCGTTGCCGAACTGATCCACAATACTGAAGTGCGTGGTTTGCTCCGACTCATACACCGGCATATCGCCGGCCTTTATAGCTGCAGAAGGAGTGGCCTTTTCGAAACTTACGTTCGCCATGCGCGCTCTCAGGTAAGCAGCATTCAGTAACTCCTGAACAGGCACCGCCACAAAGTCGGGGTCACCGAGGTAGGTGGCACGGTCCGCGTATACCCTGCGCTCAGCCTCCGTCATCAGCTGGACGGCTTCTGTGCTTTGCCACCCATACTTATCTAATTTGTAGGGTTCCACCATCTGCAGCAACTGGAGCAGCGCTATGCCTCCGCTGGAAGGAGGTGCCATTGAAATTACATTGTAGTTCCTGTATTTGCCTGTTACCGGCTCCCGCCATTGGGCTGAGTAGTTTTCTAAATCCTGATGCGTAATTATGCCGTTGCCACGCTGCATTTCCCGCACCATCAGGTCAGCGGTTTCGCCAGCATAGAAGCCATTGCGGCCCTTATCACGGATGCGCGTCAGGGTGCGGGCTAGGTCCGGGTGGTGCAGGGTGTCGCCTGTCTGCCACACGTTTTCCTGCACCAGGTAAGGCACATGCTTATTATGTTTCAGGAAGCTTTCTTTTGAGTTGTTCAAGCCCCTGGCTTCTTTCTCTGTCAGGGCCACGCCGTTGGCTGCCAGGTCGATGGCCGGTTGTATGAGCTCAGCCCATGGTAGCGTGCCAAACCTGCCATGCAGCTGCACCATGCCGTCTACCGTGCCAGGTACTCCAGCTGCCAGGTGCCCGCCTGTGCTCAGTCCCTCTATCACATTACCAGCCGAATCCTGGTACATGGTTTCTGATGCTGCCCCGGGCGCCATCTCCCGATAGTCCAGGGAGCCGGTTTCACCATTGCTTTGCCGGTACACAATAAAGCCTCCTCCGCCTATGTTACCTGCCGCAGGGTGCACCACTGCCAGCGCAAATTGTGTGGCGATGGCGGCATCATACGCGTTGCCTCCCTTCTTCAGTATCTCCATGCCTATGCGGGAAGCTTCAGGATGTGCCGAAACCACCATGGCCTTACCTGTAACCAGGCCGCGTTCCTGTGCTTTGTTATCCGGTTTAGAACCCGTGGCACAGCTGCCCAGCAAGGAAGTGAGAAGCAGGAGCAAAAGGAGCCTCGGGATTATGCTGGCTCTGGCTCCGGCGAATGCCTTGTTTGGATACTTATTGAAGTGCAGGTACAGGTTTGACATATGAGGTTCTGGCTACTTGGAGGGGTAATATGAAAAACGCCGACTATGATTCATAGCCGGCGTTCCTAAGTAACTTAATAAGGTTTATTTCTTGTCTTTACCAGTGATGGCCATTGGCTTCAAATCATTCTGGATGATAGCTACAGCCTCTTCCACATACACATCCTGCTTCAGGCTTTTTATAAACTCTCTGCTTCGGGCTACCTTGGCAGTGTCGCCTCCTAAAGCCTGTAGGTCTTGCTGCAGGCGGGTAACATCCAGTACCGGTATTGTTTTCTTGGCAGCTTCAAAGCGCTTGGATGCTGCTTCTGCTTTTGCCTCTTCAGCCTGGTACTGCTCTAACTGAAGCGAACGCTCTGTATTGTCAGACTGCTTCTTCAAGCGGGTCGCACTTTCTTCAATCAGGTTAAAGTTCTTGTTTGTAGCTACCCTGTTTTTGCTGTTAGTCTGCACCTTGGCAAGGTTCAGATTGCCTTTTGACCATGTCTTATACTTGGCAGGGGCAATTTCATCAAATGGCAGCGGGTACTCCTGCTCTTTCTCACCGAACTCCAGGTAACGGTAAGCATCCGGCAAAACAACATCTGGCGTTACACCGCGCAGTTGCGTTGTACCGCCGTTGATGCGGTAAAACTTCTGCGTTGTCAGCTTCAGGGCACCAAACGGCTTGTAGTTGTTGAACTGTGCAGGCAGCGCCTCATCCAGCTCGAAGAACTGCTGTACAGTACCTTTACCGTAAGTTGGGCTACCTACAATCACAGCACGTTTGTAGTCCTGCATTGCTGCTGCTAAAATCTCAGAGGCTGATGCACTGTTGGAGTTCACCAGGATTACAAGTGGCCCATCATACTGCACCTGCGGGTCGCGGTCGTTCAATACTACGGCTTTGCCTGCAGCTGTCTTCACCTGTACAATTGGTCCCTGGTCTATAAACAGGCCAGCCATTTCGATGGCATCAGAAAGAGAGCCACCTCCGTTGTTGCGCAAGTCAAGGATAAGGCCTTCCATGCCTGCTGCTTTCAGCTTCTCTACTTCTTTCTTCACATCGGCACCACTAAAGCGACCGTCTTTGTTCTGGAAGTCAGCGTAGAAGCCAGGAAGTTTAATATAGCCGATTTTTTCCTGGTCGTTAATGATGGCAGACTGGGCGTATCCTTCTTCCAATACAATAATATCACGCACAATCGGAATAACCTGGGTAGAGCCATCCGGCTTCTTCACTGTCAGGCGTACTTCTGTTCCTTTTTTGCCGCGGATAAGCTGTATGGCATCGTCAAGGCGCATGCCTTCCACTAGTACAGGATCATTGTCACCTTGTGCCACCTTCTGGATAACATCGCCGGGCTTTAAATCGCCCTGCAGGTAAGAAGGGCTTCCTGGTACGATTTCCATAACCCTGATTTGGTTGTCTTTCTCCTGCAAAGAGGCGCCGATACCCTCTAAACGGCCTGTAAATTCAATGTCGAAGTTACTCTTGTCCTTAGGGGGGAAGTAACCGGTGTGCGGATCATACACGTTGGTGATGGCGTTAATGTAGGTGGTCCGGCGATCATCTTTGTTGATTCTGGCCATGCGGTCATACAGGTCGTCATAAGATTTTCTTACCTTCTCACGCGCCTCTTTTTCCATCTGCTCGAAAGTTTTCGTATCTACTTTCTCGCCTTTCTCCTGTGCCTTTTCCTGCTCTTTCTTAATTTCAGACAGGCGCACCAATGTCTGATACTTCAGCTGCTTGCGCCATGCTTCCTTCAGAGCGGCTTTGTCTTTGGCATAAGATAGTTTCTCTCCGTCTGTCTCGATTGTCTCATTTTTAGTGAAATCGAAAGGCTGGGACAGGATCTCCTTATAATATGCCTGCGATTCTTTTGTGCGCTGATCGATCAGATCGGCAGACACATCAAAGAACTCCAGCGAGCCTTGGTTAAGCTGGTCGTCTATGGCAGTTCTGTACTTGCGCAGATTCTGCACATCAGAGGCCAGTAAGAACTTCTTATTGAAATCGAGACGCTGCAAATAGAGGTCAAATACCTTCTGGGAGAAAGCGTCATCTACTTTTTCAGGTTGATAGTGCCCGGTATTCAAGCCTTGCATCAAGGCTTTGATCAGGATCTGGTTCTTCCCTTCAGGCGTTTCGTCGCTCTTGTAAAGGATGAATGACCCTGTCAGCAGGATTACTGCAAATACAGACAATAATATTTTGAAACGAGTTGTCAATGATAGCATCTATTTAAATTGAATGGACTTATTAAGTAGTACGCAAAAGTGATGCCGAAGATTATGAACGGCCCTGAAGCGAAGCTTTGAAATGTAATGTAGCGAAAACTTTTTATATCGTAAACCCCGGTAAGGACATTACATGTTAGGAACACGCCGCTTATCTAAATACATACGCCTGCTGTCCCTGCTTATTATAACTCAGATATGCTTTTTTTCGTTTCGGATAGTAGCACCAAAACACATAAAGCTATGCAAAACAACAATGAAAAGACAATAGATGTTCTTCAGGAACTGAACCAGTTTGTCAACGATAGGATAGAAGGTTACAAGCATGCTGCCGAAGCAACTAAGAACCCGGCGCACCAGGCCTACTACAAAGACCTGGTAAATGAGAGTAACCAGTTCTCAAACGAGATAAACAGAAACATCAGCAAGTTTGGTGGTGACAGGCAGGAAAGTACTACTGCAAAAGGTAAAATCTTCAGGGGGTGGATGGATGTAAAAGCCACAGTAACTGGTTCGGATGAAGAGGCTATCATAGAGTCCAATCTATATGGGGAAGAGTGGGCACAGAAAGCCTATAATGATGCACTTGAGCACAGGGCAGAACTGCCTGCAAGTATCGTGCAGATGGTAGAAAAGCAAAAGCAGGCTTCTTTAATTACCTGTGAACGGCTCCGCCAGATGAAAGACACTGTAGACTAAGTTCCAGATGATACAGTATAAAAGGGTTACCAACTGTGGTAACCCTTTTTATTTAGTTCATATTATGTAATACAGCTCTACCAAAACATGACAAGCCACAGAGAAAGAGATGAAGAATATATTGTTTTTTGGGAATAGCCTGACAGCTGGCTATGGTTTGCCTGCCGCGCAAGCCTACCCAAGCCTGATACAGGAGAAGCTGAAAGAAAAGGGGTATGATTATAAAGTAATCAATGCAGGGCTGAGTGGTGACACAACTGCCGGAGGTGTGTACCGGATAGACCGCTGGCTAAACGAACCGGTGGATATTCTGGTACTGGCTCTTGGTGCCAATGATGGTTTGCGTGGAATTCCTGCCCGCGAAACGACCAAGAACCTGCACGAGATTATACGGAAAGTCCGGCTGAAGTACCCTGAGGTAAAGATTATCCTTTCCGGTATGGAAATACCTGATATCGTGCCGGGAAGGTATGCAGCCGAGTTTCGGAAACTGTTCCGGGAGCTGGCACTGAAGGAAAATGTTTCCTTTATTCCTTTTCTGCTGGAGGGGGTGGTAGGCAACCGTTACCTGAGCCTGCCTGATGGGGTACACCCTAACGCGGAGGGACAGAAGGTGCTGGCGCAGCATACCTGGAGGGTGCTGGAAGACCTGTTATAATTGTTTATAACAACACAATGGCGAGAGCCGGAGCCCTCGCCATTGTGTTGTTATTTATCTGGATTAATTTCCGATTCGAGCCCCTGAGCCTTCTTCCTCTCTGTTTCGGACACCCGTAGGTGTATCATATCCCTGCATAAAATCCTGGGAGCGGGCCTGCTCCATCTGTGCCTGTAGTTCTTTGCGGGTATTGCGTGCCCATAGGCTAAAAGCAGTTGCATCAGACTCTTCTACATCTTTTAGCGTACTATCAAATTCATCTATTGCTTTCTGCTGCGCATCCGACAATTCCTCCCAATACTTTTGATCAAACTCATTGATTTTTGTATTGCGTAGTTCCTCTACGTGCTCCATCTGCTCATCTTCCATTTCCAGTGGAAGCGAGACATTATACTGCTGTGCTAACTGCTCTAGCTCTTCCTGTTTTGTGCTGTACCAGTCCACTAACTGTTCCCCGTATTGCTTTGCGCCTTCGGTGTTGGCCTTCTGTGCAGCCAGGCGTCCAAGTTCTACCTGCAGCATGTTGTTTCGGGCGGCATACTTCATAAGTTCCTGCTTACTTTCTGTTATAGCAGTGTCTGGGGCTACTACAGGTGTCCCGGAAACTTCAGTGTTTTGCTGCTCGTTTGTTCCTGAGTCGCAGGAAGCAAAGGCGAACATCCCTGCCACGAAAGCGGCAGCCATTGTAATCTTTTTCATAGTGTATCGTTTCATTTAGTAGAAATACTTATATATATACCTTGTGCATACGAAACTACCGTGATTTGTTTTCCTGCACAGCCAGTTGGCATGAAGGAAGCGTCATCAGGGAGTGTGCTTTGAGCTACTGCCAGTAGGAGCCTGAGTGCCAAAGGAATACTTTACCGGGCATGAACGCGAGCAGAGACAAGGTTGAGTTACAGCAGATGAAGGAGCGTAAACTACAGGCAGGATGTGTTTGGAAACAGAAAAGCCCGCCCTTTGCAAGGCAGGCTTTTCTGTTTAATTTATTTTACACATTCTAGTAGTAGATGTGCTCACCTCTGTTTTTCTGGAAGTGGGTTTCGAAATAACGTGCATCCTCAGCGTTGTGAGGTCTGAAACCAAGGACGATGTTACCTTCCTTAACACCCGATTCATATACTTTAGCACGCTCCTCAGGAATACCTGCACCTACTAAAGCACCGATCAGACCACCTGTAAGACCACCAGCACCAGCACCGGCAAGACCTGCTGCCAGCGGACCGGCAACTACAAGGCCTAAGCCCGGGATTGCTACGGATGTACCAATGGCGGCTACTGCACCTACAATGGCACCTAAAGTACCACCAATTGCTGAACCAGCACCTGTACCTTCAAGAGACTTGTTGCCAAGCTCTGTTGTATCATCTCTGTCGTCATCTCCGAAGTGGCGCTTACGAGCGTCATCGGACATCACTACATTTATATCATCTTTATCATAACCACGTGCTCTTAACTCTTCATAAGCGCGTTCTGCACTTTCTCTGTCAGGAAACATTGCGGTCATCATTCCTGCATCATCTGTTCTGTTCATAGCTTTTTTATTTATAGTTCATTTAATAGTTCGTGAGGTGGATTAAGCCTGTTTTGTAAGCTTTTTCCTACCCCTAGTCTTAACGGTGCCAGACAAGTATGGGTTACATTCAGGGGTTTGCCTGGGCTACTCGTTGCTGTTCTGGGGTGGTACAAGTACTTTGTCCACCACATGCACAATCCCATTGGAAGCCTGTACGTCGGGGGTAATGACCCTTGCCCCTCCCACCTCTAATACGGAGCCGTTCCTGGTTGCAATTACTTCCTCACCTTGCGCTGTCTTCATCGGCATGTTATGTTGCATCTCAGCTGAGCTGATCCTGTTAGGAAGCACATGTGCCTGTATAATGCGGGTCAACTCCATCTTGGCGGCCGGAGCTTTCAAGCCTTCAACAGTGCCTGCCGGAAGTGCTGCAAAAGCCTCGTTTGTTGGTGCAAAAACAGTGTATGGAGCTGGGCTTTCTAGAATTGTAACCAGGTCGGCAGCCCGTATCAGTTCCAGAAAGGTGGAGAGGTTAGGGTTTTGCTGTACCAGCGCCACAATATTCATGTTACGGCCAATGGTATTATCAGCCGACACGTTATTGTCTCCTGTTTGCTCTGCCGACATGTCTGTATCCGGGTCCATGGGGTGCTGAGAACCAGATTCGTTTTCAGTAACCTGTGCTTCTGTTGCCGTGCCAGTAATGTCGGTGTTGGTATCAGAGCTGGCACAGCCGTAGCAGGCAGCAGTTACTACAGCTAGCATTAGTGTCTTTTTCATAGTTATTTCCATCGTTTATTTTGTTGTTGATTTCTTAAAACGGGAGAACGACTGCAGCGGTTTATACAGCTGGCATCAGCTAAAACTTAATAATAAAGAGTAGCTAAGTTTCTGATTATGTAGCTGATGGGCTCAGCAGGATTCTTGACCAGTGGAGAGCTTTAAAGAAAAGCAGGCAGGTTAAAAAAGAAAAGCTCTTCCTGAAGAGGAAGAGCTTTTCTTTTTTAACTTATCTATTCAGGATTAGTATCCACCAATTCGGGTACCTTCAACAGCAACCTGGTCTGGTAAGATAACTCTATCCACCACATGGATATAACCATTAGAGGCCTCCACGTTATTTTTAACAATATTAGCACCACCTACAGCTACGTTAGTACCGTTCATAGTTACGTCTATAGGTATATAACGGTCTTCAGTAAACTGGATTCGCTGCGTGGTGTTAAACTGAGCTGAACTCACTTTGCTTGGCAGCACATGTGCCTGTAGCACCTGCATCAGTTTTGCTCTGTTATCAGGCATCAGCATTGTTTCAAGCTGTTGTCTGTCCATATTAGCAAAAGCTTCGTTGGTTGGTGCAAAAAGTGTTACCTGGTCTAAACGGTTAATATCCTGTACCAGGCCTGCCTGCTCAATCAGCGATACAAAAGTGGAAAGGTTAGGGCTTCTTCTGGCCAAATCCATCACGTTGTATTGCTCCGTATCCTCAATGTCATCGAACATGTCGCCAATTGACTGAGGGTTTTCCATCGGAAGGGCTGTCATAGAGATACTTGCAATTGGAGCTACAATCTCTCTTTCTATTACCAGGGCACGTACAGAGTTTGTTTCTGCGTCGGCAGCGTTACCTGCCATAGCCTGGGTTTCGCTCATGGTTGCGGATGTGTCCATGGCGGTTGTGTCATTCATTGTATTGTCAGATCCAGCACAGCCAAACATCATTGTTGCGGCAAATGCTAAAGGTATTATAGTTTGCTTTTTCATAGTTATCAGTTTTTTTAGTTCAGTAAGATTGTGTAATCTTTAATCGATTATTTAATCTGTATTCACTATATTTAAACTGATTTTACACAAAAATGTTAAGCTTCTGTGGGAGTTTTTAAGTGCTGTGGAGGCTGTTTTTTTTAGTTATACTAAAGTGTTTCAGGGCTTTACGAATTAATTATAGACCTTCACTACAAAAACGTAGTCTTTAAGTTTTTTAAGTTGCTGTGGCCTGTTTTGCCCTGAAAGTGCATTTTTTTGTGGTAGAGTTAAAGCTATCGCCTCTGACTCCTCTGTCTGCGGTAACTCACTGATCATCTGTAGCAGATAAGCCGATTTGATGGCAAAGGCTGCACCTTCCTGCCCGGCCTGCTTACCACTGATAACACCAATCAGGTTGCCTTTGTCGTCGAGCAGCGGACCACCGCTATTGCCCGGGTTAAGCGGAATAGAGATTTGATAAGCTGTGGTGTCACCTTCAAAACCTGTCGCTGAGCTGAGGGAGCCTTCTCCAAACACAATGTCTTCACGTGGGTAACCCAACGTATACACTTTTTCGCCTAAATCAGACTCTGCTGTTTTAAAGGTATAAGGCAACTTGCCAAAGGTTGTAAAAGATGGATCAGACACCTTCAGGATGGAAAGGTCGTGAATCTGGTCGCGGTAAACCTCTATTACTTTATACTTCTGCCCCGCCTCGTTCTCGATAAGCACAGAATCAGCACCTTCTACTACGTGTGAACTGGTAACAAGATACCCCCCTGCGTTAATGGCAAAGCCTGTACCACTGAAGGCAGCCGGCCGTGGAGCAGGTTTAGTTGCATCGTTAATGCCGTTGATAATAGCTGTCTGGGTTTTCTTCAGGCGCTCTACCTCACGGCGAAGTTCCACGTAACGGGCAGTCTGCTGACGCACCGGGGCTTTAAGCTGCTGTACACTCCAGAGCGTACCGAACACAGAAAGCAGGGAAACGCTGGCAGCAACAGCAACTGTCTGCGCATGGCGGTTCCAGAACACCTTCCATCCGGCTGGTGTGGTTACTGCCTTTTCGCTCTCCATTTCTGTATGGATGCGGTTCAGTTGCTGCTTTAGTGACTGGCGCTGGCCAAAGCTGCGCATAGTCTGCAGCAGTTGCCTGTGCTCACGCACCTGCTCAGCCAGGCGCACATCCGTACGCAGCAGGATCTCAAAAGCTGCTTTTTCGTTGGCAGCCATTTCACCCTTCAGGTAGCTCTCAATTTGCTCGTATGCGCGGTACTCTAACATTTCTCTTTTTCAGCTATGGCCCAGTGCAGGCCAGGTAAAATTCAACCCTGTTAAACTTCAGGTTTATAAGTGGCAAAAAATAGTTTCTTCAGGCGTTGCAGGCATTTGTACTTCTGGTTTTTGGCTGTATCAGAGTTAGTATAGCCAAACTTCTCCGTAATAACCTGCATGTTCTGCATATGAATGTAATAGTCTTCCAGTAGGGAGCGGCAGGGTTCTCCCAACTGCGCAAGCGAATCACCCATAATGCCGAACTGCTTTTCCTGCTCTTCGTGGTGCTGGGTATCCTCCTCTACAGGCAGGTAAGATTCAGAGTCCTCCATCTTCACTGCGTAACGCCCCTTCTCAGCCAATCGCTTTAGCCAAAGCCTGCGGCACACGGAGTAGAGATAAGTTTTTATCTGGCAGTTAAGCTCCAGGGTATTCCCTTTTATCTTCTCATAGAACACAATGACGCCTTCCTGGTAAATGTCTTTTGCCTCGTCATCGGTTCCGCTGTTAGTCAGAATAAGATGAGAAATCATCGGGAAATAAAGTTTGTACAGATAGGCCAACGCTCTCTCATCATCACGCCGGATACCATCCATAATCGCCTCATCCGTCTCATACAAACTCTTCTTCATTCCAGTCAATTTTAATACGTTCAGGCCCCAAATGTAACCCTCAGAAAAAATATTTTTTATTTTTTTTAAAAAGCCGGGTTACCTCCCGCCGGTTTCGGTATGAAGTTCAAAATCGAAACCAAAAACACTTAATAACAATCCAAAATGAAAAATCTATTCAAATTCGCTTTCGTAGCTCTTGCGCTTACTGCTTTCACTGCTTGCAACGAAGAAGCCGCTACAACTGAGACTGAAGCTGTAGAAACTGAAGTTGTTACTGAAGAAGAAGTAGCTCCAGTTACAGAAGAGACTGTAGTTGAAGACACTACTGCTGCTGCAGTTGAGGAAGCTCCAGCTACTGAGGCTCCAGCTACTGAAGCTGCTGCTCAGTAATTGTAGCAAGAACTCCAGCGATTAGCATATAGTTCTAAAAACATTGAGGGCCTCGTGCATGTGCATGAGGCCCCTCTTTTTTATCCAGATACTCATCCAGTTGCTCAGTTTTTTAATTCTGTTGCTCTCAGGCCTTTGCTTGCTTTAAGGCTACAGGACCTTGCTTAAATTTTCCCACGCTACTCTCATGCATGCTGCATAAAATAAGGCAAGGATAATTTTAAAAGCAAAAAGGAGCGGCATTGAAAGCACCCTCCTTCATCTCAATATGACTTCGTTGGCCGCCAGGTGGTGAATAATTGGTGTTCGGAGGCATTTTGCCACTCCCCAGAAAAATATTTTTATTTTTTTCTGAAAAGCCGGGTTACCTCTTGCCGGTTTTGGTATGAAGTTCAAAATCGAAACCAAAAACACTTAATAACAATCCAAAATGAAAAATCTATTCAAATTCGCTTTCGTAGCTCTTGCGCTTACTGCTTTCACTGCTTGCAACGAAGAAGCTGCTACAACTGAGTCTGAGGCTGTAGAAACTGAAGTAGCTACTGAAGAAGTTGTTACTGAAGAGGTTGCTCCTGCTACTGAAGAGACTGTAGTTGAAGATACTACTGCTACTGTAGTTGAAGAGGCTCCTGCTACTGAAGAAGCTACTCACTAATAATAGCAAGAACTACAGCGATTAGCATATAGTTCTAAAACACACAGAAGGGCCCCATGCATCCGCGTGGGGCCCTTCTGTTTTTATGTAAGTCTCCAGCCACCTTATGCGCTACAGCTGCATTGAGCAGAATCACCGGAAATTTTACCTGCTTTTCCTGAAGTGTAAGAAAAAAATCAGTGGCGCTTTGCCATTTTTCGGCGCTCCATTTCTTTTTTGATAAGGTTAAACTCACGGCTGCTTTGCCCGGCAATGGCCGTGTTTTCGTTTGCCCGGCGCAGCAGGTAAGGCATTACAGCCTCCACTGGCCCATAAGGCACATACTTCGCAACATTATAGCCGGCCTTGGCCAGGTTGTAAGAGAGGTTATCGCTCATGCCATATAACTGCGAAAAGTATACACGCTCGTCATCCGGGGCAATGTCGTGTGCTGCCATCAAATCCATTAAGAGGTAAGAACTTTGCTCGTTGTGTGTGCCGGCACAAAAGTAAATTCGGTCTATACGCTCTATACAGAAGCGCAAAGCATCATCAAACAGTTTGTCGGAAGCTTCTTTGCTTGGGTTAATCGGGTCGGGGTAACCTTCCGCATTGGCACGCCTGCGCTCCTTCTCCATATAAGCACCGCGCACCAGTTTTGCACCCAGGTAGTAACCCTCCTTTACGGCAGTGGCATAATCCCGCTTTATAACATCCAGGCGATCGTGGCGGTACATCTGGTAAGTATTGTACACAATAGCCCTGTCCTTATTGTAAAGGGCCATCATCTCGTAAGTCAGGTTATCGATGGTTTCCTGTATCCAGCTTTCTTCGGCATCCACAAATACAGGTACATTAGCCTCGAAGCAGCGCTGGCAAATGGCGTTCATGCGGTCGCGGCCACGTTCGAAGGCTGCGCGCTCTTCCGCCGACAGTTCCTGCTTGGCTTGCACTTTCTCCAGCAGGTTTATATCTACCAGGCCTGTTACTTTGAAAACAGAAAAAGGAATGTGCTTGTTGCCCCGGGCTTTCTCCACCGTGCGCAGCAGTTCATCACGGGTGGCGTTAAAGCTTTTCTCATTACCTTCTCCCTCCACCGAGTAATCGAGTATAGTGCCGATGTTGTACTGGCTGAGCTCTTTTATAGCACGCTCCGACTCCTCAATGGTTTCACCACCGCAGAAGTGGTTAAAGACGGTTTGTTTTACAATAAACTTAACAGGAAGGCGAAGGTTCAAAGCCGTATTCAGCAGGTTGCCCCCTACCTGTACTAGAAAGTTGCTGTTCATCATCTTAAACAGCAGGTAAAGCCTGTATAATTCTGCGTCTGATTTAGAGGAGAACGCAACGGCTGTATCGTCAAACGACACGTAGGTACTAGGATTCATGTACATCATATTAGTGCTGCAAAGATAGCGGTTCGACAATACTAACAATCATTCCAGGCAATGGTTGAAAGGCAAAAAAGGTGCCCTGAACCAGCCTTGCGCCTACAAACGGCGGGTTAAGATATTGCGTTATGGTTATAGTGTATCAAACCATTCTGCCATTTGATTTTGAGAAGGCAGTGCGACAGGCGCAGCGCCGTATAACGCTTGTTTCTCATACATATTCTGTTCTTTCGGGCTGAAAGTTCAGCAGTAGCTACTATATTGCGGTTGCAGCTTGTGTGGCCAGGGGGAAATCAGATAAGAAGGGGAGCTGTAGTTTGAATGTTGATGACAGATAAAGCATAAAGTATACGTGACAGAGACGATACACATCGGGAATAATGTGCTGGAGGAGCTGACGACGCTACTGCAGAACAAAGCCTTTAACAATGTGGCGGTGTTGGTGGACGAGCAGACCCTTGTGCATTGCTATCCGCAGCTGAAGCCCCACCTTCCTGCGCATGAGCTTATCCAAATCCAGAGCGGGGAGGAGCACAAGACCCTGCAAACCTGCGAGACCATTTGGCAGCGCATGACTGAAATGCACTTGGACCGCTGGTCGGTGCTGGTGAATTTAGGCGGTGGCGTGATAGGGGACATGGGCGGTTTCTGTGCAGCCCTGTTCAAGCGCGGAATATACTTTGTGCAGGTGCCCACTACCTTACTGGCACAGGTCGACGCCAGTGTAGGCGGCAAAACAGGCGTCGATTTTCATGGCCTGAAGAACCACATCGGTGTGTACCGGGAGCCGCAGGCCGTTTTTATTAACCCCAACTTTCTGCAGACATTGCCGCAGCGCCAGCTGAAGTCCGGTTACGCCGAAATTATCAAGCATTGGCTGATTGCGGATGCAGCTAAGTTTGAGGAACAGCGGCAGGTAGGCCTGATGACGGATGACTGGGAGGAGCTGATCAGGCATTCGGTCGCTGTGAAATCGAAGGTAGTGGAGGCTGACCCGTTGGAAGGCGGCCTGCGAAAAATTCTGAACTTTGGCCATACGGTGGGCCATGCCGTGGAAACTTACCTGATGGGGCAGCCGGGCCGGGAAATACTGCATGGAGAAGCCATTGCCGTTGGTATGGTCTGCGAGTCCTTCCTATCGGTGAAGAAGGAATTGCTTTCAGAAGAAGACCTGGGCAAGATAGAATTGTTCATGGAGATGGTGTATGAGAAGGTTGCCCTGAAAGAAGAAGATATAGAGAAGATAGCCGTGCTGGCGCTACAGGACAAAAAAAATTCCGGCTTTGCCATTAACTGTACCTTGCTGAGGGGGATTGGCCATGCTGTATACAATAAACCCATCACGCTACACGACATCGAGGAGTCATTACGCTATTATCAATCATTATGATATCATCTAAAAACCTGACTTCTGTAAAGCTGACCCACCCAACGGGCACGCTGAACGGAAGCATAAAACTGCCTGCCTCCAAGAGCGAGGCAAACCGTGCCCTTATTATCGCAGCACTGTCAGGGCAGGAGTCTGAGTTGCACAACCTTTCAGAAGCCAATGACACCCAGCTGCTGCAGCGCCTCCTGAAAAGCGACGCTGAAACCATAGATGCAGAGGATGCAGGTACTGTGATGCGCTTCCTGACGGCTTACTACGCAGTTACAGGCCAGCAGAAGACGCTGACAGGGACAGAAAGGATGTGCCAGCGCCCCATTAAAGTGCTGGTTGAGGCGCTGAAAGAACTGGGTGCCAGTATTGAGTATCTTGGTGAGGAGGGATACCCTCCTTTGAAAATGAGCGGCTTTAACGGGAATGGCAAGCGAAACCTGAAAGTACGCAGCGATATCAGCAGCCAGTACATATCTGCCCTTTTGATGGTGGGGCCGCTGCTGCCGGAAGGGCTGGAGCTCGAGCTGGAGGGCAAAATCGGTTCGCGTCCTTACATTGAGATGACGCTATCGCTGATGGAGCATTTTGGTGTGTCTGCCACATTTGAGGGCAACACCATCACAGTGCCGCATCAGCAGTATAAAGCGGCCACATTTCATGTAGAGTCAGACTGGTCGGCGGCTAGTTACTGGTATAGCCTGGTGGCTCTGGCCAAAGAGGCCGACATAACATTGCTTGGCCTGAAAGAGAAGTCTTTCCAGGGCGACCGTGCCATTGTGGACATCATGGACCGGCTGGGCGTGTATACTTCTTTTGTGGAGGGTGGCGTACAACTGATTAAGAAAGAGCACGAACGGCAGGTATCATACGATTTCTCCGATTGCCCTGATTTAGCTCAGACTATTGTGGCACTTTGTGCGGGTTTGGGAGTAACGGTGGAAATGACAGGCCTGGAGAGCCTGCGCATTAAAGAAACAGACCGTATCCAAGCGCTGCAGATAGAGGTACTAAGCATGAACTCTTCGCTACAGGAAATAACGCCGGGTGTTTTCAGGTTAGAGCCAGGCATCATCACGAAGGAAGCGCTTAGTTTCCGTACCTACCAGGATCACCGCATGGCCATGGCCTTCGCACCGCTGGCACTTCTGGAGCCCGTGCAGATACAGGAACCAAGCGTGGTGCGCAAGTCATATCCCCGTTTCTGGGAAGACCTGGAGAAAGTGGGCTTTACAATAACGCATGAGGAATAGCAGGCGCTTATATGGCAATGCGAAGCTGATTGAGCAGCAGCTCAGCCAAATGCAGCTGATGGAAGAAGCTGAAGGAGGCTGGGCTGCTGTTTACAAGCATCAGGACTCCGGCACCTTCTGGATGAAGTGCTATGCTACTGCCGCCGCGGAGGGAGGCGGCTACCTAATCCTGGTAAAGTTGCCTTTGCCCACTACGGCTGAGTTGATCAAAATTGCGGTGCATTCGCCTTATGAAGATGAGGCTGTTGCTGCCGTTTTCCGCTTGCTGGACGAGGAGAAAATCGAGGAGAAAGACTTCAGGCTGCAGCTACTAGGAGCCATAGATCGGCTGCCCCTGCCGGACCTGGTCATTGAACAGAAGAAACGCATCGAAAGAATTATCACACTTGCTGCTTTGAATTCACCAGACAATCGGAGGGAAGTGCTGCATAAAAGTAATGCAGCGGTACAGCAGGACGCTGCCTATTTTAAGGATGTTGCTGAGAGAGCAAAGCGGGTGTTAGAGCAGTTGAAAGGATAGGCACATTTACGCTGCGCTAAACTTGCGACATTGAAATGAAAATACGTTTGTACAGCGAGTCTGGAGAATCTTGCCCACTGTGCGTCACGGGGTTGATTCCCGCGCCAGTCTAAAGCTCCAGCTTTACCTCCTCAATTAGCTGCTGCAGATAGGCGGGGGCTTGTAAGAGCCTGCTGCCGTACCAACTGAACATTTCTCCGTCTACAATCTTTATCACGGCATCCGGGCAAAGTTTCTGAAATTCTGCCACATGCTTTTCCTTGAACGGGTATGGTTCTGAAGACAGCAGGATGAGTTGGGGATTGGCTTGTTGCAGTTGTGCCGGGGTAACTTCCGGGTAGCGCGTCAGGTCAGCAAAAGCGTTTTGAAAACCACAGCGCTGCAGCATGTGGTCAATAATGTTGTTAGTACCCACTGCCATATAAGGCTTGCGCCAGATGAAATAGGCCGTACTGACAGGCGATTCTGCCGGCTGAAGGCTTTCAAAGCCTGTGCTTATCCCTTGTGTCAGTTCCTGTGCTTTTGTTTCTGCTCCTGTTAGCTGACCTACCTGCTGTATCATCCGGAGAGCGTCCTCCAGGGTATATATGTCGCTCATCCAGACCGGGTACTTCTGCTGCAATTGTTCTATGCCCTCCCTGTAATTTTCCTCTTTGTTGCCAATCACCAGGTCCGGCTGTAACTTATCAATGGTTTCAAACCGGAAGTCCTTAGTGCCGCCAATAACTGTTTTTTGCTTTACCTGTGGCTTTGGATGAACACAGAACTTGGTAACACCCACAATGCGGTTATGCAGGCCTAAATCAAATAAGAGCTCGGTCTGGGAAGGAACCAGTGAAACAATACGCTTCGGAAAGTCCGGCAGCGTAACTTCGTGGTTCATCTGGTCTTTAAAAATCACTTATCTAATATAGAATTGCGAATTAATAATGACAATGGCATTTTTAATAATGCTTAGATTTCCTGGAAGTACAGGCGCTTGTATTCTTTGGTACCCCAGAAAGGCACAAAGGCTTTCAAAGTTTCCTTTACCGTCATGCCCACAGAGTTTCGACGTATGTTGATAACGATGCCCAGGTGTATGACCAGCGATACCAGTATAAAGGCTGTGACACGCGGATCGTCTTTCGGCCTGCTCAGGTATATGGCGAGCACGATCCACGGCAGAATCATCAAGGTCCAGAACATGTATCGGTGCATATAGTTTATCTCTATTTTTTAATACAGGCCATTTGTCTAAACATAAAAACCTCCGGGCTTTTGAAGCGCCGGAGGTTCCCGTTGTAATTCTCTGTCTTAACTGAGGTAGCGGAAATCCTGCTTGTCCTGGATTTTAAGCACCGTCTCGTATATCATTTTAATCACGTTGTCCACATCATCTTTGTGCACCGTTTCTACTGTAGTGTGCATGTACTTCAGCGGAAGCGAGATAAGTGCCGAGGCCACACCTGCATTAGAGTAGGCAAAGGCGTCGGTGTCTGTACCAGTGGCACGTGAAACAGCCGAACGCTGGAATGGAATGCCTTTTTCTTTGGCTGTGTCGATGATCAGGTCACGTACGTTGTTTTGTACAGCTGGTCCGTAGGCAATCACAGGGCCTTTGCCACAGTGAATGTCGCCGCTGGTTTTCTTCTCGTACATCGGCGACTGCGTGTCGTGGGTTACGTCGGTAATGATGGCTACATCCGGTTTAATGCGGTGCGCAATCATTTCGGCACCCCGTAATCCGATCTCCTCCTGCACCGCATTCACGATGTAGAGCCCGAACGGTAACTGGTTGTTGTTCTCCTTCAGCAGACGGGCTACCTCAGCAATCATAAAGCCACCGATGCGGTTATCCAGGGCACGGCCCACGTAGTAACGGTCGTTCATTACCATGAACTCATCCTCGAAAGTGGCTACGCAGCCTACATGGATGCCCATTTCTTCTACTTCCTCCCGGTTTTTGGCGCCGCAATCCAGGAACACATTTTCAATAGTGGGCGCTTTGTCGTTCTCTACCTTGCGCACATGGATGGCAGGCCAACCGAAAACTGCCTTTACAACCCCTTTGGAGGTATAGATATTCACGCGCTTTGAGGGCGCAATCAGGGCATCAGAGCCCCCGTTACGCTTCAGGTAGATATAGCCTTCCGGCGTGATGTAGTTTACAAACCAGGAAATTTCATCGGCATGCGCCTCAATAACCACTTTGTATTCCGCCTCTGGGTTGATAACGCCCACTACAGTGCCGTAGGTGTCAGTAAAGTAACTGTCGATGTAGGGTTTTACATACTCCAGCCACAGTTTCTGCCCCTCCACTTCAAAGCCGGTAGGAGAGGAGTTGTTCAGGTATTTTTCTAAAAAGTCGAATGATTCTTGTCGCATAGGTGTCGGTTAGCAGTTTAGGTTGTCAGTAAACAGAAAATGAACATATATGTACGTACATTTTCTGGATTTTTATTCAAAATCCGGAATTTTAAAGCGGAATGTTGCCGTGCTTCTTCCTTGGCAGCGTTACCGCTTTATTTTCCAGCATTTTGAACGCTTTGATTAATTTGGTGCGTGTATCGGCAGGCATTATCACCTCGTCTATAAACCCACGGTGAGCGGCACGGTAAGGCGTGGCAAACTTGTTTTTATATTCCTCTACTTTTTCAGCCAGCTTTGCCTCCGGGTCCTCAGCTGCGGCAATCTCACGCTTAAATATGATTTCGGCGGCTCCCTGCGCACCCATTACGGCAATTTCGGCAGTAGGCCATGCAAAGTTCATGTCGGCACCAATGTGCTTGGAATTCATGACGTCATAAGCTCCGCCGTAGGCTTTACGCGTGATAACGGTAATACGCGGTACAGTCGCCTCGCAGAAGGCATACAGCAGCTTGGCTCCGTTGGTGATAATGCCGCGCCACTCCTGGTCGGTGCCCGGCAGAAAGCCTGGTACGTCTTCCAGCACCAGCAGGGGCACATTAAAGCTGTCGCAGAAACGCACGAAACGGGCAGCCTTGGTGCTGGCGTTTATGTCCAGTACACCAGCCAGCACGGCAGGCTGGTTGCCTACAATACCGATGCTGCGGCCGGCTAAGCGTGCAAAACCAACAACTATATTCTCTCCGAAGTTTTTGTGCACCTCAAAGAAAGAGTCGGTGTCAATGATGCCTTCAATAGCCTCGCGGATATCGTAGGGCTGGTTCGGGTTCTCCGGGACAATGGTATTGAGTACTTCACGTGTCTCGTCTCCCGGAGACTCGTAAGGCAGCGACGGAGGCAGGTCTTCGCAATTTTGCGGAATATAACTCAGTAGTTTCTTTATATACAAAATACATTCTGCCTCGTTGGCACAGGCAAAATGGGTAACACCACTTTTTGTACTGTGGGTGCTGGCACCACCAAGTTCCTCAGAGGTTACTTCTTCATGCGTTACCGTTTTTACCACATTTGGGCCGGTCACGAACATATAAGAAGTGTCCTGCACCATCATAATAAAATCGGTGATGGCCGGAGAATAAACCGCACCACCCGCACAAGGCCCCATAATAGCGGATATCTGCGGAATAACGCCGGAAGCCAGTGTATTGCGGTAGAAGATGTCGGCATAACCACCGAGCGACACCACGCCTTCCTGTATACGGGCTCCGCCGGAGTCGTTCAGGCCTATGACAGGGGCGCCGTTCTTCATGGCAAGCTCCATGATTTTGACAATTTTCTCGGCGTGCGTCTCAGACAGGGAACCCCCTAATACTGTGAAATCCTGGGAGAAAACATACACCTGGCGTCCGTTAATGGTGCCATAACCTGTTACCACACCATCGCCCAGGTAGTATTGCTTGTCCAGGCCGAAATCTTTGGAGCGGTGCATCACAAACTTACCAATCTCCTCAAAAGAGTTCTCGTCCAGGAGTAGGTGGATGCGTTCGCGTGCTGTCAGTTTTCCTTTTTTGTGCTGTGCCTCTATTCGTTCTTGTCCGCCGCCAAGTAGTGCCTCCGCATTTTTGCGTTCCAGCGTTTCTATCTGGCTTTGTCTGATTTCTCCTGCCATGTATAAGTGTTATAACTCGGATATATTACTAAATCTTTATCATTCAAATTTAAAAACTCTGCCGCTAAATCCTGTACAGTTGTATCATTTTTTCAATATAGATTTTTTTGAATATACTGCAATGTGTAAAGCGTAAAAAAATAAGGGCTGCCTATGCAGGCAGCCCTTATTGCTTATTTAAAGATGTTTTACTCTTTATCTTTTGACTTGTCTGAGTCAGAAGACTTGGTTGGCTCTGTTTCTTCTTCGTCCGAAGTGTCTTTGGCTTTTTTGCCACTGCTCTTTTTCGAAACAAATGTAAGCTTCTCTTCGCCTTCCTTGTAGTCTACCAGGATAACGTCACCCTGGTTTACTTCAGCCTTCAGAATCTCCTCTGCAATCGGATCTTCGATGTACTTCTGGATAGCACGGTTCAATGGGCGGGCTCCATACTTTGGATCATATCCTTTATCAGCCACAAAGTCTTTTGCCTCTTTGGTAAGCTCGATGGTATAACCCAGGGTCTCCACACGCTTGAACAGCTTGCTAAGCGACAGCTCGATGATTTTGTGCATGTCCTCACGGTTAAGTGAGTTGAACACGATCACATCATCCAAACGGTTCAGGAACTCCGGAGAGAACGTCTTCTTCAGCGCACTGGCAATGGTGCCTTTCATGATATCGTCCACGTTCTCCTGCTTGCTCTTAGACATGAAACCGATACCGGCTCCAAAGTCCTGAAGGTCACGGGCACCAATATTCGACGTCATGATGATAATCGTGTTACGGAAGTCAACCTTACGGCCCAATCCGTCTGTCAGAATACCATCATCCAGCACCTGCAGCAACAGGTTGTACACATCCGGGTGCGCTTTCTCGATCTCATCCAGCAATACCACAGAATATGGCTTGCGGCGGATTTTCTCGGTCAGCTGGCCACCTTCTTCGTAACCCACATATCCCGGAGGCGCTCCTACCAGGCGAGATACACTGAATTTCTCCATGTACTCACTCATGTCGATGCGCACCAGTGAATCTTCCTTGTCGAACAGGTAAGTAGCCAGTACTTTGGCAAGCTCTGTTTTACCAACACCTGTCGGACCTAAGAACACAAAGGAACCGATTGGCTTCTTCGGGTCTTTCAGACCCACACGCGTACGCTGTATGGCTTTCACTAACTGACCGATTGCTTTGTCCTGGCCAATCACTTTGCCTTTCAGCTCTTCGCCCATGTTCAGAAGCTTGATACCTTCTTTCTGTGCGATACGCTTCACAGGAATACCTGTCATCATGGCAATAACTTCTGCCACATTTTCCTCTTTTACTGTGTAGCGCTTCTTCTTGGTCTCTTCTTCCCAGCTTTTCTTTGCAGATTCTAACTGGTCGATGAGTTTCTTTTCCTTGTCACGCAGCTGGGCAGCCTCTTCGTACTTCTGGCTCTTTACCACGCGGTTTTTCTCTACCTTGATGTTCTCGATCTGCTCTTCAAGCTTCAGGATATCATCCGGCACGATGATGTTGTTGATGTGCACGCGCGCACCAGCCTCATCCATGATGTCGATAGCCTTGTCCGGAAGGAAGCGGTCGCTCATATAGCGGTCGCTCAGCTTCACGCAGGCCTCGATAGCCTTGTCAGTGTAGTTTACATGGTGGTGATCCTGGTATTTGTCTTTAATGTTGTTCAGGATCTCTACAGTTTCCTCTGGCGTGGTAGGGTCTACCATTACAATCTGGAAACGACGGGCCAATGCGCCATCTTTCTCGATGTACTGGCGGTACTCATCCAAAGTAGTTGCGCCGATGCACTGAATCTCGCCACGTGCAAGCGCAGGCTTGAACATGTTAGAAGCATCCAGCGAACCAGAGGCGCCACCGGCACCCACAATCGTATGCAGCTCATCGATGAACAGGATCACGTCCGGAGACTTCTCCAGTTCGTTCATCACCGCCTTCATACGCTCTTCAAACTGGCCACGGTATTTAGTACCGGCTACCAGCGAGGCAAGGTCCAAAGTAACCACGCGCTTGTTGAACAGCACGCGGCTTACCTTTTTCTGGATAATGCGCAGGGCAAGGCCTTCCGCAATAGCGGTTTTACCTACACCAGGCTCACCAATCAGGATCGGGTTGTTTTTCTTGCGGCGGCTCAATACCTGTGCCACGCGCTCAATTTCTTTTTCACGACCAACTATCGGGTCCAGTTTGTCTTCTTCTGCCAGCTTGGTAAGGTCGCGGCCAAAGTTGTCGAGCACCGGGGTGCGCGACTTTTCGCCTGCTTTCTTGCTTGTGCTGCCTGAGCGTGAAGACGAGCTGCCAAATAACTTGTCTGAATCATCAGAATCGTCAGTGTCTGACGACGCAAGTGGATTATTGCTATGATAATCCAGGGAATCTCTTATTGCTTCGTAGTTCACGTTGAATTTCGCTAAAATTTGAGAAGATATATTGTCTTCATCCCGCAGGATGGATAATAAGAGGTGCTCTGTGCCAATAATATCACTCTTGAAGATCTTTGCCTCCAGGTATGTTATTTTAAGCACCTTCTCTGTCTGCTTTGTGAGCGGGATACTGCCGGTAATATTGCTGCTTTGGGTTGCTGTATTTCGTGTAGCCTGTTCTAAAGCGTACTTTAATTCATCTATCGAAACGCCAAGCTTCTTAAGCAGGGCAATGGCAGTGCCTTCTCCTTCCCGAATCATGCCCAATACCAGGTGTTCAGTCCCGATATAGTCATGACCGAGCCGAATCGCTTCCTCACGGCTGAGCGAGATAACCTCTTTTACTCGGTTTGAGAATTTTGCTTCCATGTATACTATACTCCGTGTATTCTGTAAAAATCTAAATAATTTTAATTGATCGAGGCTTACAGGGAAGCCTACTTTTAAACAAGCCGTGCCATGCAAATGTTCAGTTTGTTGGCCCCTTTACTGTAGGTAAGCAAGAGACGCGGGCCCCTGTGTAAACAACAAGTCAATTATACTAAGGTCTGATGCAAATTGTTTGCCAAATACTTGTGTATAGGGTTTTACGTGCAAATTGTCAGGATAGATTTTAGGATGCACCCTATTTCTTAAATCCAATACGTTATTGGCATACGTTGCATGGTAAGCCTCTGTAAAAATGAGTGGCTTGTTCAGTTTTAGTAATTTAAGATAAAGCCGCAACAATTCCTCGTTGAGCTGAAATAAATATTTTGGCTGCCGGTCATATACGTCCTTCAGGTAATCACTGTAGAATTCAAAGTAGGGTGCACGGCCATACGCCGCCTGTATGGTGCGCCAATGCACGTTGTGCCATTTCTGGCTGTAGTCTATCTCAATTTCCGTGATCAGGGTTTTCTCCCTGCTGTTGCCCCGGATAACCGGAACGCTCAGCGGCTGTACACCCTGCGCCGTCAGCACATGGCAGCGGTTACGGTAACTTTGTTTAATATAATTCTCGTGCCGCTCCAGCATCAGGCTTTCAGCGCGAATTGCATGCCAAAAATAGGATACCGGCGGGTTGTACTGGAGTTCAGTAAGGAGGACCAAGGTAAGTTAGAAAGTTTAGGAGTTAGAAAGTTAGAAAGTTTTGAGATAAGCTTGTGCCGCTGTGGCATCTCCATCAGCTTCTCATGTCTTGAAATGTGTGTCGGGATATCCGATACGTATTTGCTTTGCTGCTAAATAAGCATGAAATATGTAATTTCATAATGCGGGTGCAGGTTGTACCTTTGCGGCAGCTTCTGCTTATGAATAAAGATATTAAAATACCGCCGCTGTATTACCCGCTCTGGTTTTTTCTGAAGGGCCTTTCTTTGCTGCCTTTGTCTGTGCTGTATGTGCTGGCAGACTTTCTTTATTTTTTGGTGTACTACCTTATCGGCTACCGTAAAAAAGTGGTGTATCAAAACCTGCGCAGCGCATTTCCAGAGAAAAGTGAGCAGGAGATACAGCAAATAGCGAAGGATTTCTACAAACAGTTGGCCGACGTTGTGGTGGAGACGCTAAAGCTTTCATCGATGCAGGTGGAGGAGATGAGGCGGCGGATTACGTTCACGAACCAACATTTGCTGGACGACCTTGTAAAGCAGGGGACACCAGTCATCACGATGGGGTCTCATGCGGCCAACTGGGAGTGGGTGCTTCCCGCTGGCGCCATGAGATTCGATTTTCCAACCAATGGAATTTACAAGTCGCTGAATAATCCCTTTTTTGAAGCGTACATGCTGCATACGCGCAGCCAAATGGGTGCCCGCCTCATTGAGATGAAAGAAACCAGCCGCGATTTTGTCAGGAACAGGAAGGTGCCGCGTGTTGTGGCCATGCTGTCGGACCAGACGCCGCTGAGGAGCGAGATCCAGTACTGGACTACCTTTCTGAACCAAGACACACCTTTTTATGTGGGAGCCGAAAAACTCTCTAACATGTTCGGCTATCCTGTGCTTTACCTGGATGTAAAGCGTACCCGCCGCGGCCATTACACACTTACCTTTGAAGTGATAACGGATGGCAGGCAGGCAAACCCGGCTACGGAAGACCAATACCCGATCACCAGCCTGTTCGCAAAAAAGCTGGAAGCCACTATCCGGCGCAGCCCCGCCGACTACCTCTGGACCCACAAGCGCTGGAAACACAAGCGCCCGGAGAGCGCGAGTTAGAAAGTTAGAAAGTCAGGGTATAAAGGCAAAGGGTTGAAGTGCTGAGACTAATACTTATATTGACTGAGGTTTTATAAAACAAAACCTCAGTCTTCAAAGCCGAACTTCACAACTTAAGGCACCTTTCTAACTTCTAAACTTGCTGATTTTCTAACTACAAGTACTGCTCTATATCTCCTGCTCCCTCTCTAAGCACTTCAAAATTATTGGTGACGTCCACTACGGTAGAAGCCACATTTTTACCAGGTCCACCGTCTATAACGGCATCAACGAGGTTCTTGTACTTCTCATAAATCAGTTCCGGATCTGTGCTGTATTCGATGACTTCGTCATCATCATGGATGGAGGTGGAAAGAATAGGGTTGCCAAGTTCCTTCACCAGTTGCAGGGCAATGTTGCTGTCGGGTACCCGGATACCAACGGTTTTCTTGGTTCCTGCATATTTGGGCACACGGCTGTTGGCATTCAGCACAAACGTAAAAGGGCCGGGTAAGGCTTTCTTCATTACTTTATAGGTGGGTGTGTCGATTTTAGCATAGTCAGAAATATGCGTGAGGTCGGAGCAGATAAAGGAAAGGTTCGCCTTGTCCGGCTTAATGCCCTTTATCAGGCAGACCCGCTCCACAGCGCGGGCATTGTGGATGTCACAGCCCAGGCCATAGATGGTGTCTGTAGGATAAATGATGACACCGCCGTTGCGAAGTATTTCAACAGCTTCTAAAATCTTGCGCTGTTGTGGCGTTTCGGGATGTATCTGTAGGAAAGTTGCGTTGCTCATAGTTTGGTTGGTCGTTGGTGAATGGAATTTTGTTCCTGCCGGTATGTCTAACAGATTTACTAACATACTTATTTATTCCGGTCAGCGTTTCATGGTTTGCTGCTGAGGCACCTTTGTTAATTCTCCCGCATCCGCTTACCTGCTCCAGGATTGCTGTTTGAAGCGGGAAGAGAGACAGGTAAAAGAGCAGGCGGGGAAGGGGGTTGAATGGTTATAGCCTGTTCGGCACATCACATGCTAAATCAGTAGTTCAAAATTGACGGGATAAGCAAGATTAGTATTAATTTTGCCCCTGAGCATGAACGGGTAAGGAACCTAAACCCAGTTCGAAGCCTTTTATCATCATAATGGCCCAAGAAGTGAATAAACCAATAGTAAAAAGAAAGAGAAAGCAGAAGAGCATGCTGGTGCCAGGCCTGATTGTGCTGTTCCTGTTCCTGTTTGTGAGCTTTTCTTATTATGCGTACCAGATTGTGTACACGCAGAACGTGGACACGAAGAACCGTGACACCTATGTGCTCATCCCGACCGGGGCAACCTACGCGGAGGCAATGGACTCCATAGAAGCCACAGGCGTGATCATCGACAAGCTGTCGCTGCGTTTCATGTCGAAGCTCATGGATTATGATGAGCTGGTGAAGCCAGGGCGTTATAAGCTGGAGCATGGCTGGAGCAACCGCCAGTTAATTGGAGTTTTGCGACTCGGGCAACAAACGCCGCTCAACCTGACCTTTGCCAATATCCGGCTGCGCAGCCAGCTCGCTGAAAAGCTTGCCGCCAATGTGGAGGCAAGTGAGGAAGAGATAGACAGCCTGCTGAACGACCAGGCCTACCTGGCCTCGTTCGGGTTTGACACCACCAACATCGTCAGCATGTTTATCCCGAACACCTATGAGGTGTACTGGACTACTACCGCGCCCGCACTGATGGAGCGCATGAAAACAGAGTACGACAAATTCTGGACACCGGAGCGTAAGGCAAAGGCCGAAAAGCTGGGGCTGTCGCAGCAGGAGGTGTCTACACTTGCGTCTATTGTACAGGCCGAAACACTGAAGAGCGATGAAAAGCCACGGGTGGCGGGTGTATACCTGAACCGCCTGGACAAAGGCATGCTGCTGCAAGCCGACCCAACCGTGGTGTTTGCTGTGCGCGATTTCACCATCCGCCGTGTGTTGAACGTGCACCTGGCCCACGACTCCCCATACAATACCTATAAGTACAAAGGTTTGCCTCCCGGGCCAATCAACGTGCCCAATATCTCCAGCATCGATGCAGTCCTGAACCCGGAGCAGCACAGCTACCTTTATTTCTGTGCAAAAGAAGATTTCTCCGGGTACCATGCTTTTGCCACCACTGTTGCTGAGCACGAGGCCAACGCACGTCGTTTCCACCGCGCCCTGAACCAGCGCAACATCATGCGTTAATTTGGATTGTTGGTTACTGATTGCTTATTGTTGTACAATTAAGTTGTTAAAGATTCTGAGCTGAACAAAAATATAGCAGATTAGTTAAACAGCAGTTCAGCTATCTGAAAGCAAAGAACAACAACCAACAATAAGCCATCAACAATCAAAAATGTTTGAATCAGAAGTACAAATACGTGTGCGCTATGCCGAGACCGACCAGATGGGCTATGTGTATTATGGCAATTACGCCGCTTACTATGAAGTAGCGCGTACAGAGGTTTTCAGAAGGCTGGGCATAGAATATAAAGAAATGGAGGCCACCGGTACCATGATGCCGGTGCTGGAGCTGAAGTGCAAGTACATCCGCCCGGCCAAGTACGATGATATGCTCACCATCAGGCTTCTGCTGAAGAAAAAACCCTCCGGCTCGCGTATACTCTTTGAGTACGAAGTATATAACGAGGAGGGAACAAAGCTGAATGTAGGTGAAACCACGATGGTTTTCGTAGACATGAAAACAGGCCGCCCCACAGCGGTGCCCGATCTGATTCACCAGAAAATGGAACCTTACTTTAGTGAATGAGGCTAAACCAGCAATATCTGAAGCGCCGCAGGGCGTACCGCAAGTTCATCGTTTTCCTGAAGCGCTGGCGTTTTAACAACGGCCAGTCTTCGGTATACGATGTAGCGGACGTGCTATTGGGGGAGCTTCGCCTGGACTCCATTACCAAGCGGGCGTCGTATATGGCCTTCAACTTTACGCTGGCTATCTTCCCAAGCATCATTTTCCTCTTCACGCTCATCCCCTACATTCCGAGTGTGCTGTCGCTTGACCTGAGTGAGAGCATCCTCAACTTTATAGCGGACTTTATGCCGGAGGAGATGTATGCCGTTGCCTACACGACTATTGAAGATATTGTAAACAAACCACGTGGTGGCCTGCTCTCATTCGGTTTCCTGTTTGCGCTGGTGCTCTCTACCAACGGCATCATGTCTTTGATGGATGCTTTCGACAAGAAGTACCACACCTTTTATAAGCGCAGGTATATGAAAAAGCGACTCATTGCCACTGCGCTTACTGTGGTGCTGGCTTTTATCCTTTTCACGGCAGTGGCCACTATCTTCTTTGGACAGTGGATGCTGGATGTGCTGGTATTTTATGAGGTGGTGACAGAAAGCTATACTTACACGCTGCTGGTGATACTGAAGTACATCGCTATTGTGTTGCTTTTCCTGCTGGCCACCTCACTCATCTACTATTATGTGCCCGCCATAGAAGACAAATGGCCTTTCTTCTCGGCGGGTGCGGTGGTGGCAACAGGCCTCATCTTCTTGGTGTCGATGATTTTCTCTTTCTACATCAGCGCCTTCGACAGTTATAATAAGTTTTATGGCTCTATCGGCGCACTTATTGGTTTGATGATCTGGCTCGACTTTGTGTCGATGATTCTGATTCTGGGCTTCGAGATAAACGTGAGTATCGACACTGTGACCAAGCGCCTGGTGCGCAAGCGAACGGGTGCGGTGGTACGTACGGCAAAAGCCTGATGTGCTGGTGGGTAAGGGTTTTATTAGGCTTCTCTAACATAGCTGAAAGGAGCTTGACTTCTTTCTGGATATGAGAAAATTCCAGCTTCACAATCAGAAGGTTAGGTTATAAGTGTTAGAACCGCTTAAAAATTTTGTCGTATAGTTTTGAAAATTCAGTGCAAGCCCCTACTTTTGTACACGAATTAAGAAAGAGAGTTGGCGGAGTGGTCGAACGCGGCGGTCTTGAAAACCGTTGACTGTAACAGGTCCGGGGGTTCGAATCCCTCACTCTCTGCCGGTAGCGATACCAAAAAGAGCAAAAAGCCTGCAAATCAAGTATTTGCAGGCTTTTTGCTTTTAAAACTGTACCAGATTATTCAGTTTTTCGCATAAAAAGGTGAGTAATCCGGTGAGTTCAGTTGAGTGTTTGATTTACTCACCAAATTTAACGTAACTGTCTGATACACAAGATGTACAAAAGGTGTACATCTTGATTACGGGTGACTGCAAAACTACATTTGTTTAACTTTTAAAGTCACGTAATTATGAGTGTTAACTTCAGTCTTCTCTTTTACCTTAAAAAGCAAAAGAACTACCGCACGGGGCCTGCCCCTGTTTACCTGCGCATCACCGTTGCTGGGCAGCGCGCAGAACTGGCCACAGGAAGAGAGTGCGAGCCAGAGCGTTGGAATGCCTCCGCCGGTCGTGCCGCCGGCACAAAGGCAGCCTCCAAGTCCCTGAACGCTTACCTGGACAGCCTGCAGGTAAAGGTGTATGAGGCTCACCGCCAACTGGTGGAAGCTTCAGGTCTGGTCACGGCAACGGCTATCAAGAACAGGATAATCGGGAAGGAGGAGAAAGGAATCATGCTGCTGGAGGTCTTCCAGGACCACAACCGCAGGATGGAAGCCCTTGTGGGGGATGAGTTTGCGCCAGGCGCGCTGGAGCGTTACTCCACCTCTTTGAAACATACCGCTGACTTCCTGCAGTGGAAGTTTCAGGTCCCAGACATCGACATCAGGAAAATAGACCACGCCTTCATCACCGAGTACGAGTTCTTCCTCAGAAGCATCCGCAAGTGTGCCAACAACACAGCTGTCAAGTACACCAAGAACTTTGGCAAGATCATCCGCATCTGCCTGGCCAACGGCTGGCTTTCTGCTAACCCGTTTGTCAACTATAAGGCAAAGGTGAAAAAGGTGGACCGGGTTTTCCTATCAGAGGAAGAGTTAGCAATAATGGCAGCGAAAGAATTTGCGATGGAGCGCCTCTCGCAGGTGCGGGATATTTTCCTCTTCAGCTGTTTTACAGGGCTGGCTTATGTGGATGTGCTGCAACTCACGCGCGCTGCCATCAGCAGAGGTATAGACGGGGAGAAGTGGATAATCAAAAAGAGGCAGAAGACAGACACCGCTTCCCGCATTCCTCTACTGCCCACGGCATTGAAGATACTAGAAAAATATAAGGACCACCCGCAGTGCCTGAACTAGGGCAAGCTGCTGCCGGTGCTGAGCAACCAGAAGATGAACGCCTACCTCAAGGAGATAGCGGACCTGTGCGGCATCAATAAACCACTTACTTTTCATATCGCCCGCCACACCTTTGCCACCACCGTCACGCTGCTGAACGGCGTGCCTATGGAAAGTGTGTCAAAGATGCTGGGGCATACCAATCTCAGAACAACCCAGCACTATGCCAAGATTCTGGACATAAAAGTAAGCGAGGACATGCGCTTGCTTAAAAACAAGTTCAAGATATAGCCAAAGGTAAACAACAAGCGTTTTAAACTTTCTGCATTGGAAGCTTCTGTTTTACGCTTCATTAAAAGATAGGTAAAGGCAAAAGGAGCTCATTAAATCAGAATGAGGTAAATTTCGCCGATGATGATTTTGGCTACCATCTCCTGGCCAGCTGGGAGATGAGCGATAGCAGCAGGTTCACCTTCTGCTCCACCTTCCGGTACTGCTCGAGTGCCTGGTGCACCAGCAGCACCCGCTTGTGCCCTCCGGTGCTGGCGTTGAAGTGGCGCGTAATCTGGTTGATGTTCACGCCGATGGCCCGCAGCTCCTCCCGCACGCTGGCCAGCTCCTCGACCACCCCGTCCAGGGAAGCATCCTTGTGAAAGAGCTTGATTGGCTTGCCCGTGAGCATGCGCCGTATCACCTCCCCGACGGAGTGGCAGTCGCTTTTCTTTTGGATGTCCTCCAGGCGCCTGTACTCTGCCTCCGTCACCCTGAAGATGATGGGCTGGGAGAGGAGCACTTCTTCCGTTTTCTCTTTCTTCCTTGCCATGGCGTATCATCTGGTATGGGAAAAAGGGTGCCGAGTTCCGAGGCGGCCGAAAGCTGCAACTGACCCAGAGGGGAGGAGGCGCGAGAGTTTTTTGTATACAAAAATACATCTTGCTATTCCCTTCACAGAAAGTGTAAAGCTCCTTTGTCTCATCTTCTTTTTCATCGCTGTACCTGTTAAAAAGCTTTAAGTGCGGTAAAGGGAAGGCGGCCGGTTCGTGCCCTGACCTGAGGGCCTTGCAGCGGTTTCAGCTGGGGTGATGGGTGCAGCACTACTAACTTGGCAGTGCTGGTAGTGCGTCTTGGCAGTGGCTGGCTTTGCTTTGCCCCACCTGTAGCCAAAGGTAAATACAGAAAGCATCTTGATGAGTCATGTGCTCCTTTCGCATGGCTGGTTTCTCTCTGCGGTGTAAGTCGCTTCTTTGCCATTGATACCGGGGCTTGTTGGCCGAAGATTGTGGGAAGGCAGCTGACTTTTTCACAACCCCTTCCGTAGTGGGGAAACATTTTCTGTGGCCTTCTAAAGCTAAATTGGGCATGCCCCTGGCGGGTGCTTTGGCTCCTGAAGCGGGTTTGGGGTGCGCCTGCGCATGACGGTAGGGGTTTTGGAGCTGCTTTCCAGGTAGGAGTTTTAGCTAAAAAGTTCTACCCCCTTCGGTCCTTCTTGTGAAGTTCTGTGGCAAGGAGTGTGAACCTTTGGGTCCTAACCAAAAGCTTTAAATCTATGTCAGTGGAAATCATCACCAAGGAAGACCTGCAGTGTTTTCGCAGGCAGCTGCTCGAGGACCTGCGGCAGCTTCTCAGCAAGCGGCAGCCGCAGGCACCCAAGCTGGTACTCAAGTCAGCGCAGGTACGGAAGCTGCTCCAGATTTCGCCGGCCACACTGCAGACCCTGCGCATCAACGGCACGCTGCCCTTCACCAAGATTGGCGGCACGATTTACTACCGCTCCGAGGACATTGAGCAGCTCCTGGAGGGAAAGGAGGCACGGCCATGAACTACATCGCCCACCTGACCGGCTTCTTCCAAAGGGTCTCCCGCGACTACCGCCTCAACCCCACGCACGTGAGCCTGTACATGGCCCTGTTCCAGCAGTGGAACCTCACCAGGTTCCGTAACCCCATCTCCGTTTCCCGATCCGAGGTAATGGAAATCTCCCGCATCAGCTCCCGGATCACCTACCACCGCTGCATCAAGGAGCTGCACGCCTGGGGCTACCTCCACTATGACCCCTCCTACAACCACTTCCGGGGAAGCCTGGTCTACATGCTGGGCTTTGGCGAGAGGCAGGACAGGGAATGTACACCTGACCCGGCCATTCTTTGTGCCGGAGGTGAACCAGAGCTGTGTGGGAGTTGAACGGGAAGTGGGCCCTTCTATAAACAATACAAACTTTAAAAACATCTTAAACAAAAGAGAGGCACCCATTCCTGCAGCTGGTTCAGAAAATGAACAGGTGGGAGTCAGAAAGGAGCAAAGAAAAGAAAAAGGTTGCGCCCAAAAAGAAAAGAAAGCAGCATTGGATGGGCCGCCGGAGCTGGAGGCGGTGATGGCTTTCTTTTGCTCGGAGGACTGGCAGGAGGTGGAGGCGTTCCGCTTCTTCCACCACTACAGTGCCAACGGCTGGCAACTGGGCAGGACGCCCATGCAGGACTGGCAGGCAGCCGCCCGCAAATGGAACATCAACGGAATAAATCAGAACAACGATGCAGGTTATCAGGGAAATCATCCAGCAGCGTCTGCAGCAGGTCGTGCCGGGGCAAAATACTACACCGAGCCCCTCTGAGGCAATGGCGCAGCCGGAGAAGGAGAATCAGGTACTTGATTTCGCGCGGTGCCTTGCCTTCCAGGAGCGCAAAGGAAAGGAGCTGTACGGGGAGCACTTCCGGCTTTACGAGGAGGACTACCCGCTCCTGGAAAAGCTGCTGGCCTACGCGGTGGGGGACAGGGAAAGTGCAGCGCGTCAGGGCCTGAGCCTCAGAAAGGGCATCCTGCTCACGGGGCCCATAGGCTGCGGCAAGACGAGCCTGATGATGCTGCTACGCCTGCTTTTGCCCCCGCAGGAGCGCTACCGGGTTAAGTCCTGCCGGGAGGTAAGCTTTGAGTTCCACGTTGATGGCTGCGAGGTTATCCAGCGCTACAGCCACCCTCCTCCGGGCTCGCTCCTGAGGGCGAGCGCCTACCTCTTCGATGACCTAGGGACGCAGAGCAGCGGGAAGCACTATGGCAACACCTGCAACGTGATGGGGGAGGTGCTGCTGAGCCGCTACGACCAGTTTGTGCTGTGGGGCGTGAAGACGCACCTGACCACCAACCTGAACAGTCTGGAGATAGAGCAAGCCTATGGGAAACGAGTGCGGTCCAGGATGCGGGAGATGTTTAACCTGGTGAATTTTGAGAAGGAGGCGAAGGATAAAAGAGGACAAATTAAATAGGAGGCAAAATTAGGCTCCAATGCTGATTTGCACCAAAGCTCAACAACTTTGGGAGGAAGCGTAATCCAAAATATATTTTCTTTTCCCTTTTGTCAAGTTTCACATCCATTCCAGCTGCACCTATTCGTATAATTTTAAAGTTTTCTACAGGGTAAATAATTCCCCTAGCACCAGTTTGGTAAGCCAGTTTTCCTTCTCATCCACCTTTTTTAGTTAGTGGAAACTGCCCCCTCTGTAATTAAGCCATTGTGTAACATAATCATAAAGATTTGTAACATGAATTTCTTCTTTTGTAACATGGCTTAACACCTGTGTTACATCAATACAATCACTTTCTCCTTTAGAAAAATATATTTGCAAGTGTGAATGGTGGCTTGCATGTAGGGTTTTTCTGGCCGAGATGAATTGATGAAAGGAATCAATAGAAGTTGTTGTCTCCCTTGAGAAAGTCAATCAGTCAAAAAGAAAAGGAATGAAGATTGATTTTTGAATGACGTCTTTCTATTCCTTCAACGCTCTTGTGGGTGGTAGTGCTGGAGAGACTATTTAGCTGGCACAACAGATCGGCATAAAGTACAAACGCTGGCACCGGATACAAATTCTATTGCTGGCCTCCCACCTATTCCTCAGCCGAGCTTCGGCCAAAGTGCTATGAATAAGAGGCAACCGGAGACTTTACTTTATGTCTCTCCAGTGTTCGTTACAGCTATAAAAATATAAGTAAACGCAGCAGCCACTACCCTGAAGGTAAAACCAGTGCACACCTGAACTTGGGTACTGGTATGTATTCGGAGAATTAACAAAGTGAAATCAGCAATAATATAGCTTAAAAGTTGGTCATGAAATATCAAGGGGAGAGCTTATTCAACAGGGAGTACTTTGACAACTGGCACTTTAACTATGGAAAGTTGAAGTTTTATTTTAGCAAGAATAATCTTCCTACTGTTCATGTTGATAAAGAGCTGGCGCAGTGGGTAAACATCCAGAGGCGCATCAGACATTTGCTTCCTGATGAACTAAAGGAGAAACTGGAGGAGTTGAACTTTGTGATATAGGAAACAACAAATTCCTGGAATGCTATGTACGGGCAGCTGGTCCTTTTCGTGCAGGAGACTGGTCATACCTTCATTCCAGATGATGAGAAGCATGAGCAGCTTAAAGACTGGCTGATGCGGCAAATCATCAACAAAGGACTCCTGTCAGAAAGCCAGCTACAAGAATTAGACAGGCTAGAGGTGGACTGGGACATTCCCATCAGCAGGAATCACCGTTGGAATCAGATGTACTGGAGGTTAAAAGATTTTTACACAGCCTTTGGCCATTGCCGGGTGCCCAGGCGGTGGCCAGAAGACAAGCAGCTTGCCCTTTGGGTGATTATGCAGCGGAAAATGCACATGAAGGGTAAGTTGAGTGAGGACCGGGAGCGAAGGCTAAACGAACTGAAATTCACCTGGAGCATTCGGGATGTTTATGACGCCCAGTGGGAAAATTTTTTCCAACAACTGGTCGCATATAGTAGGAGGCACGGACACTGCCGTGTGCCGTGCAAGCACACAAAGCTTGCCAGCTGGATTGAACGACAAAGGCTTTCCAAGCAAAAGGATCAGCTGCCAGCCGACAGGTACAAGCGGCTGGAAGAGATCGGGTTTACCTGGAGCTGTGACGACATGAAAAGTAGAAGCTGGGAGGAAAGGTATGAACAACTGGAGGAATATAAGAAAAACAACGGCCACTGCTTTGTACCCACTAATTACAGAGAGAACAGAAGCCTTGGCATTTGGGTAGCTACCCAAAGGAGACTCGAGGCGAAAGGCACGTTACAGGCAACAAAGAAGAGGCGGCTGGACCAGTTGGGCTTTGTGTGGGGGAAGGATGTGAAGTACAAGCTACAGTTGGGCTACGACAAGCAGTGGAACGACAACTTTAAAAAGCTAAAAGCTTACAGGCAGGAGTATGGCAGTTTCCAGGTATCACTGAAGATTGACCCGGTGCTTCAGCAATGGGTCAGCTGGCAGCGCAAGCTCTTTTACAAAGGCAGGCTCCCGCAGGCGCGCATCAATCTTCTTAATGAGATTCAGTTTCCGTGGAGTGTGCAGGAGGGGTACTGGATGAAGATGTACGAGGCATTGGCTGATTTTAAGGTTCAGTTTGGCCATACCTGTGTACCTTTTCGGTGGGAGCCAAATCCACAGCTGTCAGCATGGGTGTACAAGATGAGGCTGAACAAGCTGAACTTGAGTACACAGAAGGTAGAGTTGTTAGAGCAGATTGGTTTCAAATGGACTCTTCGCCGCCGAAGCATCCTTCCATGGGAATCAATGTATAAGCGCTTAATTGAGTTCAAAGAAAATTATGGACATACGTATGTGCCAGTTAAATGGCATGAAGACCAAAAGCTGGGTAAGTGGGTGAGCAGGATGCGGCATGCGAGGGAAAAGCTGGATCCGGAGCGGGTGCTTCTCCTGGAGGCAATAGGCTTTAAATGGGGGCACCGACTTGCCTGTAAAAAAAGCAGCCGTACTAAAGGTTGATTTGTCATTGAAGTATAGTCACGCAGATGTCTCCTTTGTTATTAAATAGGACTAGTGCTTCGCCAAACTAGAAATTATGAATTAGGAATGATACTGAAACAAGTACTTTCTCTTACTGATTTCAGGAAATATGTTCTAAAATTTAGATTGGAGAAGCACTAGTACAATCAGCTAAGGATTAGTGGACTTTGACACATGAAACAAAGGTTCATTTCATTGTGCGCTTAGTGTAGTTCCTCTCCTAACACAGGTTAGTTACATTAAAAGCTGTTAGCTGTTTCGCTCTGGTTCAGGTGCGCTTCCATATAAGTTGTTGGAGGTACTCCATGAAGTTCCTTGAAGGCAGTTGAAAAAGATGCAAGGCTTGTAAACCCTACTGCAAAGGCTACTTCAGAAATATTAATATGCTTGCTGGAGAGCAAGCCTGCGGCTTGCTGCAGGCGGATATTTCGAATAAAATCCCGTGTCGTCTGGTTTGTTAACGCCTTCATTTTCCTGTGTAAGTGTACACGGCTGATACCAGCCTCACTGGCAAGCATTTCAACACTTAAGGCAGGATTGTCTAAGTTCTGGTTGATAACGTCCAGGACTTTGGCCAACAATTTTTCATCTGCAGACTTTAGTGCAACCTTCTGTACTTTATCACTGTGGTGTTGATTGCCGCTAAAGTTGTTTTTAAGCATTTCCCGGTTCCTGATGATGTTCTGAACCGTTTTTTTTAAGATTTCAAGGCTAAAGGGTTTCAATAGGTAAGCATCAGCTCCAATACCCAGACCTTTTAGATTATCTTCTTCATCAGATTTGGCTGTCAACAGTATGATTGGAATGTGGTTTATATTGACGTTTTGTTTGATTTTCCGACAGAGGGTAATCCCGTCCATTTCAGGCATCATCACATCACTGATAATCAAGTCAGGTGTTTTGCTTAACAAAACAGAAAGCGCTTCTTTTCCATTGGCGCTCTCCATCACATGATAATCTGCAGCAAGCTCCTGGCAGATGTACTGCCTGATATCTTCATTATCATCTACAATCAGCACACATCCTCTGGTTTTAGATTTTACCTTCACATCCTCAGCATCATCTGCTGGTGTTGGGAAGGCATGATTGGAAAGCTCTGATTCGAGCACAAGGGGTGTTTTTTCCAGTAGGTCTTCCGTCTTTAAGTGGTCCTTTCCTAAGGGCAGGCGCATGACAAAGCGGCACCCCCGGCCTTCCTTGTTTTTTTCTGCCCTGATGGTGCCATGGTGAAGTTCTACAATGGATCGGGTTAGGTTCAGGCCAATGCCTGTGCCACCCACGAAATGATTGTGAGGGGTTTGGACCTGGTAAAAGCACTCAAAGACTTTTTCCTGCTCACTCTCCTCTATGCCGATGCCATTATCTGCAATGATTATTTCTATAAACCGGCGCAGTTCATTTCCCTCGTTTCCGTCTTCCCCGAAATGGAGGTAAATATCGATTTTGCCGTTCCTGGGGGTGAACTTAAAGGCATTGGCTAGCACATTCAGGATGGCCTTGTCGAAATGGGTAGGATCCACCCATACCGGTAACTGCTCTGTCCTATGGTGGAAGCGGAACATGATGTTTTTGGCTTGGGCCTGTTCATCGAATATGCTGCAAAGCTCTTTTATAAATCCTACCATTTCTGTTTCCTGAAATTTCAACTGCATTTGCCCCTTATCGATCTTTTGGATATCCATGAGCTGGTTGATGAGAAGCAAAATGCGTTCAGAATTACTCTGCATGGTGGCATAGGTTTTCTGGCGCTCTCGGTCTTTGTCTGTTGCGATCAGTTTTTTCAGGGGGCTGATGATCAGGGTCATGGGTGTGCGAATCTCGTGCGAGATGTTAATGAAGAACTGCAGTTTGGCGTCGATAATCTGTCTTGCATGCAAGTGCTCCTGCATTTTCTGACGGGTGCGCTGCCGATGGCGGATTTGCAGCGCCACCAATATGAAAACGGCTGCCAGCACCAGTCCGTAGGCGGCTTTAGCCAAGGGAGAAAAGTACCAGGCAGGGGAAATAATAATCGAAATCTCCCTGGTAGCTGAATAATGACTATAATCTTTTGCCCTAAACCTGAAGCGATGCGTTCCAGGTGACAGATCGGTGAAATTTACAGTGTTTGTTCCAGGGCGGAGGCTAATCCAATCCTCACCCTGCAGGGAGTACTGGTAAGTTATCCGATCCGGATTAGCGAAGTCCATGGCAGATAACTCTATGCTGAAGGAGTTATCTTGGTGTGAGAGGTGGAATCTGTCAGCATCCATGACAGCGGCATCGACAATAACATACTTGCCGGATTTCATTCCTTTCTTCACCGCCTGATTGTTCAGGTAAAAGCCTGTGATGCGAGCTTCCAACTTTTTTCCGGGAGCGGAAATCAACTCTGGGATTTCTGAAGGATTGAAGTAGGTGATGCCATTAACTCCCCCAAAGATGATTTGCTCTTTTCCATTTACGAATGCGGCTCCCTTGCTAAACTCATTTCCCTGTAAGCCGTCGTTTGCAAAATAATTGACAAAGCTACTTCGCTGGGAATTCAGCTTAGAGATACCATAATTCGTACTGACCCAAATGTTTCCTGCACCGTCTCCTTTGATAGCACATATCACATTGCTGGGCAATCCATCCTCCGTGGTATAGGCCTTTATTCTATTTGTTTTGCTGTCCAGGTGCATCAGGCCCTGTGAGGTACCAATCCAGATGTTCCCTTTAGGGTCTTCGTGTAGGGAGTAAACAATAGAACCATGCAGCAGGCGATTGGTGCCATGCGTAGAAACGAAACTTCTGGTTTTTAAGTCGAGGCAACCGATACCATCATAGGTGCCGATATAAAGCTTGTCCTGGCTTGTCAGCAGCAGGCAATTAATCCAGCGGTTATGAAGGGTGTTTTCAGTGCCTGTGTTTTGGAAACCCGAAACTGCATCGTAGTGGGTAATCTCTTGCGAGTGTAAGTTCATGGAGAACAAGCCGGCTCCCATGCTGGCAATCCAGAGCGTCTTTTGCCGGTCTTCCACCATGCTGTACACCCGCTCCACCTGGTTGGCGTTTTCATCCCTTATTTCAGATACATATTCACACTTCCCTGTTTCGCGGTTCACTTTCGCCAAGCCGTGCAGGTACGAACCCAACCAAAGGGTATGGTTCGAATCCTCGTAAATGCTCATGATAGAGGAAGACACGGAGGCGGGGGCGGAGGTGCGGCTGAAATGAGCTTTTTGCTTTCCATCCGGGCTAATTCCGTAGAGACCATCGCTATCTGTGCCGATCCAGAGCGTGCCCTCATTGTCTTCAAAAACAGAAAGAATGGCATTGGAGCCGATGGTGTTGTTATGGACTGACTTATAACCGGTGTACTCAAAGTTACTGGCACGGGCAGGTAGCAGCATCACCCCTTTCTGATAGATGCCTAACCAAAGATTGCCCACTTTATCCTCCAGAATGGAATGCACCTTTGACTTTTTGAAATCGAAGGTCGCTACATTGAAATTTCCATCCGTAATAAGCCTTTTTTTCAGGTCATAGATTTTTACTCCTTCGCCATCGGTTCCCAGGTACAGCCTGTTTTCCTTTTTGCCCGGATGCATGGAACTGATGGATAAATTCGGAGAAGGCGAAAATGGAATCTGGTTGAAGCCGTCCTTGGCTTTATCATAGACAAAGAGCCCATTGTGTATAGTGCTTATATAGATATTGTCCTCCTTATCCTGGCATATGCCCGTTATGGAACTCCTGGGCATTTCAGGTTCGTGAAAGTGGTTGGTATGGCCGTTCTTTCCGATACGGAACAGCCCCTTGTCCTGGGTGGCTACCCACAGATTCTGATTGGCGTCTTCAAAAAGGTAATCGATGATGCCGGCTGGGAGTTGGAATTTTACTGGCTGTACTTTGGGCTCCGTTCCTTCTAAATCCAGCGAAAATACTCCGTATCCCGAAGTTCCGATTAATATCTCCCCATTTTGCCGTTCAGTTATGCTGAGCACATGCGCATCAAATTTGCCGTTCCCTTCCCTTAACAAGGGAATTTGCTTAAAAGAGTCTGTTGCATGATCGTATAGCTGCAGGCCATTATAATATCCTACCAGCAGATGCCCCTCCCTGTCCTCAAACAGGAGGCTGACGTAGTTATTCAAAATCGATTGAGGATCCTGTTGATCATGCCTATAGATGGTGAATTTAGACCCATCGTATTGGTTTAGCCCATCTTCAGTGGCAATCCATATAATACCCTTGCTATCCTGGTAAACCTGATGTATCAGACTGTTGGAGAGCTCCTGATCCACGGAAAACATTTTGCCAGACTGTGCATACGCACCACTCAGCATCCAAAAGAATAGAAAAAGAAGCTTGTATATTTTTTTCAAAGCAAAATCATTAACTGTATAGCAGGAATGATAAACAATATCCTTCCGTATAACATCTGGTAAAAATAACAACAATCAGTTAACAAGGGCCGTCAGCTTCTACATGTTCTGGAGCCTTTCCCTCTTTTGGATGATGAGTTTACTCAATTTTAAAGAAAAGATGTAATTTTTTTGAAAACTTCTGATGTGAAAGATGCATTTTTCCAGCGTAGCTGTGCAGCCAGTAGCAACATATTGTGACGTGCTGGTCTAGTCAATAGTCATTAGCATCAATTCAATAACAGCTAGGTCGTGTTGACAATTAATGAATGATTTTGTTTTACTGTTGTTTAAGTTTCAAAAAGCTTATGCGACGTTACGAAATCAGCGACTATGACTGGCAACGCC